>NZ_CP011010.1:2246071-2557500 GCF_001274595.1 Stenotrophomonas maltophilia
CGACACCACTTCCTTGCCGGTACCCGATTCGCCCAGCACCAGCACGGTGGTATCGAACGCGGCGACCTGCTCGATCATGGTGCGCAGTTCGGTGACGGCCGGGCCGTTGCCGGTCGGTCCCTGCTCCTGCACGGCACCGGCCTGGTGCTCGGCATCCAGGCGCTTGAGGCTGGCGCGACGCAGCAGGGCTTCCATCTGCGCGTGGCGCAGCGGGGTCTCCAGCGGCCAGATGTTGGCCTCGTGCAGGCCATGCTGCTGCGCGAAGGCAGCGGCATCGCCGTCGGCCAGCAGCACCGGCGGCGGCAGGCTGCTGCCGCCGAGCCAGTGGTACAGCGCAGTGCTGGCGGCACTGTCATCCAGGCTGCCGACGATCACCGCCATCCAGTCGTTCTGGCGCTGGCGGCCCAGGTCGAAATCGGCCGCGTCGGAGACCCAGCGCGGGTTGAAGTCCATGAATTCCAGCAGGGCAACGGTGCGCTCGGCACGCACGGCGTCGTTGTCCAGTACAAGGATGCGCGATTCGCTCACGATCGATCCTCCCTGAGGCCTTCCAGGATCGGCATGACTTCCTGGATGTAGGACAGCTTGCTGACGAAATTGTCGGCGCCGGCGCGCAGCGCGTGTTCGCGGTGCTCGGCGTCGTCGAAGTGGCTGGCGATCACGATGTACGGTGCGTCGTCCTGCGACTTGATCAGGCGGGTGGCCTGCAGGCCGCCCATTTCCGGCATGGCCAGGTCCATCAGTACCACCTGCGGGCGCAGCGTTTCCGAGCGCTCGATCGCTTCCAGGCCGTTGCCGGCGCTGCCGACGATCTGCAGCCAGTCGATCTTGCGGAAATGGCGCATCGCCGCGTTGATGAAGCCCTCGTGGTCATCGACCAGCAGGACCGTAAGCTTGTTCATGTCCAACATCCTTTTCAGCCCACCCGGGCCAGCTGCGGTTGCCTGGCGCCGAGCCGGCGCCGTTCACGGGCCGGGGCGATGTCCAGTTGTTCCCGGTATTTTGCGACGGTTCGGCGGGCAATGTTCACCCCCTGGCGCGACAACAGCCCGGCGATCGCTTCATCGGCCAGCGGCCGGCCGGCTGGCTCGGCATCGATCAGGCGGCGGACCATGGCCTTTACCGCCTGGCCGGAGACGCTGGCGCCTTCCAGGCGCACGGCGAAGAAGTGCTTCAGTTCGAAGGTGCCGCGCGGAGTCTGCAGGAATTTGCCGGTGGTGATGCGCGAGACGGTGGACTCGTGCATGCCGATTTCCTCGGCCACTTCCTTCAGGGTCAGCGGCGCCATGGCCTCCTCGCCACGCACCAGGAAAGCGGCCTGGCGCTCGACGATCACCCGCGCGGTCCGCAGCAGGGTGTCGTAGCGCATCGACAGGCCGCGGCTGAACCAGCGCGCTTCCTGCAGCATTTCGCGCAGGGCCGGGGCGGCGTCGTTGCTGTCGGCCAGCGCCTGTTCGTACTGGCTGTTGATCGACACGCGGCGGCTGGTGGCCGGGTTCAGTGCCACCTTCCACTGCGCGTCGGCGTGCCAGGCGACCACGTCCGGTACCACCACGGCGTTGCGCTCGGGCAACAGGCTGTCGCCAGGGCGCGGCTGCAGCGAGAGGATCAGGCGCACCGCTTCGCGCACGTCGTCGATCTCGGCGTCGTGCTGGCGGGCGAGGGCGGGGTAGTCGTGCGCGGCCAGTGCGTCCAGCGCGCCGTCCAGGATGCGCGCGGCCAGGTGGCGAGCAGGCACCACGCCGTGCAGGCTGCGCAGCTGCGCCTGCAGGCCTTCGCGCAGGTCCTGCGCGGCCATGCCGGCCGGTTCGCCGTGCAGCAGCTGCTGGCGGATCGCTTCCACGCCATCGGCGTCGATGTCGAACTGGGCGCTGGCCAGCAGCTGCAGCTGGCCCAGCGGTGCCTGCAGGTAGCCGGCGTCATCGCAGTGGTCCAGCCAGAAGGCAGCGACGGCCAGCCCGCGGTCGTCCATGTCCAGCGACAGGCGCTGCAGCACGCGCAGCTGCGGATCGGTCGATTCACCGGCGGCGATGCGCGCCATGCGGTCGTCGTCGCCGTCCTGCCAGCTGGTGCCGGCTACGTCCCACATCGAGGATTCCGGCAGCTCGTCGAACGCGGCCGTCTCCAGCGTGGTGGTGCTGGCCTCGGTGGCCTCGGCGGCGGGGGCTTCGGCCTCTTCGATCTCCAGCAGCGGGTTGGAGTCCAGCAGGCGCTGGATTTCCTGTTCCAGGTGCAGGCCATCAAGCTGCAGCAGCCGGATCGACTGCAGCAGCTGCGGGGTGAGGTGAAGTTGTTGGCCCAGCTGGGTCGAGAGTGCAGCCTTCATCGTGGTTCCCCGGCACCGCTCCCCGGCGCCTTGTGGAACGCATCTTGCTTTTGATCCGACGGGTGCGGAATCGGGGGGTTCCTGAGGGCTTTCGTGGATCTCCCGACAGGATGTAAGGATTTCCCCTACATTGACGCGGGATGTTGACGAAGGCCGCCGCCAAGTCATTGATTCGTGGTGGCGGCCCTGCCGCGTCTGCTACGCGGCGTGTACGGATTCCTGTCGGGGCCTGTCAGGGCGACGGGATTTCGTCGCCGCCGGTATGCCGATTCACTCCAGCTCGTGCTGGTGGCGGGCGGCCAGCAACAACAGATCATTGGCGCGGCGGCAGCCCAGCGACTCCATCATGCGTGCGCGGTGGGTCTCCACCGTCTTGACGCTGATGCCGAGGTCAGCGGCGATTTCCTTGTTGCTCTCGCCCTTGCCGATGCGGCGCAGGATCTCGCGCTGGCGCGGCGACAGCGCGGCGATGCCGGTGGGCTTCTCGCGGCCCAGCATGGGCGCCAGCATCTTGGCCGAGATCTGCGGGCTGAGGAACACCTGGCCGGCGTGCGCGGCACGCAGGGCCAGTTCCAGCTCCTGCGGCGCGGCATCTTTGACCACGAAGCCCACCGCGCCGCGATCGAGTGCATCGCGCACATGCGCGGCATCGTCGTGCATGGTCATCATCACCACCCGGGTACCGGGCGCGCGCAGGCGGATGTCACTGAGCGCTTCCAGGCCGGTGCGGCCGGGCAACGACAGATCCATCAGCACCACATCCGGCGCATGCTGCAGGGCCAGCTGCAACGCCTGTTCGGCATTGCTGGCCTCGGCAACCAGCTGCACGTCGGCAAACCCCTGCAGCAGCCGCGCCAGGCCGGCGCGGACCAGGGTGTGATCGTCGACGATGAGAACTCGCACAGGCACGCAACTGGTCCGTGTAGGGGAGTCCACCTTAACTTAGCTGAACGGGCGCGCCAAGCGTTGCCTGTCCTGCATCGCAATGGTGGGTTTCAGCGGGCCCGGCGAGCCTCGGCCACCTGGCGGCGGTGCAGGCGGAACAGGTGCCGCTCCATGGCCATTTCCAGGCCGTCGCCGAGGCGCTGGAAGCGCAGCCAGAGGTAATGGCCACCACCGCCGTCGGCGGCTTCGGCGATCACTTCCACCGGCAGGTCGATGTGGTCGGGCAGCCAGTCGCTGGGTTGCAGCCGCACCAGCCCGGCCTGGCCAGGCATGGCGCCGCTGCGCGGGCCCAGTTGCAGGCGGATGCCACGGCGTGACCAGCGCACCGGGCGCAGGGTCAGTTCCTGGCCCTGCTGGCGAACCAGCCGGCCGAGCAGCACCATCGCCAGGTCCAGCTTGGCTTCGAGCCGCTGCAGCTGCAGGCTGGCCTCGTTGCGGTCGTCATGCTCGTCAACGCGGCTGTCTTCCACCAGCGCCAGGCTGCGCAGCAGGCCTTCGGCGCTGCTGGTGCGGCCGGCGGCACTGCCGGGCTGGAACTCGGCGGGCAGGGCCAGTTCGCAGCTGAGCGTTTCGTCGAACAGCTCGCTTTCGGCGGGGTGGTGCAGCGACGTTGTCGGCAGTTGGGTCATGCCAGCGATTCTGCCTGCAGGTAGGCATGCGCCGCGCGAAGAGAACGCTGTCCATCGTTCATCAGGGCAGCGACTGCGTCGCGGCGCTGGCGCAGCAGGCCAAGCAGGTTCTGCTGGCGTTCGAACAGTGCGCTCAGTGGCGCGTGGTCGGCCGCGGTGAGCGGCTGGCTGAGCAGGGCATGCAGGGCGCTGTCGTGGCCGTCGAGCAGGCTGTCGGCTTGGTCGAGGGCTTCTTCGCCTAGTGCCTTCTCGAACGCGTCCAGCTGCGCGTGCAGTTCGTGCAGGCTCATGGCGCCACCGCGGCCGGGCGGCGTTGTTCGTGCGGGATCGCGTTCCAGGCGCTGTCGATTTCGCCCAGCAGCTGCAGGGCTTCGTCCAGCGCTGCACGATCATTGTGCAGGTTGGCCTCGGTCAGGCGCTGCAGCACATAGTCGTAGAGTGCCGACAGGTTGCCGGCGATCTCGCCACCGGCCTCATGGTCCAGCGAGCCGTTGAGGTGGCCGACGATCGCGCAGACTTCGCCGATCGCCTTGCCCTTGCCGGCCTGGTCGCCACGCTCGAGGCTGGCCAGGGCGCGGCGCACGCGCTCCAGCGCGCCAGCCAGCAGCATCGCCACCAGCTTGTGCGGATCGGCGTCGGCGACCGCACTGGTCACTCCCACCTGGCGATACTGTTCGGCATATTGACGGCTGGAACCGTACATTCGTGATTCTCCTTGCGCGGGGTGCCGCCGGGCGATCGAGGGGATCGTTGCCGGCGGCGCGGCGATGATTGCTGTTGCGTCCGTTATCGGTGCGTTGCACGCCAAACTTGAGCGTTGCGCGTAGACCTTCAGCGGTTCAGCTGTGCCAGCTGCTGCTGCAGCGACGTATTGCTCTGCTGCAGCTTGCCCATCAGGCTGTCCAGCGCGATGAACTGCTTCTTGTAGCGCTCTTCCACGCCCTTCATGCGCGTGTCCAGGTCCTTGCGGCGCTTGTCGATGTTGTCCAGCGTGGTGTTGAGGCCTTTGGTGCGGGCGACGAAGGCGCCTTCCTTGCCGACCGTGGTGCTGACATAGCCGTCGACCATGGTGTAGAGCGTGCCGGCACCGCCGGTGTCGCCGGTGATGGCCGAGCGGATCTTTTCAGGCTGGCTGGCCAGTGCGGCGGCAAACTTGGTGGTGTCGAGCACCAGGCTGCCGTCGGCGTTTGGATAACCGCGTGTCTGCAGGCCTAGTACCTTCGGGTCCAGGCCGTCGGCGGAAAGCTCCTTCAGCACGCCCGACATCATGGAACGCAGCTGGCTGGCAGCACCACGCATCTGCGCGTCGCCGGTCAGCGTGGCCGCTTCCTTGGTCTTGGCGTCGTACTTGGTTTCGGTGTTGATCGCTGCGATGGCCGCGTTGTAGGCGGTCACGAATTCCTGCATCACCTTGGTGGCGGCGGCCGTGTCGGTACTGATCACGACCGTGCTCTTGCCGGGAACCTTCAGGTTCAGGGTCAGGCCAGGCACCGCATCTGCCACCGTATTGCTGGCGCTGACCACCTTGACGCCATCGATGGTCAGTTCGGCGTCCGCTGCAGCGGTGTTCTGTTTCAGGCTGCCGACCAGTGCGCCCAGCTTGGGATCACTGCCGCCGTACTCCAGCTTGATCGCATTGGCGGCACCGGTCTTCTCCTGGGCGATCGACAGGTACTGGTTGTCGCCGGAGGTGATCAGTGTGGCCTGCACGCCTTCCTTGCGGCCGGCGGCATCGATCTTGTTGCGGATGGTGGTCAGCGTGTCGCCGTCCTCCACCGCCACGTTCATGGTCTTGGCCTTGTCGCCCACGCCGACGGTCAGCGTCAAGGTTCCGGCGCCGAAGGTGTCGGTCTTCGGGAACGAGGTGTCGGCAATCAGCTTGTGTGCCGTGGCGAGGGATGTCACCTCCACCTGGTGCGTGCCGTTGGACGCGGCCGCCTTGGTCGTGCCCAGGTCGTACAGCGCCACCGATGCGGTCAGCACATCCTCGGTATTGGCGGGCTGCGCCTTGCCGCTGGCGGTCACCGTGCGGGTATCGAAGGCGGTGGTGGCCTTCAGCGCGGTCAGTGCAGTCTTCAGCTTGTCGAAGGCCGAGGTGACGGTGCCGATCGACGACAGCTGCATCTTGGCTTTGGACTGCTGCAGGTTCAGTGCATTGTCGGCCGGCTTGCGGTCGGCTGCGACCAGCTGGTTGACGATGCTGGAGATATCCAGTCCCGAGCCAATGCCACCGTATCCAAAGTCTGCCACGTCGTTTCTCCTGGTATACGGGCCTGGCCGTCGTGCGGTGGCCCGTCGTCAACGAAAATAGCGGCCTGTGCCGCTGGGTCTTGAGGACTTCGTTGATGCATGCGCCGTGCCAATGCTCTGGCGCGGGTTCTGGCACGCAGGTTGCAGGAGGGTTGGGGCAGGGTGCGGGGAGGTTCACCGCGGGCTGCCGGGAGTCTGCAAAAAACCCTCCCCCAATGCAGGGGAGGGATCAGGCTACTGACAATCGGGGGGAGACGAAGCCGCCCGGTACGTACAGTCAAAGGTACAGCGCTGAAAGAGAGGTCCGCAGGAGCGGGCGATGCCAAGCCGGTTCGGGAGGGTTCCCGGGCCGGGCATGGCCCGCGCCTTCGTGCACCGTGGCTTCCGGGTTGCCGCTGCCGTCGGTTCAATCCGACGGCAGCGGCGCCTTCTTGCCGTGGATCAGCGCAGCAGGCTGAGCACGCCCTGCGGCACCTGGTTGGCCTGGGCCAGCATGGCCGTACCGGCCTGCTGCAGGATCTGGGTGCGGGTCAGCTCGGCGGTTTCCTTGGCGAAGTCGGTGTCCTTGATGCGGCTGCGCGACGCCGACAGGTTTTCCGACGAGGTCTGCAGGTTGGCCACGACCGAGGTGAAGCGGTTCTGGATCGCACCGAGGTCGGCGCGGGTGCTGTTGATCGCGCCCAGGGCCTTGTCGACCACTTCCATTGCCTGCTGTGCACCAAGCACCGTGCTCACGTCCAGCTTCTGCACGTTGGCAGCGGTGGCGGTGCCAGCGGTGTAACCAGCGGCTGCATTCTTCGCGCCCCACACGCCGGTGCCGGCGTTCAGGTCGCTGCGCTCAAGCGCGATGTCGGCAGCGACGACCGCCTTGCCTTCCTTCACCGAGGTCAGTTTCATCGAGCCATCGGCATTCGCCTCGGCATAGAGGCCGGCTTCGCCGATCTTGGCATTGATCGCCGTGGCGACAGCCTTGGACGCATCGGCAGTGGAGGCGCCGGCCTTGATCTCGACGGTGCCGATGTCCACGCCCATTACCTTGCCGGTAATGCGCGAGCCGTCGGTACTGGCGGCCAGTACGTCAGTTGCGCCGCTTGCGAAGGTCGAGGTGCCCAGCGAACCCGCTTTCGCATCGATGGTCTTGTCGATGGCGATGGCCTGGCCGGCATTGGCGCCGACCTGGAACAGCTGGCTGGAGAACGTGCCGTCCAGCAGCTTGGTGCCGTTGAAGTCCGACTGCTTGGCGACGCGGTCGATTTCCGAGACCAGCTGGGTCACTTCAGCCTGCAGCGCCTTGCGGTCGCTGGCCGAGTTGGTGGCGTTGGAGGCCTGCACCGACAGCTCGCGGACGCGCTGCAGGTTGTTGCCGATTTCGGTCAGCGAACCTTCGGCGACCTGGGCCAGCGAGATGCCGTCGTTGGCATTGCGGATGGCGACGTCAGTGCCGCGGATCTGAGTGCCGAAGCGCTCGGAGATCGCCAGACCGGCGGCGTCGTCCTTGGCGCTGTTGATGCGCGAACCGGAGGACAGGCGCTGGATGGTGGTGGCCAGCGAGCTGCCGCTGGTGCTCAGGTTACGCTGAGCATTCAGGGACATGGTGTTGGTGTTGATGACTTGTGCCATGGTGCTTTCCTTTGGCGAAGGTGGAACGTGTTTCAGGCGCCGGGCGGCGGTTCAGATGCCGCCCGGCGGTCGATCAGGGAGCGGATCAGCGCAGCAGGCTGAGCACGCCCTGCGGCACCTGGTTGGCCTGGGCCAGCATGGCCGTACCGGCCTGCTGCAGGATCTGGGTGCGGGTCAGCTCGGCGGTTTCCTTGGCGAAGTCGGTGTCCTTGATGCGGCTGCGCGATGCCGACAGGTTTTCCGACGAGGTCTGCAGGTTGGCCACCACCGAGGTGAAGCGGTTCTGGATCGCACCGAGGTCGGCACGGGTGCTGTTGATCGCGCCCAGGGCCTTGTCGACCACTTCCATCGCCTGCTGCGCACCCTTCACGGTGGACACGTCGATCTTGTCGGCGAACTGCTTGCCCGGGACCGGGGTTGCTGCGGCGAAGCCGGCCAGCGAGCTGCCGATGGCAGTGAAAGCGCCCGCGTTGTTCACGCTGTCCTTGACCGAGGTCAGGGTCAGTGCGCCGGCGGCATCGGTTTCGGCCAGCACGCCGGTTTCGCCGATCTTCGCATTGATGGCGGCAACGACGGCCTTGCCGTTTGCAGCGGTGTTGGCGGCAGCGTCACCGACGCTCTTGACCGTCATGGCGCCGAAGTTGAAGACGGTGCCCTTGCTGTCGGTGATGGTGAACGCACCCACTGCGGTGTCAGTGTCAGCGGTACCGGCGATTGCGGTTGCGGTACCGCTGGAGAACTGTGCACCACCCAGGGCGTTGGCCTTGGCATCGATGGTCTTGTCGATGGCGATGGCCTGGCCGGCATTGGCGCCGACCTGGAACAGCTGGCTGGAGAACGTGCCGTCCAGCAGCTTGGTGCCGTTGAAGTCCGACTGCTTGGCGACGCGGTCGATTTCCGAGACCAGCTGGGTCACTTCAGCCTGCAGCGCCTTGCGGTCGCTGGCCGAGTTGGTGGCGTTGGACGCCTGCACCGACAGCTCGCGGACGCGCTGCAGGTTGTTGCCGATTTCGGTCAGCGAACCTTCGGCGACCTGGGCCAGCGAGATGCCGTCGTTGGCATTGCGGATGGCGACGTCGGTGCCGCGGATCTGAGTGCCGAAGCGCTCGGAGATCGCCAGACCGGCGGCGTCGTCCTTGGCGCTGTTGATGCGCGAACCGGAGGACAGGCGCTGGATGGTGGTGGCCAGCGAGCTGCCGCTGGTGCTCAGGTTACGCTGAGCATTCAACGACATCGTATTGGTGTTGATGACTTGTGCCATGAGGAGAGGTCCTTGAGCGGTTGCACGTGAGTTGGGTTAGACGCCCCCGACGTGCCCCGGGGGCGGCTCATGTCAGCGCTGCAACAGGCTGAGCACGTTCTGCGGTACCTGGTTGGCCTGGGCCAGCATGGCCGTACCGGCCTGCTGCAGGATCTGGGTGCGGGTCAGCTCGGCGGTTTCCTTGGCGAAGTCGGTATCGCGGATGCGGCTGCGCGAGGCCGACAGGTTCTCCGAGGAGGTCTGCAGGTTGGCCACCACCGAGGTGAAGCGGTTCTGGATCGCGCCGAGGTCGGCGCGGACGCTGTTGACCGATTCCAGGGCCTTGTCGACGATCGACAGCGCCTTCTGCGCGCCTTCGGCCGTGGTGACGTTCAGGTCCTTGACGAAGCTGGCCGAGGTGCCGGTGAGCGTGCCGCCATTGGTGCTGGTCTCGGTCAGGCCGAGGCCGGCGATCGTCGCGGCGGTGGCGCCGGTCGGCGGGGTCGCGGCGCTGACGCCCAGGGTGAAGGTCTGGCCGTCCTTGACCGAAGCCAGGCTGATCACGCCGGCATTGACCGAGGCCATGACGCCGGTTTCGCCCAGCTTGTTGTTGATCGCGGCGGAGGTGGCCGAAGTGATCGACTCGCCCGCCTTCACGGTGAAGTCGTTGACGGTGATCGTGGTGGCGGTGCCGCCCGGCGGGGTGACCGAGATCTGCAGGCCGGAGTAGGTGGTGTCGGCGGTGGCCTTGTCGGTCGCCAGCGCGGTGCCGGTGTAGCCGTTGGCGAAGGAGGCGGCACCCAGCGAATCGGCCTTGGCGTTGACCACGCTGTTGATGGCGATGGCCTGGCCGGCGTTGGCACCGACCTGGAACAGCTGGCTGGTGAAAGAGCCGTCCAGCAGCTTGGTGCCGTTGAAATCGGCCTGCTTGGCGACGCGGTCCACTTCGGAGACCAGCTGGGTTACTTCGGCCTGCAGCGCCTTGCGGTCGCTGGCCGAGTTGGTGGCGTTGGAGGACTGGACGGCCAGTTCGCGGATGCGCTGCAGGTTGTTGCCGACTTCGCTCAGCGAACCCTCGGCGACCTGGGCCAGCGAGATACCGTCGTTGGCGTTGCGGATGGCCACGTCCAGACCACGGATCTGGGTGGTGAAGCGCTCGCTGATGGCCAGGCCGGCCGCGTCGTCCTTCGCGCTGTTGATGCGCAGGCCGGACGAGAGGCGCTGGATGGTGGTAGCGAGCGAGCTGCCGCTGGTGCTCAGGTTGCGCTGAGCGTTGAGCGACATCGTATTGGTGTTGATTACCTGTGCCATGGGGTCGTCTCCTCTTATATGGAACCCGTTGGTGAATGAAACGAAGCGCCGCCGGTTTTTTTGTGTGGCTGTGTGCTTCGCTGTTGCCAAATGAATAACGGCGCTTTGTCAACAACCTTTAGCCGTGAATTCCGCTGGAGCCGTAATTCGCTGCTGGAGGCTGTTTTTACCGGGCTTTTCAGCCCTGGAAGGGCGTGAAGGCAATCCCGGAAAGGGGCGGTCGGGGCAGGCCCGACCAGCGCTGATGAAGGTATCGGCGGGGCAGCGCCGGCCTTGATGGGCAATCACGGGTATTCCGCCGCAGCGGGCATGGCGCCGGGCACGGAAACGAAAAAGGCCGCGATGCAGGGCATCGCGGCCTTTCAGGGGTGACGCGAGGGAAGCGTCAGCGGATCTTGTTGAACAACGACATCGACTGCATCTGCGAGAAGATCGTCTGTGCCGCCTGCAGCGCGGTGCTCTGCAGCTGGTACTGGCTCAATGCATCGGCATAGTCCAGGTCACGCATCTGCGACAGCGTGGTCTTCAGGGTCACGCCGTTGGCCTCGCGCATGTCCGCGGCGTTATCCAATGCCTTCAGCTGTGCGCCGCCTGCGGCACGTGAATCGATCATGCGTTCGGAGGCGCGTGCCACGTCGCGCAGGGCACTCTGCAGCTCGTTCTGCTGCGCGGACATCTTCGCGGTGGTTCCGGTGTCGGCATCCAGCGCGGCGATCAGCTTGTCCATGGTGTCGAAGATGTCGCGGCTGCTCGCGGGCGTGACGTTGAAGCTGTCACCCGCAGCGGGTGCACCGGTGATCTGCAGGCGCACCCCGTTCACTTCCACGTTGTCACCGGCCTTGTAGGTGCCGGTACCGGTGACGTTGCCCGCGCCGTCCAGCACCTGGTACTGGTCGGCAGCGGTGAAGCGGATGCTGAAGGCCTGTCCGTTCCAGCTGTCACTGCCGTCGCGCGTGATGTTGGTCAGCACGCCGTTGCCGGTGTTGCCGGCCGCCGCGCCGCCATCGACAAAGCCATCGCCGGTGGGGATGCGCATGAAGATCTCGCTGCCGGGCAGCGCATCGCGCACGTAGGTATCGGGGCCGACTTCGATCTGGCGCTGGGTCTGGTCGCCCCGGTAGACCACCTTGCCGTTGATCTTGGCAAACGGCGGGTCGCCGTCGTTGGTGCCGCCGAACACGTAGCGGCCGGTACCATCGTCGGCGTTGGCCAGTGACAGCAGGCCATCGCGGATCTGGTTCAGCTCGGTGATCAGGGTCTTCTTGTCCGGTGCACTCAGCGCCGGGTTGCTGGCCTGGATGGTCAGATCATTGACGCGCGCCATCAGGTCGTTGACCTGGGCCAGGGTGTTTTCCTGCACGCCCAGCCGGTTCTGCACGTTGCCGGCATTGAGCTTCATGCGGTCAAGCGCGGCCAGGCTGCGGTCAAGACCGACTGCGGCACCGGCGGCGACCGGATCGTCCTTGGCGCTGACGATCTTGCTGCCGGTGGCGATCTGCTGCTCCAGGTGGCTGAGCTTGGCCTGCTTGGCCATCATCAGCGACACGGACTGGTTGAACATCATGCTGGTGGAGATGCGGCTGCTCATCGGCGGACGGCTCCCAGGATGGTCTGGAACATGCTGTCGGCGGTGGAAATCAGCTGCGAGGCGGCCTGGTAGGCCTGTTGCAGGCGCAGCATGTCGGCCGCTTCCTCGTCCAGGTTGACGCCGGACACTTCGTCGCGCGCTTCCTGCGCCTTGTCGTTGATCACCAGCTGCGCTTCCAGCGAATACTCGGCCGAACGTGCGGCAGCGCCGACCTGGGTGGTCAGGCCGCCCAGCGCACCGTTGAGGGTGACCGTGCCGCTGTTGAACGCCTTCGCGCTCTCCACCTTGGCCAGCCGGGAGGCATTGCTGTTGTCCGACGAGCCGGCCGGGGTGGGGGTGATGTTGAAGGTGTCGCCGACCTTCGGCGCACCGTCCAGCACGAAGCTCCAGCCATTGGCGCTGATGGTCTGGCCCGGGGTGTAGGTCTGCGGCGGGCCACCATCGATGGTGTAGGTGGTGGCCGAGGTGAACACGATCGCAGCCGGATTGCGCAGGTTGGCGTTGGTCGAATCGCTGACGGTGACCCCGCTCAGCTTGCCGGTGCCGGTGTTGGACGTGGCGGCAGCGCCCTTCACCGCCGCAGCGGCGGCGATGCGCGAGGGATCGGTAATCGCCACTTCCATGCTGCCGGCCACGCCTGCGGTGGGCTGCAGCAGGAATCGATCATTGGCAGCCGGGGTCCCGCCGACCACCAGCTTGACGCCATTGATCACCAGCGGATCGGCGGCGGTGCCGGTACCGGTCAGCGGCACGTTGGCGCCGGTGTCGGCGCGGCTGGCCTTCCACTGGGTGCCATCGAACTGCAGCACCACGTTCTGTGCGTCCAGCTTGCCCAGGTCGCCATAGGTGGCGCTGAGGCTGGCCGTGCCGGTGTTGGCATTGTTGGCGGTGACGCGCGGATTGCCGATGTTGAAGAAATCACCGCCCAGCTGGCCATACATGTCCACACCCTGGTGATGGGTCTGGTTGAAGGTCTCGGCCAGGCCGACGGCCAGCTTGCCCAGTTCGGCCTGGGCCGGGGTCAGCACCGTGTCGCGGAATTCCAGCAGGCCGCCGATCTGGCCACCGACGGCCTTTGCGTCAAGCCGGATCGTGTTGCCCTGGGTCTCCAGCGCCAGCTGCAGGCGCTCGGGCTGGTAGGGGTCGGCCACCGTGGTGACCTTGGTCGCCGTGGTGCCCACCACCAATGCGTTGCCGCCGGCGGTGTAGACATTCATGATGCCGCCGTCCTGGATCACCGCCGTGCCGCCGGTATAGCCGATCAGCTGGGTGATCAGCTGGTCGCGGCGATCGAGCAGGTCCGGCGCGGCATTGGCGATGTTGGTGCCGATGGCGCCGTTGATCTGCGCGATCTCCTGCGCCAGGCGGTTGACCTCGGTGGCACCGGCCAGCAGGCCGTTGTTGACCTCGCCGTTGAGGTTGTTCAGGTGCGTGTTGAGCTGCACGAAGCGGTTGGCCAGGGCCTTGCCGCCGTCGAGCATGTTCTGCCGGTCGGCGGTGCCGGAGGCGTTGGAGGACAGGCCGCTGACCGAGTCGAAGAAGTTCGACCAGACGCCGGCAATGTTGGTCGCGCCTTCCGAGAACAGCGAGTTGACCCGGTCGGCCATGCCGGAAAGCTGCTTCAGGCGCGCCAGCTCGCCGCTGCTGTCGAGCAGGCGCGAGATCGCCAGCTGGTCGGCGGTGCGGCGGATGTCGGTGATGCGGGTGCCGTTGCCGACCGTTCCATAGCCGTAGTTCTGCGGATCAGCGGTGGCGAAGTTGACCTTCTGCCGGCTGTAACCGGGAGTATTGAGGTTGGCCACGTTGTGGCTGGTGGTCGCCAACGCACGCTGGAAGGCGAGCAGGGCACCGGTACCGGTGGAAAGTACGCTGGACATGGGGTTCCTCAACGACGAGTGATACCCAGCGCCGCGGTTGCGGTGCTGGCGAAGGTCTGGCCAAGGCGCGTGCCGGCGTCGGCCACGGCGCTTACGGCGCGCTCGATGGTCGGCCCCCCGGCGATCGCGGCGATCTTGGCGGCGTAGCGTGGATCGGTGGCATAACCGGCACGCTGCAGGCCGCGCGCGAAGCCCTGCACGTCGGTGCCGGCCTGCAGCGCCTGCTGGTAGCGCGGGCTGGTCTTCAACAGGCGCACGTAGTCGGCGAAGCTTTCGGCCGGCGAACTGTAGGCACGGAAGCTGGCGGTCTCGTTGCGGCGCACGCCATCGACATACTCATGGGTGCCGGCCACGGCACGCTGGCCGCTCCAGCCATTGGCCTTGATGCCGAACAGGTTGTGCGAGGTGCTGCCGTCGGCATGCTTGATGTGGCGCTTGCCCCAGCCGGTTTCCAGCGCGGCCTGCGCGACCAGGGCGCGGGCATCCACGCCGAGCTCCTTGGCCGCGCTCTGCGCGTGCTGCCAGATGCTGGCCACGAAGCCCTCCGGGGTGTGCTCGCCCAGTTGCGCCACGGCAGTGCGGGTGGCCAGGGCATCGGCCGGGCTGATCGCGGTACCGCGATTGCTGGCAGTGGCCGACCACTGGTCGCTGCCAGCCGCCCAGTCATCGCCCTGCAGGCTGCCGATGTAGGGATCGTCTGTGCCGAGCGCGCGGTGCATGCTGCTGCTCTCGCGGCCGGCAATCAGGTCCAGTGCCTGCTCCATCGGTGCCACCGCGGCCTGTGCGCCCGACTGTGCGCCGGCCGCCATCTGCTGCAGCAGGCGCACGGCCTGGCTGCCGTCTTCCAATGGCAGCGACGGTGCCGGCCTGGCCGGTGCGTTCAGCTGGTACGCGCGGCTGGCCTTGGCCGGGTCCACGCGGGTATCCAGTGCCGGGCCATCGGTGGCCTGGCCGGACAGCTGGCGGCTGATCATGCCCGACAGGCCCAGGCCCTTGCCGCGTGTCATCGCCTCGGCAATCTTCTGGTCGTACATGTCGCGGAACATCTTGTTCTCGCCGGGAAACAGCGAGTCGCCGAAGCTGGCGTCACGCATGCTCTTGACCAGCATCTGCGCGAACTGGCCTTCCAGCTGGCGCGCGACCTTGTCGATCTTGGCCGGATCGTTCTGTTGCGCCGGGTGCAGATCGAATGCGGGGTTGATGCGCATGTCAGATCACCTCGAGTTCGGCACTCAATGCGCCGGCCTGCTTCAGGGCTTCCAGGATCGCGATGAGATCGCCCGGCGCCGCGCCCACGGCGTTCACCGCGTGCACGATTTCGTCCAGGGTGGTGCCGCCGCTGAACTTGAACATGCGGCTGCCGTCGTTGGTGGCGGTGATGGTCGACTGTGGGCTGGCCACGGTGCGGCCGCCGGACAGGGCGTTGGGCTGGCTGACGTTGGTGTTTTCCTGGATCGTCACGGTCAGCGAACCATGCGAGATCGCGGCCGGGCCGACCCGTACCTGCTGGCCGATGACCACGGTGCCGGTGCGCGAATTGACCACCACCTTGGCCGGCGCGCTGCCCGGGGTCAGCTCCAGGTTCTCGATGCGTGCCAGCAGGCCGATGCGCGCGCCGGGATCGGTGGGTGCGGTGACCGCCACGGTTACACCATCGACGGCACGCGCCGCGCCCTCGCCGAAGGCGTTGTTGAGTGCAGCGACCATGCGCGAGACGGTGGTGAAATCGTTGTTGTGCAGGTTCAGGGTGATGTCGCCGCCATTGGCGAGCGGATCGGGCAGGGCACGTTCAACGGTGGCGCCGTTGGGAATGCGGCCGACGCTGGGCACGTTCACCGAGACGCGGGAACCGTCCTTGCCCTGCGCACCGAAGCCGCCGACGATCAGGTTGCCCTGGGCGATCGCGTAGATCTGGCCATCGGCACCGCGCAGCGGAGCCATCAGCAGCGAGCCGCCACGCAGCGACACCGCATTGCCGATCGAGGACACGGTGATGTCGATCGGCTGGCCCGGCTTGGCGAACGGCGGCAGTTCGGCATGGATCGCCACCGCCGCCACGTTCTTCAGCTGCGGGTTGACGTTCGGCGGCACATTGACGCCCAGCTCGCCGAGCAGGTTCTTCAGGCTCTGCACGGTGAACGGTGCCTGGCTGGTGCGGTCACCGCTGCCATCCAGGCCCACCACCAGGCCGTAGCCCACCAGCGCATTGCCGCGCACGCCACCGACCTGGGCCAGGTCCTTGATGCGCTCGGCACTGGCCGGCGCAGCCATTGCCAGCAGGAGGAAGAATGATCCGTAGAGCGACGCGATGCGTCGCTGCCACGTAGAAGAGAAGAGAGCTTTCATGGCCATACTCAGAACGGCGTCAGGCCGGAGTTGAAGAAGCGGCTCAACCAGCCCATCGCGTTGGACTGCGCGACCGGGCCGCGTCCGCCGTAGACAATGCGGGCTTCGGCCACGCGGCTGGAGGGGATGGTGTTGTCCTGGCTGATGTCGCCGGGGCGCACGATGCCCTGCACCTGCACCAGTTCGTCGCCCTGGTTCAGCCGCAGGTTCTTCTGCCCCTGCACGACCAGGTTGCCGTTGGGCAGGCGCTGCACCACGGTGACCGTGACGCTGCCCTGCAGCCGGTTGCTCTGCGCGCTGTTGCCCTTGCCGGTGAAATCACGCTTGCCGGTGGCCGACGCGCTGAGGATGTCCTTGCCGCCCAGGGTGACCGGCGCACCGAGGATCGAGGGCGTCCCCAGGTTGAGGTTCGACTCCTTGTTGGTGGCGGTGTTGGCACTGGTCTGCGCGGTGGTGTTTTCCAGCAGGGTGATGGTCAACAGGTCGCCGACGTCGCGTGCGCGACGGTCCGAATACAGCTGCAGGGTCGGGCCGGCAGCGTAGATCGCACCGGCGGTCGGCGCGGCCTGCGGCGGCATGATCGGCTGGATCGGCGCCATCGCCGCGTAGGGGCGCACGTCGCCGGCGATCACGCAGCCACCGAGCAGGGCGGCCACGGCGCAGGCGAGGGCAGTGCGGGCGAAGGTGGAAATGGGCGACATGGCGGTTTCCCGGTTGGGCCGGTCAGAGCTTGTTGTTGAGATAGCCGAGCATCGAATCGGTGGTGGAGATCGCCTTGGCGTTCATTTCGTAGGCGCGCTGGGTTTCGATCATCGACACCAGCTCTTCCACCACGTTGACGTTGCTGCCTTCCAGCGCGCCCTGCACCACGGTGCCCAGGCCGTTGAGGCCGGGGTTGCCGTTCTGTGCCGGGCCGGAGGCGGTGGTCTCCAGGAACAGGTTCTCGCCGCGGGCCTGCAGGCCGGCCGGATTGACGAAGTCGGTCAGGGTCAACGCGCCCACTTCCACCGAGGCGGCGCCGTCGGCCATCTTCACGCTGATGGTGCCGTCGGTACCGATGGTCACCGACTGCGCGCCTTCGGGAATCTGGATGCCCGGCTGCACCGGATAGCCGCTGTTGGTGACCAGCTCGCTGTCCTGGTTGATCTTGAACGAGCCATCACGGGTGTAGGCCGAGCTGCCGTCGGGCATCTGCACCTCGAAGAAACCACGGCCGTTGACCATCACGTCCAGGGCGCGGCCGGTCTGCTGCTGGCCACCCTGTTCGAAGTTCTTGGCGGTGGCCACCACGCGCACGCCGGTACCCAGCTGCAGGCCGGTCGGCAGCTGCGTCTGCGCCGACGAGGAACCGCCGGGCTGGCGCACCTGCTGGTACAGCAGGTCTTCGAAACTGGCACGGTCCTGCTTGAAGCCGGTGGTGTTGGTGTTGGCGAGGTTGTTGGAAACCACCGACATGCGCATCTGCTGCGCATCCAGTCCGGTTTTCGCGATCCACAATGCCTGGTTCATCTTCGGTGTCCTGTCTGGTGGAACCGGCCGCGCGATGCGGCCCTTGGTAGCGGGTCTGCAAGCGGTGTGCCAGCGCCGCGCTCGGGCGGCGCCGGAATTCCGTCAGCTGCCCAGGCGCAGCAGGCTGTTGGCGCTGCGCGCGTTGTCGTCGCCGTGCTTGATCACCTGCACCTGCATTTCGTACTGGCGCTGCAGCTGGATCATCTGCACCAGTGCACCGGCGGCATCGACGTTGCTGCCTTCCAACTGGCCGCTGTGCACGGCGGTGCCCTGCGCGGGTGCGAACGGCTGCTGCGGATCGGTGTTGCGGAACAGGCCATCGAGGCCGCGCTCGAGGCGCTCGTCCGGGGCCTGCACGACCTTGATCCGGCCGACCTGGGCCATGGTCTGCGGGCCTTCGCCCTGCGGGATGATCGAGATCGTGCCGTCGGCGCCGATCTCCATCGCCTGGTAGGGCGGAATGGCGATCGGATTGTTGTTGTCATCCAGCACCGGGCGGCCGCTGGAGGTCACCAGCTGGCCGTTCGGGGTGACCGACAGTGCAGCGCCGCGCGTATAGGCTTCGCTGCCATCGCTGGACTGCACGGCCAGCCAGGTGCCGGTCTGCAGTGCAAGGTCCAGCGGCTTGCCGGTGATGTGCTGCGCGCCGGGCCGGCGGTTGAAGCCGGCGTCGACGTGCAGCGCATCCACCCGCGAGGCAAAGCCCGGGCCGCGGATCGGGAAGGCTTCGGTGTTGGCCAGCGCTTCCTTGAAGCCGGGGGTGTCCGAGTTGGCGAGGTTGTGGCTGAGCGTACCCTGCGCCTGCAGGGAGGCGCGGGCACCGGTCATCGCCACGTAAAGGGCTTTATCCATGCGGGGAGTTCCGTAGCAGGGTCAGCAGCTCATCAACGGATGTTGATGACGGTCTGGGTGATCTGGTCCTGGGTGGTGATCATCTGCGCGTTGGCCTGGAAGTTGCGCTGCGCGGTGATCATGTTGACCAGCTGCTCGGTGAGGTCGACGGTGGACGCTTCCAGCGAGCCGGCCTGGATCTTGCCGAGGTTGGAGGTGTCCGGCATGCCGGTACGCGGCGTGCCCGAGCTGAAGGTATCCACCCACAGGTTGTTGCCCTTCGACTCCAGCCCCTGCGGGTTGTTGAAGGTGGTCAGCGCGACCTGGCCCAGCGGCTTGTCGGCACCGTTGGAGTAGCGGGCGTAGACCACGCCGGTCTCCGACACGGTGATCTCGTTGAGCTTGCCGGCGGCATAGCCGTCCTGCTGGGTGTTGCGCAGGGCGAACTTCTCGCCGTACTGGGTCGAGCCGGTGATATCCAGCGTCATGTTCAACTGGCCGGCGCCGGTGTTGGGGGTGAAGGTGCCGAGGCTGACCTTGCCGTCCGTCGGTGCGGTCAGCTTGCCGCTGTTGTCGAAGGTGACCGGGGTCGGCGTGCCGGCCGGCTGGCCGTCCACGTAGTTGCGCACGGTCCACTCATTGGGGTTGGCCCCCTTGACGAAGTACGAGACCTGGATGTGGCTCACGCCCAGCGAGTCGTACACGGTGATGCCACCACTGGAGTGGTTGTAGGTGTTGGAGTCGGTCGGGTCGAAGGTGGTGACGGTCGGCGGCTTGGCGTTGGCCGGCAGGGTGAAGCCGACCTTCACTTCGCTGGTCTGCTTCGGCGCGCTGTCGGTGGTCAGCAGCTGCAGGTCGACGATGCGGCCGGAATCGAAGTTGGTGCCATCGGCATTCGGTGCGAACACCTGCAGGCGCGCGCCCTGCGGATTGACCACGAAGCCGGAGGCATCGGTCTGGAAGTTGCCGGCACGCGAATACACGCGGGTGCCGTTCATGTTCATGGTGAAGAAGCCCTCACCGGAAATGGCCATGTCCAGGCTGCGGCCGGTCTGTTCGTTGTGGCCCTGCTTGAACTGCTGGGCAACGTTGGAGACGCGCACGCCCGAACCCACGGCGTTCTTCGACAGGCCGTAGCCGGTGGCCGAGAACAGGTCGGCGAATTCGGCGCGCGACTCCTTGAAGCCGGTGGTGTTGACGTTGGCGACGTTGTTGGCAGTGACGCTCAGGTCGGAGTTGGCGGCATTGATGCCGGACAGCGAGACATTGAAGCCCATGGGATGCTCCTGGTAAGTGCGGGGTGTGCGGCTCAGCTGACGCGGAGCACGTAGTCGATCGGGGCCGTGCCCAGGCCCTTGAGATTCAGGTACAGGCCGTCGGAACCGACGGTCACGCTTTCCACCGGGGCCTGCACGTAGGTGGACAGCTTGGTGCTCTTGCCGGCGGTGTCGACGTGGTTGGCCACCACGCTGTACTTGCCGGGTTCCATGCGCTTGCCGTTGGCGTCCTTGCCGTCCCACTTGAAGGCGGTTTCGCCGGCAGCCTTGGCCTCCACGCTCAGCGAGGTGACCTTGGTGCCATTGGCATCGGTGATGTCCACGGTGATGATGCCGGCCGAGGGTGCGGCGACCGTGCCTTCAACACTGCCTTCCTTCTCCAGCACCAGCTTTTCCGACGGCACCAGCACCTGGTGGCCGACCAGCGCCGCACCACGCAGCACCTGGTCGCTGGCCATCGACTCCTGGAAGCCCTTCACCGTCTTGTTCAGATCGGTGATGCCCTGCACGGTCGACATCTGCGCCATCTGCGCGACCATCTGCGTGTTGTCCATCGGCTTCAGCGGATCCTGGTGCTGCAGCTGTTCGGTCATCAGCCGCAGGAAATCGGCCTGGTCCAGCGTGTTCTTCTTTTTCGTGGCGTTGCTGTTCGGAGCGTTCAGGCCGAGCGCGGCGTAGACGTCCTGGTTGGTCTGGTTGTTGACGGAGGTGGTCATGGCGGTATCCGGTACTGCGGGCCTCAGCGGCCCATGGTCAGGGTGGCCAGCGCCAGTTCCTTGGCCGTGGTCAACATCTCCACGCCGGCCTGGTAATTGCGCGAGGTCGAGATCAGGTTGACCATCTGCGCCACCGGATCGACATCAGGCTGGTAGATGTAGCCGTCGGCATCGGCCAGCGGATGGCCGGGCTCGTAGCGCTTGATCGGCGCGGCCTCGCTCTGGGTGATCTCCTTCACCTTCACCGACGTGATGTTCGGATCGTTCTTGCTGGTGACGGCCTGGAAGATCGGTTCCAGCGGCTTGTACACGGCGTCGGCGGAACCGGCGACGGTGTCGGCGTTGGAGAGGTTGGAGGCGATGGTGCTCATGCGCACCGACTGCGCCTGCAGCGCGGAGCCGGCGATGTCGAAGATCGGCAGGTTGCTCATGGCTTATTGCCCCGTGATCGCGGTCAGCATGGAACGCACCTTGCTCTCGACGAAGCTGAGCGAGGCGCGGTACTCGAGCGCAGCGCGGCCATAGGCAGCGCGCTCGGCATCGGGATCGACGGTGTTGCCGTCCAGGCTGGGCTGCACGCCTTCGCGCGCGATCTGGAACGGATTCAGGCCACTACTGATTTCGTAGTGCTGCTCGTGGGTGGTGGCCATCAGGCCATTGGCATCCTGCCCCTGGGCGTGGCGCAGGGCGGCGTCGAAGTCCAGGTCCTGGGCCTTGTAGCCGGGCGTGTCGGCATTGCCGAGGTTGCTGGCGATCAGCTTCATCCGCTGTTCGCGCAACGGCATGGCCTGGGCATGGACGCCCAGGTAGTCGGTAATCAGGTTGCGCACGGTGCACTCCCACGGGAACGTTGCCCGGGAAGCTGCAAGCGGTGTGCCAAATAGGGGAGGGTAGTGCCGGCCGCTGGCCGGCTCTGAGATGTGGCTGCGGTTGCCGGCCAGCGGCCGGCACTACCGGATCGGCGGGCCGTCAGGCCGCCAGTGCGACCTTGCGCAGGCGGTCCAGCACGAAGTCGGCCAGCTCGTGCGGCGAGTACTTGGCGACGAAGGCGTTGGCGCCCACGCGCTCGACCATCGCATTGTTGAATACGCCCGACAGCGAGGTGTGCAGCAGCACGTACAGGCCGGCCAGGCCCGGGTGCCGCCGGATTTCCGTCGTCAGCGTATAGCCGTCCATGGCCGGCATCTCGATGTCCGAGATCACCATCGCGTAGCGTTCGGCCGGGTTCTCGCCCGAGGCGTGGATCTGCAGCAGGTGGTCCAGCGCCTGCTTGCCATCGGACAGCAGGGTCGCCCCCACGCCCAGCTGGTCAAGCACGCTGCGGATCTGCTGGCGGGCCACGCGCGAGTCGTCCACCACCAGCACCTGCAGCTGCGGGCCATCGGCGGGCATCGCCATCGCCGGGTCGAGCACGGCTTCACCGCGGACCTGGGCAATGTCGGCCAGCACGCTTTCGACGTCGATCACCTGGATCAGCTCGCCCTGGAAGCGGGTCACGGCGGTCAGGTAGCTCGATTCAGCGCCCAGCTCCGGCGGTGGGTGGATGTCTTCCACCGCGATGTTGACGATGCGCTCCACGCCACTGACCAGGAAGCCCTGGATCGAGCGGTTGAATTCAGTGACGACCAGGTAGCCGGGCGAGGTGTCCGCATCGGGTTCACGCTCGGGGTGGCCGATCGCCAGGCCCAGGTCCAGCACCGGCACCGAGCGGCCGCGCACGTCGGCCACGCCGGAGAACTGGCTGGGCAGACCGGGCACCTGGAACAGCTCCGGGCGGCGCAGGACTTCCTGCACCTTGAAGACATTGACGCCAAAAAGCTGACGTCCGCCGAGACGGAACAGCAGCAGCGCCAGGCGGTTGTGGCCGGCCAGTCGGGTCCGCTGGTCGATCCGGTTGAGCAGGTCATGGGACATGGCTGCTGTATCGGCGCGCTCGGCACCGAACTTGAGCGCTTTCGTAGCGTCGAGCCATGCTCGGCCGAGTCTCTTGTAGAGTCGAGCCATGCTCGACTGGCTGTTCGGAGAAAAGCAGTCGAGCATGGCTCGACTCTACAGAAGGCGGCCCCGTCGATCTGGCACATCCCTTGCACGCATCTCGGCCAGATCCCCTCGACAGGAGGCGCCATGCGCCGGGTCACATTTCTGTATGCCATCGCCCTGGCCCTGGCCACGCCCTGGGCGGGCGCCGCTGACTGGCAGCCCGTGGCCAGCATCCGCGCAGCAGCGCTGACGACGCTGCCGGCCGGCAGCGAGGGCGAGGCCCAGGTGGCCGACGCGCTGCGCCTGCCGAAGTGTGGTGGCCCGTTGCAGGTGCAGCCCACTGCCAACACCACGGTGGAGGTCAGCTGTCCCGATGCGGGCGGTTGGCGCCTGTTCGTGCCGGTGAAGGTACGGCGCAACCAGACCGTGCTGGTACTCAATCGTGGAATCGGCACTGGAGAAACCCTTACCGCCGCCGATATCACCACTGCCCAGCGTGATGCTGCCCGGATTGCCGGTGCGGTGCTGGCCGATCCCAACGCGGCGATCGGCCGCATCGCCCGCCGTCCGCTGCAGGCCGGGGCCCTGCTGTCGAACAACGACCTGGTGGTGCAGCGTCTCATCAAGCGAGGAGACAATGTGGCCCTGGTGTCGCGTCGCGGCTCGGTCGAGGTGCGCATTGCCGGCCGTGCGATGGGTGACGCGGGCGAGAATGAACGGGTCTCGGTGGAGAACCTGTCCTCGCGGAGGATCGTGCAGGGCACGGTCGATGCCGCAGGTGACGTAATCGTGGCGCGTTGAATTACCGCAGAATATCCCTAAAGATCACGGCCCAGCGGCCGTTATCCCTTGTGAACGGCAACTCCAGGACACCCCATGAGCCAGAAAATCGACGGCAACCTGCAGGTCCCCCAGGCACTGCGCAGCGTGACGACCCCGGCCAGCAAGCCCGGCGTCAGCAGCGATTCGCCGGCGCGCCCGGTCGAGGCCGCCGACAGCCTGCGCCTGACCGGCGAGGCCACCAATCTGCAGGCCATCGAGCGTGAGCTGACCACCGCCCCGGCGATCGACGCCCAGCGCGTGGCCGCCGTGCGCGAGTCGCTGCAGAACGGCACCTACAAGATCAATCCGGACGCGATCGCTTCGCGCATGCTCAATCTGGACCAGCAGCTGCAGGGATGACCGCAGCGATGAGCGAGCCGCTGCAGCGTCTCGCCCAGGCCCTGGACGTTGAGCGCCAGGCCCTGGTCGAGCACGACGTGCACGCCCTGATCCGTGCCACCGGCGCCAAGCTGGAAGCACTGCGTGCGCTGGAAGGCGCACCGCCGGTCGGCGAGGGCGAACAGCTGCAGGAACTGGCCGAACGCAACCGGGCCAACGGTGTGCTGCTGTCGCGCCGCCGCCGTGAGGTCAACTGGGCGCTGCGCCAGCTGGGCCGTACCGAAGACGCCTCGGCCTACGACGCCAAGGGCCAGTCGCACACGGTCACCGCCCGCCGCCCCCTCGCCGTCGCCTGACGCGACGGCGATCGCACACCCCCTCTCCGCGGGCTGAAGCCCGCCGCGTGACCGCGTATATTGGGCGCCTGTTCGAACGCCCCGAGTTGCCGTGTCCGCTGCCAACGCCCTGGTTACCGCCCCCCTTCCGCCGCAGCCGGTGCTGCAGGCGCTGCTTGAGCGCCTGCGCGAAGGCCTGCTGCTGTTCACCGAAGACGGGCAGGTGGCCCTGGCCAATCCGGCCGCGCAGAACCTGCTGGCCAACGGCGAAGACGGCGCATTGCCGCCGCCGCAGCGCCTGCGTGAACTGTTGCCGCCCGATGCGCTGGAGCAGGCGCGCCAGCATGGTCACTGGAACGGCAGCCTGCCGCTGGGCGAGGGCGTGGTCATCGCCCACCTGTACCACCACGGCCCGGTCGGCGAAGGGCACTTCCTGGCCCTGTTCCGCCACATCGAAGGGCAGGAAGACTACGAACGCGAGCTGCAGCAGCGCCACGCCGAACTGCGCCAGGCCTACCTGCGCCTCAACGGCACCCAGGAAAAGCTGCTGCAATCGGAGAAGATGGCCTCGATCGGCCAGCTCGCCGCCGGTGTGGCGCACGAGATCAACAACCCGATCGGTTACGTGCACTCCAACCTGGGCAGCCTGCAGGAATACCTGCGCAGCCTGTTCACCGTGATCGAGGCCTACGAGCGCGCCCTGCGTGCGCCGGACCCGAAGGCGTTGATTCCGGAGATCGACGATATCCGTGACCGCCTCGACATCGACTTCATCAGCCGCGACCTGCCGCAGCTGATGGCCGAATCACGCGAGGGCATCGAGCGGGTCACCCGCATCGTGCGCGACCTGAAGGACTTCTCGTACTCCGGTCGCGATGAGTCGTGGAAGCTGGTCGACCTGCACGCGGGCCTGGAATCGACCATCAACATCATCTGGAACGAGCTCAAGTACAAGGTCACCCTGGTGCGCGAGTTCGGCCAGCTGCCGCTGGTGGAGTGCCTGCCGTCGGAACTGAACCAGGTCTACATGAACCTGCTGCTCAACGCCGGCCATGCCATCGCCGAGCGCGGCACCATCACCGTGCGTACCGGCGTCGATGGCGATCATGTGTGGGTCGAGTTCGAAGACACCGGCGGCGGTATCTCGCCGGAACTGCGCCAGCGCATCTTCGATCCGTTCTTCACCACCAAGCCGGTGGGCAGTGGCACCGGGCTGGGCCTGTCGATCTCCTACAGCATCATCAACAAGCACCACGGCCGCATCGACCTGGACAGTACCCCGGGCGTCGGCTCGCGCTTCCGCGTGGTGCTGCCGGTGAAGCAGCCGCGATAAGGCGATTCTGTAGAGTCGAGCCATGCTCGACTGCTCTTTGCGGGGCCCCAAGTGGAGTCGAGCATGGCTCGACTCTACAAAGCCGGTTACCGCTGCGGGCGATCCTCGCCACCTTCGCCGGTTTCAACCGGCGCTGGCCCGGCGTTGCTGCGGCGCTGTTCCTCGTAGGTGCGGAATGCCTGGTGGATGTGCTTGCGCAACTCGTCGTCGTTCCACGGCTTGGTCAGGAAACGGTAGATCGCGCCGCGGTTGATCGCGTCGGTCACCGTGTTCAGATCGGTGTAGCCGGACAGCACCAGGCGGATCGTATCCGGGTACAGCATCTTCACCCGGCCGAGGAATTCGGTACCGCTCATGTCGCTCATGCGCTGGTCGGACAGGATCACCTGCACGTCGTTGATCGCCAGCAGGTCGAACGCATCGCGCACGTTGCCGGCGGCGAGGATGCGATAGCCGTCGCGGCGGAACAGCCGCACCAGCGAGCGCAGCACGTTCTCTTCGTCGTCCAGCAGCAGCAGGGTGCGGTCGGGGCGGGTCTCGGCGAACGCCTCCGGGCGCAGGTAACGGCGGCGCAGGGTCATGCCGGCGGCATCGGCCGACATCGGTTCGCCGAACAGGTAGCCCTGGAACACATCGCAGTCGTTGCGGCGCAGGAAACCCAGCTGCGCCTGTGACTCGACGCCATTGGCGATCACGGTCATACCCAGCTGGTGGCCCATGGCGATGATCGCGCGGGCGATGGCGGCCTCGCGGTTGCCGGCCGGCGCGCTCTTGATGAAGCTGCGGTCGATCTTCAGCTTGTCTACCGGGTAGCGCACCAGCGCGCTCAGGCTGGAATCACCGGTGCCGAAGTTGTCCAGGCTCAGGCTGATGCCTTCATTGCGCAGGTTGGCCAGTGTCTCGTGCACGAAATTGACGTTGTTGGTCAGTGCGCTTTCGTTGATCTCCAGCGTCAGCATGTGCGCCGGAACACCGGCAGCCTGCATCAGCGACATCACCTCGGCGAAGAAGTTCGGCCGCAGCAGCTGCAGGGTGGAGACGTTCACCGCGATGGTGAAGTCATCGAAGCCCTGGTCGCGCCACATGCGCGCCTGCTTCAACGCGCCTTCCAGCACCCACGTGCCGATCTGCACGATGATCCCCAGCCGCTCGGCGGTACGCATGAAGCGCTCGGGCACCAGCATGCCCAGCGTGGGCGACTGCCAGCGCAGCAGCGCCTCCATGCCCACCACGTGGCCGTCGCGGGCGCTGACCAGCGGCTGGTAGCGCAGCTTCAGCTCGCCGTTGGGAATCGCATCGACGATCTGCCGCGCGATGATGCTCTCGCTGTGCGCGCTGGGCGGGGTATCCACCGCGTGGATGCGCACCGCGTTGCCGCCTTCGCGCGCGGCCTGGTACAGCGCGTCTTCGGCGTGGTCAAGCAGGCGCGAAGTGCTGCTGGCATGTTCGGGGCACAGACTCACGCCCAGCTTGCCGGTCATGAACAGCGTGTACGGCAGCACCGACAGCGGCAGCTCCATCTGCTGCCGGATCTCCTCGGCGAAGTCTTCCGGTAGCGGCACGTCGGCGGTGCGCGGTACCGCGATCAGGAATTCGTCGCTGCCGTGGCGCCACAACTTGCCACGCCCGCGCAGGTAGGACTGCAGGCGCTGCGCCACCAGCACCAGGGCCTGGTCGCCCACTTCCGCGCTCATGTTCTCGTTCACCGAGGCGAAGTGGTCGATGTCCACATGCATCAGCATCAGCGCGGTACCGCCCGAAGCCGCGTCGGCGACCATCGCCTGCAGCTCGGGATTGCCGGCGCCAAGGCGGTCGGGTGCATCGTCGATGCTGACCGGGGGCAGGTTGGGATTCCACATAGGCTCAGTATTCCGGTGACTCGACGGCGGCCATGCCGGCCGCCTGGTAGGGGAGGTGGACGTCGACGAGGGTGCCTTCGCCATGCGCGGACTCGATCCGTACATGGCCACCGACACTCTGCGCGCGCTCGCGCATCACGATCAGGCCAAGCCCGCGCGGTCCATCCGGGTCGAAACCTTCGCCGTCATCGCGGATCTGCAGATGCAGCCCGCGTTGCCCGACGTCACGCAGCTGCAGCTGCACCTGGCTGGCGCGCGCATGGCGCAGCACGTTGGTCAGGCTCTCCTGCGCGATGCGGAAGCAGGCCTGTTCGATGCTGTTGTCCGGACGATGCGGCAGCGGCTCGATCTCGGCCAGCAGTTCCACCGGCGAGGACCGGAACAGCACGCGTGCCTGCCAGCTCAGCGCGGCCTCCAGCCCCAGTGCGTCCAGCTGCGGCGGGCGCAGCAGGGTGGAGATATCGCGCAGCTTGGCCACGGTGGTGTCGGCCAGGCTGACGATCTGCGCCAGGTCCTCGGCGCGACGCTGCGGGTCATCCTCGTCCTGCGCCGCATAGGCCGACAGCTTGATCGCGGTGATCGCCTGGCCGATGTCGTCGTGCAGGTCGCGCGAGATCGCGCGGCGCTCGTCTTCCTGCAGCGAGAACAGGCGGCCGGCCATCGCCTGCAGCTCGCGGTTGCTGGTTTCCAGTGCGCTGCGGGTGCGCTCGGAATCGCTGAGGTCGCGCACGATCAACAGCTTGCAGTCGCGGCCGCCATAGCGCACTTCACCCACCGCCAGCCCGGCATGGAAGCTGCGGCCGTCGGCGCGCTGCATCGCCACCACGCTGCTGTGTCCGGGGCCCAGGTGCGGCTGCCCGGCGCGCAGCTGGCTGCGCACCCGCGCCAGGTCACCTGCAGCGACCAGCGCTGACAGCGGCTCGCCCAGCAGGGTGTGGCTGCCATAGCCGAACAGGCTGGCGGCCCACGCATTGGCGTACAGCACGTGCTCGTCGGACAGAATCACCACGCCATCGGGCAACACCCGCACCAGCTCGCGGAACTGCTCCTCGCGCTCGCGCAGCAGGCGCCGCGATTGCTCGCGCTCGGTCACGTCCTGCAGGGTGCCCAGCACGCGGCTGCGGCCGGACTCATCAATGCCACTGGCGGCGCGCAGGTGCACCATCAATGCACGGCCGTCCATCGACAGCAATGGCAGCAGCACGTCCACCTGCACCGGGTCGCCGGAGCACAGCTCGGACAGCAGCTGTTCGGTCTGGGTGGCGGTGGCCGGGTCGGCCGGCACCAGCAGTTCGTCGAAACGGTGCCAGCGGCGCGCCTCGGGCGGGCGGCGGCCGAGCAGGCGATAGACCTGGTTGGAGTAGCGGCCCAGGGCCGTGGAGGGATCCAGTTCCCATGCACCGATGCGGGCCAGCTCGTGCGCCTCTTCCACCCGCGCCAGTGCCTGGTCACGGCGCAGCTGGGCCAGGTCCTCGGCGGTGCGGTCGATGGCGATCAGCAGGCGGGCATTGTGGCCGTCGTAGCTGATCGCATTGGAACGCAGTTCCATCTGCCGCAGGCTGCCGTCACGCAACTGCAGCTGCGTGCGCAGGATGCACAGTTCCTCCGGCGCCTCGCGGATCGCTTCCAGCTTGGTCTGCAGGGCCTGGTCCTGGCCTGGCGGCCACAGCGCATCGATGGTCTGCTCCAGCAATTCGTCGCGTTCCCAGCCGAAGGTCACGCAGGCGGCAGGGTTGGCATCGAGGATGGCCAGCGTATCCAGGTCGTAGACCAGGATCGGGCCGGGATTGCCCTCGAACATCTGCCGCAGCCGCAGTTCCGACGCCTGCTGCCGGGCATGGGTCTGCAGCACGTGCTCGGCCAGCGGGCGCAACAGCAGGTACAGCAGCCCGGCGCTGGCCAGGGCGAAGAATGCACCCTTCAGGCCCTGCCACAGCGCGGCCTGCTGCGGGTCGGGCACCAGTGCCTGCACCGCGCCGTCGGTCGCTATCATCCAGGCCAGCGCCATCACCAGGTAGCTCAGCACCACCCGCCGCCGGTCGCGGCTCAGCGCCTGCGCCATCCGCGGGTCGGAAACAGGGGCCTTGCCGGTAGGGTCTGCGGGCATGGATGGGAGGGATGAAAGGGGCGCCGGCCATCTTACCGCGCGGGTGTGCCCTGACCACTCAATTATCCGCCGCAGGCGCCGTTAACCACTGCGTGCCCCGCTGACGGGCGTGTCATCCGGAGCAAGATCGCGTGGACCAAGGGATCATCGCCAGCCTGCTGCAGCACCCGCTTGCGTCGGCGCTGGTCATCGTCGACCGTACGGGACGCCCGTTGGCGGCCAATCCGGCTGCGCGCGAGCATGGCCTGCCGGCCACTGTGGCCGCCTATGCGCCGATGCTGGAAGATCTGCGCCTGATGGCCGCCGATGGCGGCATCGTGGCCTGTACGCTGCCCGGCGGCCCGCGCGGTCACTACGACGGCCACCTGCGCGCCGTGCACGATGGCGCCGGCAACCTGCTGGCGTTCACGCTGAGCGTTCCCGAGCCAACGCCGATCGATGGCGGCGGGCGCTGGGAGCTGGCGCTGGACAGTGCCGGCCACAGCCTGTGGGATTGGGATATTCCCAGTGACCGCGTGGCGCGAACCCCGGCGCTCGGCGATGAGACCGCCACCGAGATGTTGTCACGCGTCCACAGCGAGGACATCGGCCAGGTGCGTGCGGCACTGGACCAGCATCTGCGCGGGCACAGCGAGCAGTACAGCGCGCAGTTCCGCTTCCGCCAGGCCGATGGCCAGTGGCGCTGGGTCCTGGACCGGGGGCGCGTGGTCGCGCGTACGGCCGATGGCCAGCCGCTGCGCATGGTCGGCACGCATACCGATATCGAGCAGCAGAAGCAGCTGGAATCGCTGCTGCAGGAACAGCAGCTGCACCTGAGCGAGGCGCAGCGCATCGCCAGCATGGGCAGCTGGTCGTTTGATCCGACCACCGGTCATTTCTGGTGGTCGCCGGAACTGCGCTCGCTGCTGGCGCTGGAGCAGGGCGCCGTGCCCGGCCAGCGGCGCTGGCTCAAGCAGTTACACCCGCGCTCGCGCGGCGCCCTGCGCGCGGCCTGGCGGCGGTTGTGGCGCGATGGTCGCGCCGCCAACCTCGAGCTGGAGCTGACCCGCGGCAACGAGCCCTCGCAGCACCTGCGGCTGTGGATGCAGCCGCTGATGGACATGGAGGGGCAGCCCAAGCGACTGCTCGGCCAGGTCCAGAACATCACCGAACAGCACCAGACCGATGCGCTGATCCGTTGGCGCACCGAACTGCTGAACCGCGTTTCCGCACTGGGCCGCATCGGCGGCTGCGAGATCGAGGTGCAGACCCGGCACATGCAGTGGACCGAGGAGTGCTATCGCATCCACGGCCTGCGCAAGGAGCCCATCACCCTCGACCAGGCGCTGGCGCTGTACACCGAGGATTCGCGCAGCGCCTTCGAGGCGGCGTTGGTGCGGATCGCCAATGGCGGGCTGCCCGAGCAGCTGGACCTGTGCTTCTACCGCCAGTCCGGCCTGCGTGTCTGGGTGCAGGTGCTGGTCGAGCTGGACCGCCGGGATGGGCTGCCGCCGCGCTTCGTGGTGCTGTTCCGTGACATCACCCGCGAGCGCGAAGCCAACGAGCGCATCGAGCTGCTGGCGCATTACGACCTGCTCACCGGCCTACCAAACCGTGTGCTGCTCGGCGAGCAGACCGCCGAAGCCATCGAGGAAGCGCGCGACCGCGGCACCTCGCTGGCAATGCTGTTCATCGATCTGGACGGCTTCAAGACCATCAACGACAGCTTCGGTCACGCCACTGGCGATGCGCTGCTGAAGGCGGCGGCCACCCGGTTGCACCAGAACCTGCGTAACAACGATCTGTTCGGGCGTTTCAGCGGTGATGAGTTCATCGTCGTGCTGCGCGACCTGGCCGAGCCGGAAGACGCCGGCCACGTGGCACGCAAGCTGATTGCCTCGCTGGCCGAGCCGCTGCGCCGTGGCGAGACCACGTTGAAGGTGGGTGCCAGCGTCGGCATTGCGATGCTGGGTGATGCACAGACCGACTTCGATTCGCTGCTGCGCGCGGCCGACGCCGCGATGTACGCGGCCAAGGAAGCCGGGCGCAACACCTACCAGTACTACAGCCAGGACGCACTGGCCCGGATCCAGCGCAAGCTTGAACTGGAGCATGCGCTGCACGGCGCCATCGAGCGCGAAGAGTTCAGCCTGGCCTATCAGCCGCTGCTGCACGCGCACCAGGGCGAACCGCCGGCGATCGAGGCGCTGCTGCGCTGGCATCGTCCGGGCATCGGCTATTGCAGCCCGGCCGAGTTCATCCCCATTGCCGAAAAATGCGGCGAGATCGTGCGCATCGGCGACTGGGTGCTGAACGAGGCCTGCCGGCAGGCGACAGCCTGGGACCACGCTGGCCTGCGTTTCGATCGCATCGCAGTCAATGTGTCGGCGGTGCAGCTGCGTGACCGTGGTTTCGCCGAGCGTGTGATCGAAATCTGCCACGCACACGGCTGGCCGCCGCAACGGCTGGAGCTGGAACTGACCGAGTCGGCGCTGATCCGTGACACCGACATCCTGCGCCACTGCTTCGACGTGCTGGAACGGCATGGCGTGCCCCTGGCGGTGGACGACTTCGGCACCGGCTTCTCCAACCTCAACTACCTCAACCGTTTCCCGGTGGGGCGCCTGAAGATCGACCGCAGCTTCGTGCAGGGCATGCTGCATGACTCGGGCACGGCCGAAGTGACCCAGGCCATCGTGCATCTGGGCCACGCGCTGGGCATGAAGGTGGTGGCCGAAGGCGTGGAAACGCACCAGGAAGAAGACATGCTGCGCCGCCAGGGCTGCGACGAGATCCAGGGCTACCTGTACTCGCGCCCGCTCAGCCCGCGTGACCTGGCGCAGTGGCTGCGCCAGCAGCACCCGTCACCGATGCGCACCGACGCCAGCGGCGAAGTGGTGCTGGTGCGCTGACCGCATCTGGACTGGCTCTGGTGGGTGCCGACCTTGGTCGGCACTGACGCCTGCATGCGCAATCATCCACGCATGGCGTGGATCTACTTCACGCATCGGCCTTGGTCGGCACGGATGCCCGCGCTCGCGATCATCCCCGCATCAGAATCCCGCTCTGGTAGGCGCCGACCTTGGTCGGCACGGATGCCTGCATGCGCGAACATCCACACATCAGAATCCCGCTCTGGTGGGTGCCGACCTTGGTCGGCACGGATGCCTGCGCCCGCGAACATCCACGCATCAGAATCCCGCTCTGGTAGGTGCCGACCTTGGTCGGCACTGATGCCTGCACGCGCGATCATCCACGCATCAGAATCCCGCTCTGGTGGGTGCCGACCTTGGTCGGCACGGATGCCTGCGCTCGCGAACATCCACGCATCAGAATCCCGCTCTGGTAGGTGCCGACCTTGGTCGGCACTGATGCCTGCACGCGCGATCATCCACGCATGGCGTGTATCTCTATCTCAAGGCTTCCCCATCCAGGCCCAGGTCCCACGCCAGGCCCAGCAGCTCGTTGTCCGCACGGGTCGGGGCAGGGCGCGCATCGGCCAGTTGCTGAAGCTCGCGTATCTCCTCGCGGGCGACGTCCTCCAGCTGTTGCAGCTGCTCACGCACGCTCGCGTTGCGCGGGCGCTCGGTGTCGGTGAGGGAGGGCAGGGCGCGGATCAGGGTCATGGTGCGCGTACAGGATGCATCCAACGGCGGGTCACAGGCAAAGGCCCCGGACGAACCGGGGCCTTTCGGGCTGCCGGTGGCGGCAGCGGACATCAGGATCAGAACAGCTCGACGGTACCGGCGCCCATGCTCTGCTGGGCAACCGGCTTGTGCGGCGGGCGCTCCCATTCGCTACGCAGTTCGCGCAGGCGGCTGCCAGTGCGCTGCAGGGCGGTGGCGATCTCTTCGTCGAACACGCCGCCATTGCGGTGCAGCAGCTCCTGCAGGGCCACCGCTTCGCGGTTGATCGCGGTCAGTCGGTCCAGGTGGGTGTGCACGCCGCCCAGCGCCTGGGTGGCGATGTCTTCGAACTGCAGGGCGCGCACGGCCTCGGCCACGCTGCCATCGATCGAACGGGCACACTCGGAGACTTCGCGCATGCCGTCGCCCAGCGAGGCGTTGATCTGAGCGACGTTGTCGAGCATGGCCGCCGCTTCCTGGCGCGCTTCACGGGAGCGGTCCATATCGCGCGAGGCCATGTGCGAGACCGTCTCGCGCACCTTGGCGATGGCGTCCTTGGAGCTGTGCGCCAGCTTGCGGATCTGCTCGTTGAACGTGGTCGAGCGCTCGGACAGGTTGCGCACCTCGTCGGCGACCACGGCGAAGCCACGACCGGCTTCACCGGCACGCGCGGCTTCAATGGCAGCGTTCAGGGCCAGCAGGTTGGTCTGGTCAGCGATCGACTTGACGTCTTCCAGCAGCGCGAAGATGCCATCCAGGTGCTGCGCCATCTGGTCGATGTGCTGCACGGTGGTACTGCTCTGGCCGCTGACCTGCTCCAGCGCCTCCACCAGCTGCTCCATGCGATGGCTGGCGTGCTGGGCAAAGCGGGCAACGTCGAGACCGGCGCTGCCTTCATCACCGGCGCGGTCAACGATGCGCGACAGGGCCTGGCTCTGCTGGCGCGACTTGCGGTTCATCGCATCGAAGCTGCCGCCCAGGCTGGAAACGGCCTGGCGGATCAGGTCACGGGCACGTTCCACTTCGCCGCGCGAACCGTCGATCTCGTTGCCGACGAAGTTGCGCAGTTCGGTCAGCAGCTGGTCCTGCTCACGCAGCACACGGGCGTGTTCCGGGGAACGGTGCGCCTGGGCGCGGGTGGTCCACCACGCAAAGCCGAGCCAGCTCAGCGTCATCGTGGTCAGGATCGCCCAGCGCAGGGCGGCCGGCCATTCGAAACCGATGGCGAAGGGGAGCAGCAGGGTCAGAGCCAGGGGGGCGGCCAGACGGATGAAAATGCGTGAGTACATGGACGTTCTCGGGAGGTGCACGGAGGATGTATCGGCCGTACCCCCTTTCTCTTTAACGTCGATGTGCCCTGAAGTGCATTCTGAATGCGCCGGTTTTCCGGCGCCTGGCGCGTCGTTGCGTTGCGCGCTCGCCGGGCGATGCCCGGCGAATGTGCGTGAAGGTCAGGCCAGCTGACGGTCCACGGCCTCGATCATCGCCTTGCGGCTGAACAGGAAGTCCCAGTAGCTGCCGCCCAGCTGCCGCCACAGCACCGCCGAGCGTACCGCGGCCAGCAGCAGGGCGCGGATTTCGGCGACCACGCCGGCCTGGCCCAGGTAGTGAGGGTTGCCCTGCACCATCACCCGCGGTTTCAGGTGGCTGATGGTGTCGGCATACAGGCCGCCCAGGTTGGCCAGCACGTCCGGGTGGCCGCTGTCGCCCAGTTCGGTGGCCTGGCGCTGGGCGCGCTCGATGCCCGAGGCAACCTTGTTCACGGTCGCCCCGTCCTGCACGAAGCGCCGCTCCAGCTGCAGCACCGACAGCGCCAGCTTGGGCAGGATCGGGTCCTGGCCCTGGCTGCGGAAGTAGTTGTGCAGCAGGCGCAGGCCCGCCTTCAGCGCGTCGCGGTCACCGAACACCTCCTGCGGCGAGGACGCGTCGACGCGGAACACGCTGTCCACAGCGGTGCGCACGGCGGCGGCGTCGGAATGGCCGGTATCGGCGATGCGGCGTACCTGCTGCAGGGCCTGGGCAATGCCGGCCAGGGCCAGGACGCGGTCGTCGACGGTGAAACTCATGCAGCGATTACCTCAAAAGGAGAAGGGGTGGTGCGCAGGCGCTGTTCCAGCGGTGCGTCGGTGGCGGCGATCACCGCGCCACCCAGGCACACATCACCGTCATACAGCACCAGCGACTGGCCGGGGGTGACGGCGCGTTGCGGGCGGGCGAAGCTGACCAGCACGCTGCCATCGTCCAGCACTTCGACCGTACACGGCTCGTCGGGCTGGCGGTAGCGGGTCTGTGCGGTGCATTCGAAGCGCCGCGCCGGCGGCGAGCCGGCAATCCAGTGCGCGGTCTCCGAGCGCAGGCGGTCAGACAGCATCCATCGGCTGTCGCGGTCCTGGTCCACGTACAGCACGTTGCTGGCCACGTCCTTGCCGACCACGTACCACGGCGCGGCCGGACGGCCGCGTACGCCGCCGATGTTCAGGCCTTCGCGCTGGCCCAGGGTGAAATAGAACACGCCCGGGTGTTCGGCGATCACGCTGCCGTCGGCCGGGTCGAGGATCTGGCCTGGCTTGGCCGGCAGGTAACGGCCGAGGAACTCGCGGAAGTCGCGCTCACCGATGAAGCAGATGCCGGTGGAGTCCTTCTTGGCGTGGGTCGGCAGGCCGACGTCGCGCGCGATCCGGCGCAGGTCGCTCTTTTCAAGATCGCCGATCGGGAACAGCGTGGCCGCCAGCTGCTGCTGGCCGAGCTGGTGCAGGAAGTAGCTCTGGTCCTTGGAGCGGTCGGCGCCACGGAGCAGCAGCCACTGGCCGCCGCGCTGGGTCACCCGCGCGTAGTGGCCGGTGGCGATGCGCTCGGCACCCAGTTCGCGGGCCGCGTCCAGGAAGTGCTTGAACTTCACTTCGCGGTTGCACAGCACGTCCGGGTTCGGGGTGCGGCCGGCGGCGTACTCGGCCAGGAAGTGCTCGAACACGCCCTGCCAGTACTCGCTGGAGAAATCGCGGAAGTGGAACGGAATGCCGAGCAGGCCGCAGACCGCCACCGCATCGCGGCGGTCATCTTCGGCGCGGCAGTCGCCGCTGCCGTCGTCGGCCCAGTTCTGCATGAACAGGCCGGCTACGGCTTCGCCCTGTTGTACCAGGCGCCAGGCGGCGACCGAGGAATCGACGCCACCGGAGACGCCCACCATCACCCGCGGAGTGCTCATGCGACCTCCCTGACCAGCGAAAGGGGATGGCGCTGGCCACCCAGGAAATCAGCCACCACCTGCCAGACCAACGGGCTGCGCAGGCGTTCGCCAGCGGACTGCAGCTCGGCCGGGGTCAGCCACAGCGCGCGGTCGATGCCGGTGTCCAGCGGCTGCGCCGGGTCATGCGAGAGCGGGCGTGCCGCATAGCAGAAGCGCAGGAAGGCGGTGCCGTCGCCGGCGGTCCACTGGTAGCAGCCGATGAAATGGGTCAGCTGTACCGTCCAGCCGGTTTCCTCGCGGGTCTCGCGCAGGGCCGCCTCGGCCAGGCTTTCGCCCGGCTCGAGGTGGCCGGCGGGCTGGTTCAGCACCTGCCGGCCCTCGATGGTCTCTTCGACCAGCAGCACGCGGCCGCCGTCGACCACGACGGTGGCGACGGTGGCGTGCGGTGCCCAGCGCGGGTCCGGCGTGGCGTTCACCTCAGAATTCGTCCTTCTTGGTCAGTTCCAGCTCCATCGCGTCGGCGGTGCGGATGGCCGCATCGATGGCGTCGCTGAGCTGGTCGGCGCTGGCATCGGCGTCGATCTTCACCACGAACATGGCGGTGGTGTCCTGCTTCACCCAGCCGCCCATCTTGGCATCCTGCGAATCCTCCAGCAGGCGGTTGGCCACGGCCACCGGGAACTGCTTGGTCTTGGCGATGTAGGCCGGCGACCAGATCTCGCGGATGTTGTGGGTACCGAAATCTTCCACCGACGAACGCACATAGACCATCTGCGTGCGGTCACCCTCGACGTCGAAGACCATGCGGTAATCGCCGTCCTCGTCCACCTCATAGGTGTAACCCAGCTTGTCCAGGTGGCGGGCCACGGCCTTGTCGGCCTCGGTCGCGGCGGCGGCAGAGCCGGCGGCGGCCAGGCCGATCAGCAGGGCAGGCAGAAGGGTCCTTTTCATGAAGATCCTGTGAAGCAGATTTGAAAGAAGCTGCAATTGTGACGGTGGGCGTCCGTGCCGTCCAATCCGCGGCAGGCCGACGCAGGCCGGGCGCAACCTCTATAATGGGTGGATGCCCCATGAGTCTTCCCCCGATTCCCATCACGAGCACGGCGTTGCCGTGGAGCCCGCGCGCCCGGAAGTGGCGCCGCCGCCGTTCTACCAGGTGATGCTGCTCAACGACGACTACACCCCGATGGATTTCGTGGTGGACGTGCTGCAGCAGTTCTTCAGCATGGACCTGGACAAGGCCACGCAGGTGATGCTGCACGTGCATACCCGTGGCCGCGGCGTGTGCGGGGTGTTCACCCGCGAAGTGGCCGAGACCAAGGTCGCCCAGGTCAACGAGTACTCGCGGATGAACCAGCATCCGTTGCTGTGCACGATGGAAAAGGCCTGACCGGCTACTGATTCTCGTCCGGGCACATTGATTCCGGACCCGTTGTGCCCACCAAGGTGGGCACCTACCAGGTGCAGGCCTGTATCGATCCCGGACGGGGCGTGCCCACCAAGGTGGGCACCTGCCAGGGCGCAGGCCTGTTTCGATCCCTGACGGGGCGTGCCCACCAAGGTGGGCACCTGCCAGGGCACGGGCCTGTATCGATCCCGGATGGGGGGGGCACCAGGGTGGGCACCTGCCAAGCGCGGTTCACCCTTCCGCCAGTTCCTCCAGCGCCATCCGCGCCACTGCCTCGTCCACGTCCGCGGGGTCGCCGTCATCGCGGAACCATACCGCCGACAGCCCCATGCTGGCTGCGATCCAGCGCAGCAGGCGCGCCCGTTCCAGGCCGGCCAGCGTGCTCACCTGTTCCAGCCGGACGGCAAACCGCTCCGGGCGCGTGGCCACATGGATACCCGGGCCGCACAGGTCCGGGTTGCTGAACAGCGTCGTGTAATCAAAGGCCCGGTCGCCCAGCAGCCGCTTCGGGTCGATCGCCAGCCAGCCGCGCGGGCCGAAATCCAGCGCGTTGTCGTGGTGCAGGTCACCGTGCAGGGGCCGGATCTCCTGTTCGTCCTGCAGCAGCTCCTCCGCCATTGACCTGCACTGTTCCAATAATGGCGGTAGCGCAGCCCTTGGCTGCAGCAGGTCGGCGAACCATGTACGCAGGCAGACCAGTTCCGCTGGCGGCGCGCTCCGTGGCCGGTGCAGCTGCTGCAGGACCTGGCACAGGATCGTGGTGCAGGCGTCATCGTTGCCGTCGATCGAGCGTTGCCGCAGCGAGTCGCCGCATGCGCGTTCGATCAGGATCGCCGGCCCCTCGTGGGCCAGCAGGCGGGCGGCGCCGTCACCGTCCCACCAGCGCAGCAGGCGATGGCTGTTCTGCTCCTCGGTTTCGCTGCTGACCTTCAGCATCGCCGGCTCGCCGGCGGCGGTCAGCACCGGCCAGAGCTGGGCATGGGGCGTCTTGATGGATGCGCCATCACGCCGCAATCGCCAGCGGCTCAGGTAGGGTTCGCTCATGCTGGGCGGGCTGTCCTGGAGTGAATGAAGATCAAGCAATGTCTACTGCTAACGCCATCTGAACGCAGCAATCCGCTAGGGTGATGGAAAACGAGTAGTCAGGCCGCATATTGTCCCCATCTGCCGCCGGAGTAATCCATGTTCAGCAAAGACCTCGAACACACCATCGGCCAGTGCTACAAGCGCGCCCGTGAGGCCCGGCATGAGTTCATGACGGTCGAACACCTGCTGTTGGCACTGCTCGACAACCCGTCCGCCCAGGCCGTTCTGAAGGCCTGTGGGGCCGACGCCGAACGCCTGCGCCAGGAACTGGAGCAGGCCATCGAGGCCTCTGTGTCGCGCCTGGCCGAAGATGACGGCCGCGACACCCAGCCGACCCTCGGCTTCCAGCGCGTGCTGCAGCGGGCCGTGTACCACGTGCAGTCCTCGGGCAAGAAGGAGGTCACCGGCGCCAACGTGCTGGTCGCCATCTTCGGCGAAAAGGACTCCCACGCCGTCTATTACCTCAACCAGCAGGACGTTACCCGGCTGGACGTGGTCAATTACCTGTCCCACGGCATCGCCAAGCTGGGTGAGGAGGGCGAGCAGCCGTCCTCGTCCTCAGAAGGCGAGGGCCGCATCGAGGGCGGGGAGGGTGAGCCGAAGGGCGACGCCCTGACCGAATTCGCCAGCAACCTCAACGAACAGGCCCGGGCCGGTCGCATCGACCCGCTGGTCGGCCGTGCCGACGAGATCGAGCGCACCATCCAGGTGCTGTGCCGCCGCCGCAAGAACAATCCGCTGTACGTAGGTGAGGCCGGCGTGGGCAAGACCGCGATTGCCGAGGGCCTGGCCCGCCGCATCGTCGAGGGCTCGGTGCCCGACGTGCTGGCCGATGCCGTGATCTACTCGCTCGACCTGGGCGCACTGGTGGCCGGCACCAAGTACCGGGGTGACTTCGAAAAGCGCCTGAAGAGCGTGCTGACCGCGTTGAAGAAGGTACCCAATGCGGTGCTGTTCATCGACGAGATCCACACCATCATCGGTGCCGGTTCGGCGTCGGGCGGCACCATGGATGCGTCCAACCTGATCAAGCCGGCGCTGGCCTCCGGTGAGCTGCGCTGCATCGGCTCGACCACCTTCCAGGAGTACCGTGGCATCTTCGAGAAGGATCGGGCGCTGGCCCGCCGCTTCCAGAAGATCGATATCGTCGAGCCGACCGTCGGCGAGACCTACGAGATCCTGCAGGGGCTGAAGTCCAAGTACGAACTGCACCACGGCGTGACCTATTCCGACGAGGCATTGCAGGCGGCGGTGGACCTGTCGGTGAAGCACATCGGCGACCGCCTGCTGCCGGACAAGGCCATCGACGTGATCGACGAGGCCGGCGCCCGCCAGCGCCTGCTACCGGAAGGCCAGCGCAAGGAGCTGATCGACGTCGAGGAAGTCGAGGCGATCGTCGCCAAGATGGCGCGCATCCCGACCAAGCAGGTCAGTGCCACCGACAAGGATGTGCTGCAGCACCTGGAGCGCAACCTGAAGATGGTGATCTTCGGTCAGGATCCGGCCATCGAGACGCTGTCTTCGGCGATCAAGCTGGCCCGCTCGGGCCTGGGCAACCCGGAAAAGCCGATCGGCAACTTCCTGTTCGCCGGCCCGACCGGTGTCGGCAAGACCGAGGTGACCAAGCAGCTGGCGCTGCAGCTGGGCATCGAGCTGGTCCGCTTCGACATGTCCGAGTACATGGAGCCGCATTCGATCAGCCGCCTGATCGGTGCGCCCCCGGGCTACGTCGGCTTCGACCAGGGTGGCCTGCTGACCGAAAAGATCGTCAAGACGCCGCACTGCGTGCTGCTGCTGGACGAAATCGAGAAGGCGCACCCGGACATCTTCAACATCCTGCTGCAGGTGATGGACCGCGGCGTGCTGACCGATACCAACGGTCGCGAGGCCAACTTCAAGAACGTGGTGCTGGTGATGACCACCAATGCCGGCGCGGCGCAGGCCTCGCGGCGTTCTATCGGTTTCACCAAGCAGGACCATGCCACCGACGCGATGGAGACCATTCGCCGCGCCTTCACCCCGGAATTCCGCAACCGCCTCGACGCGGTAGTGCAGTTCCAGGCACTGGGCTTCGAGCACATCCTGCGCGTGGTCGACAAGTTCCTGATCGAGCTGGAGATGTTGCTGCAGGACAAGCACGTCAGCCTGTCGGCTACCCCGACCGCGCGCGACTGGCTGGCCCACCACGGCTTCGACCCGCTGATGGGTGCCCGTCCGATGGCCCGCGTGATCCAGGACAAGATCAAGCGTCCGCTGGCCGACGAACTGCTGTTCGGCAAGCTGGTGAACGGTGGCAAGGTCAGCATCGACGTCCGCGACGACGAGCTGGTGGTCGAAACCCAGGCCGAACCGGAGCGTCTGTTGCCGGTGACGGTGGAGTAAAGCCGGCGCCGGGCGCAACCCGGCAACAAGCAGGGGCAAGGGCGGCTTCGGCCGCCCTTGTCGTGCCTGCGGTCAGCGGCTGCGACGGCGCACTTCGCGCTTGAACTGCCCGGCATCGATCGGTTCGATGCGCGACACGTCGCAGGTGGCATTGCCGGTGTCGAGCTGGCTGCGGCCTTCACCGCACAACTGATCCGCCTCCTTCCTGCCGTCGGTCCTGAAGCCGAGGCGGGTGGCCAGCACGGCCGAAGGACAGCTGCTGCGGAAGTGCACGATGTAGTGGTCGTCGCCGGTGCGCAGCAACACGTTCTTGTCTGCGCCGGCGCGCACGATCTGCTGCTCGCCGGCCAGCGGTACGCATTGGGCGGGGGTGGTGTCGGCGGCCTGGGCGGTCGGCGCCAGCAGGCCGGTCACGGCCAGGGCGAGGGCGGTGAGCAGGGAGGGCATCTTCATGGCGGTGCGAGGGGGGTAGCGATCCGGACTGGACCGGATTGCAGATTGCCGTCGTCGTTGCAGATGCGAATCTGCCGCAAGCGGGGCTGACCGACGTCACGGTGAGTTCGGTCACGATGACCTTCGGCAGGGCCGGATTGCAGGCATGACAAAAGGCCAGCAACCAGGGCTGGCCTTGTCGGAGTGGCGCCAGGCGCCGACCGCTTACTTCATGCGGTAGGTGATACGACCCTTGGTCAGGTCGTAGGGGGTCATTTCAACCTTGACCCGGTCACCGGTAAGGATGCGGATGTAGTTCTTGCGCATGCGGCCGGAGATGTGGGCAATGATTTCGTGCCCATTTTCCAGACGAACGCGGAAAGTGGTGTTCGGCAGCGTCTCGCTGACGGTGCCCTCGAACTCGATGGAATCGTCTTTCGACATGTAGTCCTGTGCGGTTCAGAAAACGGCCACGCTGGGCCTAAGGCGCAGTATTTTACGCGTGACCGGGCCAGCTTGCAAAGTTTGTGTTAACCCCCGGCCAAATCCCGTGCCGGCAGCCGTCCGACCGCCCTGGTCCACGGGCCTTCGCGCCCGTTGCCGCGCACGGCCTGTCGCACATGCGCCAGGAATTCGGCGCGCGGCAGGTGCTCGGCCCCCATCCGCAGCAGATGCGGATTCTCCACCTGCGCATCGATCAGCGCCCAGCCCCAGCGGCGCAGGGTGGCCGCCAGCGCCGCCAGTGCGATCTTGGAGCCGCCGCTGGCGCCGCTGAACATGCTCTCGCCGAAGAACATCGACCCGATCGCCACCCCGTAGATACCCCCGACCAGGGTCTGCCGGTCCCAGACCTCGAAGGAGTGGGCGAAACCGAGATCATGCAGCTGGCTGTACGCCTCGATCATCGCCGGGCTGATCCAGGTGCCATCCTGGCCAGGGCGGGGCGCGGCGGCACAGGCCTGCATCACCCGGCTGAAGGCCGTGTCGGCGGTGACTTCCCACGTGCTGCCGCGCAGCTGGCGACGGAAGCGGCTGGACAGGTGCACACCCTCGGTGCGGAACACCATGCGCGGGTCCGGCGACCACCACAGGATCGGCTCGCCCTCGCTGAACCATGGAAAGACGCCGCCGGCATAGGCGTTCAGCAGTCGCACCGGGTGCAGGTCGCCGCCTACCGCGAGCAGGCCATCGGGCTGGCGCAGCGCGGTCTCGGCCGGCGGGAAGGGGGCGTCCGGCGCATCGGCCAGGCGCCAGGGGAGCGGGCGGGTCATGCAGGCAATTGTATTCGCGGTAGGCATGCGCGATGTCTGGCACCATCACCTTCCCGCGGCAAGGAGCCTATGCATGAGCGACCCGATCAGCGCCGTTCTCGATGTGCACGACAGCCCGCGCGCACGCAACGACAGCCTGGGCATGCTGCTGTCGCTGGCTGCTGAGCAGCCGCGCCAGCTGGGCGAGCTGATGCTGCAGGCCCTGGCGCGGCGCTCGCCGGGCTCGGCCTTCCTCGACATGGCACTGGACCTGATGCCGGATGAGGTGGTGCCCGCGGTTGCCACCGATGCCTGGCGGCGCTATCGCGACGGCGAGCGCGGCGAACTGCTGGCCAGCGTGATCGAGTTTGCCAGCTACCAGGCACCGAAGGTGCTGCAGGACGATTGGGATGCGCTGCTGGCCGTGGCCATCGAAGATGAGCTTCAACTGGCCTCGCAGCTGTGGCGGGCGCTGCCGCCTGCGGTGGCTGCGGGCTGGGCGCAGGTCCTGGCCGAGGCCGATGATGATCGCGAAATGCCGCGGGCGCGGGCGCTGTTGTTGGCCGCGCAGCCCGCGACCTATGCCGCCGCGCGCGGCTATCTGGCCGGCTGGGGGCAGCTGGACGCCGAGGCCTGGGCACATTGGGCCGGCGTTGCCGACGGGCCGCATCCGCGGCGCCTGCATGGAGAGCGGCCGCTGCACATCCGTTTCGGCGGTGCGCAGCATCGCGCCCAGCTGGCCGACGAGCCGGGCTGGCGCAAGCGCATCTGGCGCCTGCACCCCACCTGGAGCGGCGGGCAGGTTCATCACGCCGGTCATATGGGTGGGCGGCTGGAGGCGCTGTGCGGGAGCTGCCATGCACCACTGCAGCGCCTGCTGCAGACCGACGCCGCCGTGCTGCAGCCGGACGCGGAAGGGGAGATCACACTGGGCGTCTGCCTGGACTGCTGTGGCTGGGAGGAGCCGCCGGTGCGCTTCTATCGCCATGATGGCGCAGGCCGGCCCAGCTGCCATCCCCGCCAGTACCGCGACGTGCCGAGCACGCCTACCGACAGTGGCGATCTGATGCCGGCCGATGTCGGCCTGGCGTCCCTGGACAGCGCGCGCTGGCGGCAGCAGGACTGGGGCCAGTCCAATCATCGGCAGAATCTCTCGCGCGTGGGTGGCCCGCCCAGCTGGGTGCAGAGCGCCTGGTACCCGGCGTGCATCGATTGTGGCCAGGACATGCCGTTCGTGATGCAGCTGGATTCGACATTGCCGACCACGGGTGAGAGCACGCTGCTGTGGGGCAGCGGTGGCATGCTCTACACGTTCTGGTGCGCGAAGTGCCGGGTGAGCGGGCACTTCTGGCAGTGCACCTGAGCGCAGCATTCCCGCCAGCGCTTTGGCGGGTGGCAACCGTAGGCCTATTGATCTGGTAGGTGCCAACCTTGGTTGGCGCGCTTTTCGGCATCGCCCAAGTCGAGCAAGCTCGACTCTACGGATGCGTGCGGCTGTCGCTATTGCTCTGGTGGGTGTCAACCTTGGTTGGCACGCTCGCGGAACGGCCCATGCCCCTGCAGTTCCTGCTGGTAACGCCGCACATCGCGACGCTCCTGCCGGCACCAGTCCTGCAGCGCTTCTGCGAACTCCGCATCGGCCACCCAGTGCCGGCTGCGCACCCGCGTCGGCAGGAAGCCGCGCGCCAGCTTGTGCTCGCCCTGCGCGCCCGGCTCGAAGCGCGCCAGCCCTTCGCGCAGGCAGTACTCGATGCCTTGGTAGTAGCACGCCTCAAAATGCAGGCCGGGCAGGGCGGCGCCACCCCAGTAGCGGCCATAGAGCGTGTCACCCCCGCGCAGGCACAGTGCGCCGGCAATCGGTTCGCCGTCCTGCTCGGCCAAGAACAACACCAGCCCGCGCCCCAGCGATATCGCCAGATGGCGCAGGAATGCCTCGGTCAGTGCCGGCGCGTTGCCGTATTCGAGGAAGGTCTGCAGGTAGAAGCGGTACATCGACTGCAGATCGGCGCGGCTGGCCTCGTCGCCGTGCACCACGCGGAAGGTGATGCCCTGGCGGGCGACCTTTGCGCGCTCCTGGCGGATGTTCTTGCGGTGCTTGTGGTCCATCGCGCCGAGGAACTGCTCGAACGTGGCCCAGTCGCCCGGGTTCTGCCACTGGAACTGCACATCCTCGCGCAGCAGCCAGTCATCGCCGAACAGGGCTTCGTCGCTGGCGCTGTGGAAGTTGACGTGGGCCGAAGACACATTCAGCAACGGCAGCTGCGCGCACAGTGCCGCCAGCAGTGTGGCCCGGTCTGAATCGTGACGGGCCAGCAACCGCGGGCCGGTGACCGGCGAATACGGCACCGCACCCAGCCACTTCGGGTAGTAGTCGCGACCATGCCGGGCATAGGCGTTGGCCCATGCGTGGTCGAACACGAATTCGCCGTGCGAGTTGGTCTTCAGGTAACCGGGAATGGCGCCCATCAGGACGTCGCCGTCCCATAGCGTGAAGTGCTGCGGCTGCCAGCCCCAGTCCTCGCGCAGGCAGCCGTGTTCTTCCAGTCCGGACAGGAACGCGTGGCTGACGAAGGGGTTGTGGCCATCGTGCAGGGCGTCCCAATCGGTGGCGCGAATGGCCTGCAGGGAGTCGAGGAAGCGGGTGGAGGGCATGAGGGGAAAGGATAGGCCAGATGGGGGCCGATTGCCCTAGACGGCTTTGAAGGCGATGAGAAAAACACGGAATCACAGCAAAGGAGACCCTGTGCAGCGCCATTTGGTTTCACATACGGATAGTAATAGGGGCGACCGTTGGGTCGTCCAGCCATTACCGAATAGGAGAGCAACATGATTGCAACCGCGTTGACCGCAATGCTTGCGTTGACAGGCCAGGTCGAGGCCGAGCAGCCTGCGTTCCGGCGAGGTCCTGTTGATTCGGATTCCGCAATGAATGCCATCGTCACTCGCGCAAGCCAGGACGCGCTTGATGCCTACCGTCTACAGAATCATGGGGAAAGTCCGTTGGAAGCCGTTGCTGTGTACGACGTAGCGACCGGGCTGATCCGAATCGATCTAAGGGGAGGGGAGTTGCCTGGGGAGGGCGGCGCAGAATTGGAAGACCTGCAAGGATTCATTTCGAATGGTGCTCTTGAAGCCGCCAGACCCATTGTCCCAGCTACAGGAACGAAGTTCTTCTACAACGGCAGAGATTTCGATGAGCAGTATCCGGATGACTCCGCAGGCAACGGTGGCCAGGAATCCCCGCCGGCAAGGTTGGCTGGCATATGAGAATGGAGGGGTATGAGGCGTTCGCGATGGCATGACCTTCGCGAGCGCCCTGAGTCGAGCATGGCTCGACGCTACAACGGTGAGGGGCGGTCGGTGGGCACGGCACAGATTTGGGCGTTGTCCTATTTCGAGGTAGCCGGTGCGTTCCTAGCATCGCTGGTGGAAAGACTGCTTTCCGTCTGCCGACGCCCGCACAGGGGCCGGTCGGCCCCTCTACCTATTGGAGTACTACATGATCCGAACGTTCGCCCCGTTGTCGTGCGCGCTGGCTGCTGTCGTCGCGTTTTCCGCACTCACTGCCGCAGCGCCGGCCACTGCCGCCCAGGCGGGTACCACGCCGCAGCTCTGCGAGGCCAGCGGCAACACCGCGCTGTGGCGCATCAGCCAGGGGTACAAGTTCAAGGGCGTCGGCCAGCCGATGACCGGTTGGCAGAAGCCGGGCAACTCGCTGGCCGCCTTCCGTGACTGCAAGCCGATGGTGGTCTCCCTGCGCGGCGATCTGCTGGCCCAGGAGCACCCGGTCGGCCAGATCGACGGCTACACCACCTTCAGCACGTCGCAGCCGGGCATTGGCGTGCAGTACCGCATCCACGACAGCGTTGGCACCGCCCACGACATCAAGGGCAATGGCGAGTCGTTCGTGATCGCGATCGAGTCCAGCTACTACAGGAAGTGGAGCCACCAGGAGTCGTACTCGAACACCATTTCGATGGACGTCGAGTACCGCTACATCGCACTGGCCGACCATCTGCCGACGGTGGTGGCGTTGGAAGATCAGCCGCTGTTCGTGTACTCGACTGATGGCGGCCCGGCGGGCGAGGGTGTGCTCACCGCAAAGGTGGAGTACCTGGCGGCCGAGTAAGGGTTCAACCCAGCCTTCCGCAACAGAAAAGGCCGGCGCTGTCGCGCCGGCCTTTTGCATGGGTCGAGCCTGGCCCGACGCTACGGCACGCGGTCAGCGTTTCAGCTGGCCTTGCCCTGTGCGTCCAGGTAGCGCTCGGCATCCAGTGCGGCCATGCAGCCGAAGCCGGCCGAAGTGATTGCCTGGCGGTAGTGCTGGTCGGCCACGTCGCCGGCCGCGAACACGCCTTCCACCGAGGTCTGGGTGGCGTTGCCGCCCAGGCCCGAACGGATTTCCAGGTAGCCGTTGTTCATCGCCAGCTGGCCGTCGAACAGGGTGGTGTTCGGGTGGTGGCCGATGGCCACGAAGAAGCCGTGGGCGTCGATGTCGCGGGTGCTGCCGTCCAGGGTGGACTTCACGCGCACGCCGGTCACGCCGGCATCGTTGCCCAGCACTTCCTCCACCTGGTGGTGCCAGACGGTCTCGATCTTGCCCTCGGCCACCTTCTTGAACAGCTTGTCCTGCATGATCTTTTCCGCCTTAAGGGTGTCGCGGCGGTGGACCAGGTAGACCTTGCGGGCGATGTTGGACAGGTACAACGCCTCTTCCACGGCGGTATTGCCGCCGCCGACCACGACCACGTCCTGGTCGCGGTAGAAGAAGCCGTCACAGGTGGCGCAGGCGGACACGCCGCGGCCTTTGAACTCGTCCTCGGTCGGGATGCCCAGGTACTTGGCGGTGGCGCCAGTGGCGATGATCAGGGCATCGCAGGTGTACTCGTGGCTGTCGCCGATCAGCTTGAACGGGCGCTGCGACACGTCGGCGGTATGGATGTGGTCGAAGATGACCTCGGTCTCGAAGCGCTCGGCATGGGCCTGCATGCGTGCCATCAGGTCCGGGCCCATCAGGCCGTGGGCGTCACCCGGCCAGTTGTCCACCTCGGTGGTGGTCATCAGCTGGCCGCCCTGCTGCAGGCCGGTGATGACGACCGGCTTCAGGTTGGCACGGGCGGCGTAGACGGCGGCGGTCCAGCCGGCCGGGCCGGAACCGAGGATGACGAGGCGCTGGTGGCGGGAGGGCAGGCTGGTGCTCATGTAGACTCGCGAAAAGGTAGATGGGACAAGGCGCTGGCGATGTTTGCGCAGCATCCGTGGCTGGTCATAGAGTGGCGGCTGGGGCAGGGCGATTCAAGCCGATGAACAGAACGCCGTCATCCAGCGGTGGTTGCGGCGCCCCGGATGCCCCGTGAAACGTCGCATAACTGAAAACTGACGCCGTCTCATTTATTATCAATCACTAACAGCGCATTCCAAAGGTATGGTCTAAGGTGGCGAAGCAGGTCCCCGAACGCTCCAAGTCCGACGACAGCAAGGCGTCACGTCGCACGGCCGCGGCGGCGACGACCGACAATCCACGCCGCCAACGCCTCTGGCGCGACCTTGGCCTGATCGCCATCGCGCCAGCCCTGCTGTACCTGGCGGCCAGTCTGTTCACCTATTCAGCCACCGATCCGGGCTGGTCGCATACCGGCAGCGTGGTTGCGCCGGTACACAACCTGGGCGGCCGCGCCGGGGCGTGGATCGCCGACGTGCTGCTGCAGCTGTTCGGCTACGTCGCCTTCCTGCTGCCGGTGGTGCTGGGCGCACTGGCGTGGATCGCCATGTTCGGCCTCAAGCGCGAGAGCAAGGGCGAGAACGACCTGGACCCTGCGCTGCGCTTGGTTGGGCTGGTCGGCTTCCTGATCGCCGGCACCGGCTTCCTGCATGTGCGCCTGTTCAGTGGCGATGTGTCCAGCGCCGGCGGCATCCTCGGCAAGCTGGTTGGCAATTCGCTCACGGTAGGCTTCGGTGCGCTGGGCGCGAACCTGTTCGTGCTGGTGCTGCTGCTGGCCTCGATCACCCTGGCGACCGGACTGTCCTGGTTCACCGTGATGGAGAAGATCGGCCGCGGCGTGATGTCGCTGGCACCGTTGCTGGCGCGCAAGAAGGAAGAAGTCACCGAGTGGCAGCAGACCCGGGTGATGCGCGAAGAGCGTCAGGAAGTGCGCAAGGCCGATGCCGAGGTGCGCGCCAAGCGCGAGCCGGTGAAGATCGAGCCGCGCCCCGAGCCGGTGATCGAGAAGAGTGACCGGGCCAAGCGCGACACGCAGATCCCGATGTTCCGTGGCGTCAATGGCGATGGCTCGGACCTGCCGCCGCTGGCCCTGCTGGACGATCCCAAGCCGCAGCCGGTGGGCTACGACAAGGAAACCCTGGACGCGCTGTCGCGGCAGATCGAGTTCAAGCTGAAGGATTTCCGTATCGACGCCCAGGTGGTCGGTGCCAACCCTGGCCCGGTCATCACCCGCTTCGAGATCGAGCCGGCACCGGGCATCAAGGTCAGCCAGATCAGTTCGCTGGACAAGGACATCGCGCGCGGGCTGTCGGTGAAATCGGTGCGCGTGGTCGACGTGATTCCGGGCAAGTCGGTGATCGGCCTGGAAATCCCCAACGTCACCCGCGAAATGATCTACCTGTCCGAACTGCTGCGCTCCAAGGAGTACGACAAGTCGGCCAGCGTGCTGACCCTGGCGCTGGGCAAGGACATCGCCGGCCGCTCCACCGTGGCCGACCTGGCACGCATGCCGCACCTGCTGGTGGCCGGTACCACCGGTTCGGGCAAGTCGGTGGCGGTCAACGCGATGGTGCTGAGCCTGCTGTTCAAGGCCTCGCCGAAAGACCTGCGGATGCTGATGATCGACCCGAAGATGCTCGAACTGAGTGTCTATCAGGGCATCCCGCACCTGCTGGCGCCGGTGGTCACCGACATGAAGGAGGCCGCCAACGGCCTGCGCTGGTGCGTGGCCGAGATGGAGCGCCGCTACAAGCTGATGAGCGCGGTGGGCGTGCGCAACCTGGCCGGCTTCAACAAGAAGGTGAAGGAAGCGCAGGACGCCGGCCAGCCGCTGATGGACCCGCTGTTCAAGCCGAACCCGGAACTGGGCGAGGCGCCGCGGCCGCTGGAGACGCTGCCGTTCATCGTCATCTTCATCGATGAATTCGCCGACATGATGATGATCGTCGGCAAGAAGGTGGAAGAGCTGATCGCGCGCCTGGCGCAGAAGGCGCGTGCGGCCGGCATCCACCTGATCCTGGCCACGCAGCGCCCGTCGGTGGACGTGATCACCGGCCTGATCAAGGCCAACATCCCGACCCGCATCGCCTTCCAGGTCAGCTCCAAGATCGACTCGCGCACCATCCTCGACCAGTCCGGTGCGGAAACCCTGCTGGGCCACGGCGACATGCTTTACCTGCCGCCAGGCACCGCCATGCCCGAGCGCGTACACGGCGCGTTCGTCTCCGACGAGGAAGTGCATCGCGTGGTCGAACACCTCAAGGCGATGGGCCCGGCCGACTATGTCGACGGCGTGCTGGACGAAGTGCAGACGATGGGTGACGGCGTGGTCGTTGGCGCCACCGGCCTGCCCGAGAACAGCTCCGCCGGCGATGAGTCCGACCCGTTGTATGACGAAGCGCTGCGGGTGGTCACCGAGACCCGCCGCGCCTCGATTTCCGGCGTGCAGCGCCGGCTGAAGATCGGCTACAACCGTGCAGCACGACTGATCGAGGCCATGGAAGCGGCCGGCGTGGTCAGTGCGCCTGAACACAATGGCGACCGCACGGTGCTGGCACCGCCGCCGCCGAAGTAAGACCCGACGTATCCCCCACGACGTCCAAGGAACCGACGCATGCTTCACCCCGTACCCAGCGCGCTGGCACTGGCGCTGGCAGCCTTCCTGGCTGCCGGCCCGGCACTGGCAGACACCGCCACCTCCGCGCCCGCTACGGCGTCGCCTTCCACCAGCGGCGACACCGAAGCCAGCAACAATTTCAGCATTGTCCGTTACCGCGCCGACTACCAGGTGCGGCCCGATGCGGGCAATGTGCAGACCGAAACCTACGAAGTCCTGCTCAAGACCAAGGCCTCCGTCGAGCAGTTCAGCCAGGTGCGGCTGAGCTACAGCGAGAAGATGGAGACGCTGGAAGTGCTCGGCGCCTACACCATCACCGCCGACGGCCAGCGCCGCGACGTGCCGGCCGACCGCATCTATACCCAGGAAAGCTACTCCAGCGCCTCGGCGGCGATGTACGCCGACCGCAAGGTGCGGGTGATCGTGTTCCCGAACCTGGCCCCCGGCACCCGGCTGTACTACCAGGTGCGCCGGACCCAGACCACCCCGTACTTCCCGGGCTATTTCGGCCTGTGGGAAACCTTCAATGTGTTCACCGAATACGAGGACGCCGAGGTCACCCTCAGTGCGCCGGCCAACCTGCCGATGTTCGTCGACAGTCGCGGCGTGCAGGGCAGTGATCGCCCGACGGTGAAGAACGGCCAGGCGCAGTGGCGCTGGCGCTACCAGCGTCGCGAGGCGATGCCGGCGCAGAACTGGTCGGCGGCAGGCTGGGAGTTCGGCCCGAACATCATGGCCAGCACCTATCGTGACTGGTCGCAGATGGGCCGCGCTTATCAGCTCAAGGCTGGCCCGGCGGCGCAGGTCACCCCGGAGCTGCAGGCACTGGCCGACCAGGTGACCGCCGGCATCAGCGACCGCCGCGAGCAGGCCGATGCGCTGTACCGCTGGGTGGCGCAGAACATCCGCTATGTGGCGGTGTACCTGGGCAACGGTGGCCTGGAGCCGAACAGCGCGCAGAGCATCCTCGACAACCACTATGGCGACTGCAAGGACCACGTAACGATCCTGGAGGCATTGCTGGCGGCCAAGGGCATCGCCAGTTCGCCGGTGCTGATCGGAGCGGGCGGTGGCCCGACCCTGCCGAAGATTCCGGTACTGGGCCGCTTCAACCACGCCATCACCTACATTCCCGAGTTTGATCTGTACCTGGATTCGACCACTGCGTGGGCGCGCTTCGGCCAGCTGCCCGAGGGCGACCTCGGTGCACCGGTGATGCGTACCCGCGACGCCACGCTGGCACGCACGCCGGCCAACACGCCGCAGCGCAATGCCACGTCCATGGAAGTGCGCTTCACCTTCGATGCCAATGGCAACCTGCGTGGCGAAACGATTCCGAAGCTGGGCGAGAACGCCGAAATCGGCATGCGTGCGCAGTTCGCCCAGCTCAACGCGCAGAACCGTGCGCGCGCTGAAGAGCAGATCATGGCCGCGTCCGGCTTCGATGGGCGAGGGCAGCTGCAGATCCAGGGCGTGCCGGTCGACCTGACCCGGCCGTTCGGCTACCGCATGGCGTTCCAGGCCGAGGACTACGCCGATTTCAGCGTGGCCGGCGGCATGGCCGTGCCGGACCCGCCGGGGGGCGAGTCGGTCCGCGGGCTGTACGCCACCGCATCGGCGCCGGCCAACGAGACCCCGTTCTACTGCAACGCCAGCCTGCGCGAGGAAACCTATCGCCTGCAGTTCCCGGCCAACGCACCGATCATCGCCATTCCGGCCAGCCAGCGTTTCAGCAACGCTGCGGGCGAGTACCGGGTGGACTGGAGCCGCGAGGGCCAGGACGTGGTCGTGCGGCACCGCCTGCAGCAGAACGCGCTGCGTGGCCCGGAGGCGCTGTGCCAGCCGCAGGACTATCCGGCGTTCCGCGCGCTGTACCGCGAAGTGCGTCGCGGCTTCCGCGGGCAGGTGCTGTACGGCAAGTTGCCCAGCTCGGGCGGCTGAATCGCCGATGGACGTTCGGGGCGGCATAATGTCGCCCTGATCGCCCATTCATCTTTGCCCGGGCACACTGGCTACCACCTTTCCTGGCGCATGCGCCCACAGGATTCCTGCATGAACTTCCGCTTCCGTCGTTTCCTTGCCGCCACCACCCTGGCCGTCGCCTGCGCCGCTGCCGGCAGCGCCTGGGCCGGTGCCCGTGAAGACCTGAAGAGCTTCACCAGCGGCCTGAAGGGCCTGGACGGCCAGTTCAGCCAGCAGGTGTTCGACAGTCGCGGCAAGGTGAAGGAGTCGACCAGTGGCCGTGTGGCGCTGTCGGCGCCGCGCCTGTTCCGCTGGGAGTACGTGCGTCCGCACGAACAGCTGATCGTGGCCGATGGAAAGAAGGTCTGGATGTACGAGCCGGACCTGGAACAGGCCACCGTGCGCGAACAGGGCAAGGAAGAGCAGAACAGCCCGCTGACCGCACTGATCAACCCGGCGCTGCTGGAGCAGCAGTACGACGTCAGTGAAGAGGCCGCGCAGCGCGACGGCCTGCAGTGGCTGTCGCTGTCGCCGAAGCGCGAGACCGAAGCCAGCTTCCAGTACGCCGCGCTGGGCTTCAACGCCCAGGGCCTGGCGAAGATGGAGATCACCGACGCCGTCGGCCAGCGCACCGTGATCAGCTTTACTGGCTGGAAGCGCAACCCGGGCTTCGCCGCTGGCACCTTCAGCTTTACCCCGCCGAAGGGCACCGACGTCATCGGTAACTGATCGGGGGCGCCGGGCATGGCCCGGCGCTACCTGCTCTGGTGGGTGCCAACCGTTGGTTGGCACGCTTTTGATCTGCTTCGGTAGGTGCCAACCTTGGTTGACACGTTTTTGATCTGCCGGCCAGCGGCCGGCACTACCGATCATGGCCCGACCGCCTTGGTGGGTGCCAACCTTGGTTGGCACGCTCTCGCGGTACAATGGACGGGTGGCAAGACATCGTTCAACTTCCTTCCCCGGCCCCGATCTGCTGAGCGTTGATCGGGAACATATGCGCCCGCTGGCCGAGCGCATGCGCCCGCGCACCCTCGACGAAATGGTCGGGCAGAAGCGCCTGCTGGCGCCGGACAGTGCGCTGCGCCGCGCGGTCGAATCCGGTCGCGTGCATTCGATGATCCTGTGGGGGCCGCCGGGCTGTGGCAAGACCACGCTGGCGCTGCTGTTGGCCGAGTACTCCGACGCCGAATTCCGTGCCATCTCCGCCGTGCTGTCCGGCCTGCCGGAAGTGCGTCAGGTGCTGGCCGAGGCTGCGCAACGGTTCGCCGAAGGTCGCCGCACGGTGCTGTTCGTGGACGAGGTGCATCGCTTCAACAAGGCGCAGCAGGATGCGTTCCTGCCGCACATCGAGCGCGGCACCATCCTGTTCGTTGGCGCCACTACCGAGAATCCTTCGTTCGAGCTGAACTCGGCGTTGCTGTCGCGCTGCCGCGTGCATGTGCTGGAGGGCGTCTCGCCCACCGACATCGTCGAAGCGCTGGAGCGTGCGCTGGGTGACCGTGAGCGCGGCCTGGGCGACGAGGGTATCGAGGTCGCCCCCGAGCTGCTGCTGGAAATCGCCACCGCCGCTGACGGTGACGTGCGACGTGCGCTGACCCTGCTGGAAATCGCCGCCGAGCTGGCGGGCGGCGAGGGTGGCCGCATCACCCCGCAGACCCTGACCCAGGTGCTGGCAGATCGCACCCGGCGCTTCGACAAGGGCGGCGAGCAGTTCTACGACCAGATCTCGGCATTGCACAAGTCCGTGCGCAGCTCCAATCCCGATGCCGCGCTGTACTGGCTGACCCGCATGCTCGATGGCGGCTGCGATCCGTCCTATCTGGCGCGCCGGCTGACCCGGATGGCCATCGAGGACATCGGCCTGGCTGATCCGCGCGCGCAGAGCATGGCGCTGGAAGCCTGGGACATCTACGAGCGGCTGGGCAGCCCGGAAGGTGAGCTTGCCTTCGCTCAGCTGGTGCTCTATCTGGCCAGCACCGCCAAGTCGAATGCCGGCTATGCGGCCTTCAACCAGGCCAAGGCCGATGTGCGCGAGCGTGGCACCGAAGAGGTGCCGCTGCACCTGCGCAACGCGCCGACCAAGCTGATGAAGGAGCTGGGCTACGGTGCGGAGTACCAGTACGACCACGACGCCGAAGGCGGCATCGCCCTGGACCAGACCGGCTTCCCGGATGCGATGGGTGAGCGCGTGTACTACAACCCGGTGCCGCGCGGGCTGGAAATCAAGCTGAAGGAAAAGCTGGACCGGCTGCGTGCCGAGCGCGAAGCGGCGCGCGCCGCAAAGGGCCGTTGATCCTGCTTGTGTAGAGTCGAGCCATGCTCGACTGCTTTGCGCGTATTGAGTCGAGCATGGCTCGACTCTACAGGGGCATGGCAGTCAGGCAGGGCACGACGCTGCATTGTCGCGTGCGCGTGCATTTGGCACACTGCGCGGCTTCTCTTTTCAAGGATCGATGCCGTGCAGGAAATGATTCTGCCGTTGAAGCGCTACGCCCAGTTCGAGGGCCGCGCCAACCGCCGCGAGTACTGGATGTACCAGCTGTTCCTGTTCCTGGTCGCAACGGCAGTGATGCTGCTGGCCGGTGTATTGGCAATCCTCCTGCGCAACAGTGCCGATGCACTGGCCGGCATCCTGGTCGGCATGGTGGTGCTGCTGGGTGCGATGTGGCTGGCCACGATCGTGCCGTTGATTGCCGTGACCGTGCGCCGCCTGCATGACTGCAACCAGTCGGGCTGGCTGTTCCTGCTGGCGCTGGTGCCGGGCGGTGGCATCGTGATCATGATCTTCGCGCTGCTGCCGGGCACGCCGCAGGAGAATCCGTATGGCCCGGTGCCCACGGGGCCGTGATGCTGCGCGAGTCGAGCATGACTCGACTCTACGGCGGAGCAATGGATTGAAGCCGGCGTTTCGCCGGCTTCGTCGTTACTTGATGGTGCAATCGCCGAAAGACAGGTAGTCCGTGCCGGAGCTGAACTGCAGCGTGCAGCTGGCGGTGAAGACAGCGCCTTCTTCCAGTGCGCCCAGTTTGGCCGCCTGCTGCTCATCATCGCTGGTCAGCCGGGCCAGGACATTGCCCTGGTCATCGCCGGCCTCGATGAGCGGCTCGCCCGCCATGTTGCTGGAAACGCCCAGCGCCACGGCGGTGAAGGTCACCGTCTGGTTGAGTTCTTCCATGCTCAGCGTGGAATTGCCGGCTTCTTCAAAGGCCTGGTAGAGCGTCGGAAGATCCTGTGCGGCGTGGGCGGCCAGCGGCGCGAGCAGGCCGAGGGTGAGGGCGATCAGTGCGGTTTGCTTCAAGGGGTCTCACAATCATGGGATCCGATCCCATGGCGGTCGTGGCGCGGATGAACGCGGCCCGGACGGCGGCAGACTGCCCACCCTCCATGGCAGCGTTGGAAGCGGGGCGGTCCAATGCCCCGGTGGCCGGCAAAATAGGGGAAATTCCGCCCTCTGCGCAAGCGGGCATGCGCGCGCGTGATACACAGTGTGACGTGTGATCGATGTGATAATCATTCGCGTTTGAGGTAGACTGCGGTCCCTTGTGAACCGGCGGCCGTGGGCCGCTTCTGCCGCCGCTGATGAAGCATTTCGTCCTGCCTTCGTGCCGGGGCCCGCTGGCCCGCGGCCTGGCCGTCTTGATGATGGGTCTGCTCCTGTCTACTCCGTACGCCCATGCGCAGCAGCGCAACCCGCTGCAGAAGATCGGCCACACCGTGCTCGACGAGCCGGCGGCCAGCTATCGCTTCGAGCATTTCGTGGTGGACAGCCCCGACCAGCAACGCCGCTGGCGGGTGAACGTGGCGATCCCGGTCCATGCTGGCAAGGCGCCGTTGCCGGTGTTGTATGCGCTGGATGGCAATGCCGTGGCCATGGTGCTGGACCAGCCGATCCTGGCCGAGTTGGCGGCACGCAAGTCACCACCGGTACTGGTGCTGATCGGCTACGACAACGACCTGCGCATCGATTCGAAGGCGCGCACCCGCGACTACACCGCGTGGATCGATCGCGCCGACGACGAGAGCGGCACGACCCAGGCGGCAGGAGGCGGCGCTGCAGCGTTCCTTGATGTGATCGAACGCCGGATCAAGCCGGAAGTCGAGCGCCGCGCACGCATCGATGCGCAGCAGCAAGCGCTGTGGGGCCACTCGCTGGGTGGGCTGTTCGTGCTCAATGCGCTGTACACCCGTTCGGCGGCGTTCCAGTACTACCTGGCGGCCAGCCCGTCGCTGTGGTGGAGCCAGGGTGCGGCGCTGGGCGATCCTGAACAGCAGTTCGTGCAGAACGTGCACGGCCAGCACGCAAAGCTCTGGTTGATGCTGGGCGGTGCCGAGCGCGTCGGCGATCGCGGCAAGCGCGACATGAACAACCCGCGCGTGGTCGCGCACCTGCGCCGCATCGGCGGCGCCACGCCGGACGCGGCGATGCAGCTGTCCGAGCGGCTGGGCAAGGTGCCCGGGCTGAGCGTGCACTACCGCGAGTTCGACGGCCTCGGCCACGGTCCGATGCTGCCGGCCTCGTTCCACGCTGCGCTGCACGAGTTGTATGGCGTGACCGATCGCAGCGCCGGCGACGGAACTGCCCCTGGCGGTGACAACGCCACCGAATGAATCCCCTCGCACGCGATGCCGTGCGACCCCACTACCCAGGCGAGGCTGCCGACGTGCAGCGGCCCAGGCAACCGATGACTCCCGCGCCACGTGGCGCGGCCTACGTGTGCAAGGAGCCTTCCATGTCGTTCCGTCCGTCTTTCCGTCTCACCTCCCTGGCCGCCGGCCTGCTGCTGGCGGTGACCGCCACCGCGCAGCCGGTATTCGACCAGCCGGCCAATGCCACCTTCAAGGGCCAGGTCGTCTCACGCGGTGAGAACGTGGTTCCCGGCAGCACCGCCGACGTGGTCGGTCGCGGTTTCGTGCCGGGCCAGAAGGTCAGCCTGCTGCGCGGTGACGCTGTGCTCAACACGCAGCCGCTGGTGGTCGATGCCGATGGCAACTTCAAGACCCAGCTGAGCATTCCGGCCGATGCGGTGCCGGGCACCCACCCGGTGGTGGTGCGTGCCAGCCAGCCGGCCGCGGCCACGGTGCTGAAGCTGCGGGTCTCGCCGCAGCTGCCGCTGTCGGGCCAGGCGCAGTTCGCTACCCAGTCCAACAAGCTGGTGCCGGGCCTGTACCAGTCCGCCTACAGCGCCGCCAGCAACGCGGTGTTCGTGACCTCGGCGGTGGGCCGCCCGCCGGTGACCCAGTCGCAGCTGCTGAAGCTGGACCCGAAGACGCTGAAGGTGACCAAGGCGATCACCCCGGCGCAGGTGCCGGGCAGCACCAATGGTGCGGTGTATGCGGTCTACGGCGTCGGCGTGGATGACGCCAACGGCAACGTCTGGGTCACCAATACCCGCCAGAACTCGATCGCGGTCTATCGCCAGAAGGATCTGTCACTGGTCCACCAGTTCCCGGTCGATGCCGTGCCGCACGCGCGCGACGTGGTGGTCGATGGTACCCACGGCAAGGTGTTCGCCTCGGCTACGGGTGAGGACCACCTGTCGGTGTTCGACGCCAAGACCCTCAAGGAGCTGCCGGCGGTGACGCTGGAGTCCGGCGTCGATGACGGCAAGTTCACCCCGATGAGCCTGGTGCTGGACGAGAAGGGCGGCAAGCTGTTCACCGTCAGCATCGGTACGCCGGAAGCGGCGGTGATCGACGTGGCCAGCGGCAAGGTCGACAAGGTCATCGACCTGGGCAATTCGATCAGCGCCTCCGGCGTCGCCTTCGATGCGGCACGCAACCGCCTGTACGTGGCCTCGCAGGGCACCGACAACCTTTTGATCGTCGATGTGGCGGCCGGGAAGGTGCTGCATGACGTGCCGGTCGGTGCCGGTGCACTGAACGTCGCCTTCGACGATGCCTCCGGCCTGGCCTACGTCAGCAACCGCGGCGCCGGCACTGTCACCGTGGTGAATGGCGACGGCAAGGTGGTCGCCAACCTTGATGGCGGCACGCTGCCGAACCACGTCCGCGCCGATGGCAAGGGCAATGTGTTCGCGGTGAACAAGTCGCGCGGTGCCGAAGACCCGAAGGGTGACCGCATCACCCGCATCACCCCGAAGCAGTAAGCCACCGGGCCGGGCGATGCGCGCATCGCCCGGCCAGCAAGGAGAACCTCCATGAACATCGCGTCCCGTCTGCGCCTGTGTGCGCTTCCCCTGGCTGTTTCACTGGCGCTGTCCGCGTGCGGTGGCGCGCCGGCCCCGTCCGAGGGCCAGAAGCCTGCCGAGGCGCCGGCCGCCACGGCGGCGGCTGAAGGTGCCTTGCCAGCAGGCTGGCAGCGCGTGGCCGGTGCCGAGATGCCGGCCGTGCACGACCAGAAGGCGGTGCTGCCGGCCAAGGTGCATTCCGATGACGGCGCCGATATCGAGGTGGCCGACACCAGCCGGATCATCGCCGGTGGCGACGATGTCATTGCGGTGATCGAGGCGCTGGGCCTTGGCAAGCAGGTCTTCGCCGCGCCGACCAACACCACCACCCAGGCGGGCCTGGCCGCGCCGCACCAGTTCCTGTTCAACCGCACCACCGGCGTAGAGGGCGTGCTGAGCCTGCAGGGCTCGCTGTTCCTGGGCAACAGCCTGCGCCGCCATACCGAGCTGGCGAAGAAGCTGCGCGAAGTGGGCGAGCCGGCGGTGGTCATCGACGATCTGCAGCCGGCACCTGACAAGGTGCGCAAGGTGGCCGCTGCACTCGGGCTGGCCGAGGCTGGGCAGGCGCTTGCCACGCAGGTGCAGCGTCAGCTGGACGAGGCTGCAGCGATTGGCAAGGGCCTGGGCCATGCACCACGGGTGATCCACGTTTCGGCCACCGGCGCCGGTGGCGCGCCGACCGTGGCTGGTGCCGACAGCGCTTCGGCTCAGCTGATCGCGCTGGCCGGTGGCGTCAACATCGGTACCGAGGCGGGGGTGAAGAACTATTCGCAGCTGAGCAACGAGGGCGTGGTCGCGGCAGCACCGGAGGTGATCCTGGTGACCGAGCATGACCTGCAGCTGTTCGGTGGGGCCGAAGGCCTGTGGAAGTCCTATCCGACGCTGAAGCAGACCCCGGCCGGGCAGGCCAATCGGGTCTGGGTGATGCCGGATGTGCAGCTGAAGTACACCAGTGTTGGTTCCGGTGCCGGTGCGCTAGCGCTGGCCAAGGCCCTGGCGGCGTTGCCGAAGGCATGAGTCCGGCGGATCGGCGCCGCCGTCGCGGGCGGATGATGTTGATGGTGGCGTTGCTGGCACTGCTGGGGGCGGTGTTGGCGTCGTTTGCCGTGGGTCCGTTGCGGCTGCCACCGCTGGAGGTGGTGCAGGCGCTGGGCGTGAAGCTGGGCCTGCTTGATCCGCAGGCGGTCAGCAGTCGCGACCTGGCCGTGGTCTGGCAGCTGCGTATCCCGCGTGCGCTGCTCGGTGCGATGGTCGGCGCATCGTTGGCGATGGCCGGCGCCAGCCTGCAGGGCTTGTTCGGCAATCCCCTGGCCGATCCGGGCATCGTTGGCGTCAGCCAGGGCGCGGCACTGGGTGCAGTGGCCGCCATCGTGCTCGGTGCTGCCGGTGCGGCGGGCTGGCTGGTGCCGGTCGCCGCGTTCGTTGGCGGCGCACTGGCGATCGGCCTGACCTACGCGTTGGCACGCCCCGGCAAGGGCAGTGGCAATGCCACGCTGCTGCTGGTCGGCATCGCGATGGCGGCGTTCTGCTCGGCGCTGATCGGCTTCCTGACCTACATTGCCAGCGAAAGCGAACTGCAGTCGCTGGTGTTCTGGCAGATGGGTTCGCTGGCACGCGCCAACTGGGCCGATGTGGCAGCGGTGGTGCCGTTGTTCGCGATCGGCGTGTTCGCGTTGCAACGGCTGGCCACGCCCCTCGACATGCTGGCGCTGGGCGAGCGCCAGGCGCAGCACCTCGGGCTGGACGTGACCCGCACCCGTCGCCGCCTGGTCGCGTTCAGTGCGCTGCTGGTGGGCGCGGCGGTGGCCTTTGCCGGTTCGATCAGCTTTGTTGGCCTGGTGGTGCCGCACGTGGCGCGCCTGCTGGTTGGTCCCGGCCATCGCTGGCTGCTGCCGTTGTCCGGCCTGCTGGGCGCACTGCTGATCGTGGTGGCCGATACCGCGGCGCGCACGCTCGACCCGCCGGCGGAGATTCCGCTGGGCCTGTTCTCGGCTGCGCTGGGCGCGCCGTTCTTCCTCTGGCTGGTGCTGCAGCAGCGCCGCAAGGCCGCGCCATGAGCGTGCTGTTGAAACTGCACGAGGTGGTGGTGCGCCGCCAGCAGCGCGAGATCCTGCATGGCATCTCGCTCGCATTCGAGCCGGGGACGGTGACCGCGCTGGTGGGCCCGAATGGCGCGGGCAAATCCACGTTGCTGGCGGTGGCGGCTGGTGATCTTCGCGCCGATGCGGGCGAGGTGAGCCTGCGCGGCAAACCATTGGCAGGCTACAAGGCGGGGCCACTGGCACGCGAGCGCGCGGTGATGCCGCAGGAGCACGGCGTGCGTTTCGCCTTCAGCGTGGAAGAGGTAGTGGCGATGGGGCGCCTGCCGCACCCGCCGGATCCTGTGGCGGATGACGCTCACGTTGAAGGTGCCATCGATGCTGCCGAACTGCAGGCGCTGCGCCTGCGCGAAGTGCAGCAGCTGTCCGGTGGCGAGTCCGCCCGCACCACGTTTGCGCGGGTACTGGCGCAGGACACGCCGCTGCTGCTGCTGGATGAGCCGACCGCCGCGCTGGACCTGCGTCACCAGGAGCGCACCCTGCGCAGCGTGCGTGCCTGTGCCGAAGCCGGCGCCTGCGTGATCGTAGTACTGCACGATCTGAATCTGGCCGCCGGCTATGCCGATCGCATCGTGCTGCTGGAGCAGGGCAGGGTGGCCGCCGACGGTACGCCGCTGCAGGTGCTGACCGAGGACAACCTGCAGCGGGTCTACCAGCAGGATGTGGTGGTGCTGCAGCACCCGCGACGCGGGGTGCCGCTGGTCGTGGTGACCTGAGCGGACGCCCGTGTCACTTCAGCGCGTATCATGGCGGTTTCGTCTTCTTCAATGGACTGATCCCATGTTCCGTACCGCTCCGCGCGGCGTGCTGCTTGCCGCCCTGCTTGCTTCCGTGTGCGCCGCCAACGCGGCTGCCACCTCTCCGGTATCACTGACCGATGCAGCCGAGAACGCCTCGTTGATCGAAACGCGGCATTCAGAGGGTAAGGATGGCGCCGTTACGTCGTTGAAGACGCAGTACTTCGCCAACGAGGAAATGTCGGTGAGCTGGGATGACCAGCAGGTCCTGGTGTTGTGCAAGGAGGCGGCCTATCTGAAGTTGTCTGCGGGCAAGGCGGATGCCGGTTCGCTGACGACCGAGCAGCGGCAGATGATCGTCTACCAGGCACTGATGTCGGGATTGGGTGCGGTGGCAGGAGTGATCGGGCCGGCGGGCGAGGTGGTGGCGGTGGCGGATGACGGCAGCGAAACCCGTGGCGTTGGCGAGAACACGTGGGCGTACGGTGTGGAGCGCCATGACGTCATCACTCAGCGCATGCCGGATGGTGCGCTGCGGGTATGGACGCGCAAGACCGAGACCGTGAACAATGCCAAGCCCGCGTCGCCGGACGACATGTTCAGCACCGAGGACGATCAGGCGGCGAGACTGTCAGAGCTGGTGCCGGTCGGCAGCTGGACCGAGGTGGTGATCCATGGCGGCCCGCGCCAGGCACAGGTGGATCCGGCGATGTCGCTGAAAGGATGGGTCTCGATGGGGGATGACCGTGCAGCGACCGTGGCGGAGGCCCGCACGCTGCATGGGTGCAAGTAAGGCGCCAGGGGCCGATTGCAGCCACCCCTGGGGTGGCTCTGTGGCGGTGCGCATCGTTCCATCAATGTATGCAATATTCACTTGCGCGCCAGATTGGCAGGTTTAGAATGCGCCCCATGAACCGGATGCCGCTCCTGAAGTTTTTCACCCTGACCCGCGCAAGCGCGGAACGGGCGTGTCTGCCTGGAGCCCCACGAGGCCGCTGAGACGGCCATCGCTGGACCTTCCACAGAGCGCCCTTCGGGGCGCTCTTTTCGTTTTCGCAGTTCCATTCCCCGTAACCCGATGTACCCAAGGAGAACGTGCCATGCACCAGATCGCCGAGACCGAACGCTAGCCGCGCACCCTGTCGCCAACCGGGGTGCGCGGCCCCCGAAGTTGGCTTTGCAGGAACCTATTCATGAACACCCAGACCCTTTCCCGTCGCCGCAACCTCGGCATCATTGCCCACATCGACGCCGGCAAGACCACGCTGACCGAACGCCTGCTGTGGAAGAGCGGCGAGATCCATCGCGTCGGCGAAGTGCACGACGGCAATGCGACTACCGATTTCTCGGCGATCGAGCGCGAACGTGGCATCACCATCGGCGCCGCTGCCGTGCAGGCGCAATGGTCGCCGCGCGACCTGCCGTCGCATCGGCTGACCCTGATCGACACCCCCGGCCACATCGACTTCGCCATTGAAGTCGAGCGTTCGCTGCGCGTGCTCGACGGCGCCGTAGCCGTGTTCTCGGCGGTGGATGGCGTGCAGCCGCAGTCCGAGACTGTGTGGCGCCAGGCGCGCCGCCACCGCGTACCACTGATCGCGTTCGTCAACAAGATGGATCGCGTCGGTGCTTCCTTCGAGCGCGTGCTGGAGCAGCTGCAGGACAAGCTGCGCACGCGGCCGTGGGCGCTGGGCGTGCCGTTGGGCAGCGAAAGCGACTTCAACGGCTGGGTCGATCTGGTCGATGAGCGGGTGCTGCAGTGGCACGACGGTGCTGCGGCGACGATCACCCCATGGGACGACGCAGCGCGCAGGCAGTGGCAGGCGCAGCGCGATGCGCTGGTCGAGTCCGTGGCCGACCACGATGAAGCACTTGCCGATGCCTGGCTGGAAGGTCGCGTGATCGATGCGGAACAGCTACGTGCAGCCATCCGGCGCGCAACGTTGGCCGGTGCCGGTGTGCCGGTACTGGCCGGCGCGGCGTTCAAGGACAAGGGCATCGAAACGCTGCTGGACGCGGTGGTCGATTACCTGCCATCGCCGCTGGATCGCCCTGCCGTGGTCGCTGAAAGCGAGGGCCGCGAGGTGGTGCTGCCGCCGGATCCGGACGGTCCGTTGGCCGGCCTGCTGTTCAAGATCACCCACCAGCAGCACGGTGCGCTGAGTTTCGTGCGGCTGTACTCGGGTACCTTGAAGGTCGGCGATGCGGTGGCCAGTTCGCAGCATCCGCAGGGACGGCGTGTGAGCCGCCTGGTGCGGGTGCAGGCCGACCAGACCCACGACATTGAACAGGCCGTGGCCGGTGACATCGTCGCGGTGCTGGGCTGGAAGGATGCGGTCAGTGGCGAAACGTTGAGCGGCCGTGCGCAGCCGTTGCGCCTGGAGAACATCCAGGCACAGGCGCCGGTGCTGGCATGGCGGTTGGAGCCGGCGCGTGCCGCCGACCTGATCCGGATGGCGCAGGGGCTGGCCAGCCTGGCCCAGGAGGACCCGTCGTTCCGCGTCGAAACCGATCGCGATACGGCCGAAACCCTGGTCTGGGGCATGGGCGAACTGCACCTGGAGGTGATGGTCGAGCGCCTGCGCAGCGAATGGAAGGTCGAGGTGGGCGTGGGCGCACCGCGCGTGGCCTACCAGGAGACGCCGATGCGTGCAGTGGCCGGCGTGGTCGGCCGGCTGGTCAAGCAGACCGGCGGCCAGGGGCAGTTCGCGCAGGTGGTGCTGGACGTGGCGCCGCGCGAGGACGGTGAGGTCGTGTTCAACGATCGCATCGTCGGTGGCGTGGTGCCGCGCAGCTTCATCGCGGCGGTGGAGAAGGGCGTGCGCGCCGCGCTGTCGGAAGGCCCGCAGGGGCATCCGGTGGTCGGCATCGAGGTCAGCCTGGTCGATGGACAGACCCATGCCAAGGATTCCTCGGAAATGGCGTTCCATCGCGCCGGCGCCGAGGCGATCAAGGCGGCACTGGCAGAAGGCGGCACGCAGCTGCTGGAGCCGGTGATGGCGGTGACGGTACATTCGCCCTCGGCGTCGGTGGGCGACGTGGTCGGTGACCTCAATCGCCGTCACGGCCGCATCGCCCGCATCGAGGACCAGGACGGTCGCGCCGAGGTCAGCGGATTCGCACCGTTGGCGCAGCTGGTGGGCTACACCACCTCGCTGCGTTCGCTCAGCCAGGGGCGGGCCAGCAGCGAGGCGCATCTGCACGGTTACGAGCCCGTACGCGCTGCATGAGGAAGGTGAAGGGAGCCCGTTCGCGGGCTCCCTTTTTGCGTGGGCCTTGGTGAGGCATCCGCGCGTGGCGTGGTTCTGCTGCCGGAGGCGTGATGCATTTGCACTGCATTGCAACAAAACTGCAGAAAAAGCTGGATTAAAGTGATGCCTCACGATAAATTGCGCACCCCCCGTTGCTCGCCGCCGCCCGCACCCTGCCCATGCGTGATGACAAAGACCCCGGAACCCTGGAGCTGACCCTGCCGCGCAAGCGCGGTCGTCCGCCCAAGTTCGGGTACGCAATGAGTGATGCACAGCGGGCTGCGCGCTACCGTGCGCGCAGGGCAGGGCAGGCCAATCACGCCGATGTGCGCTCGTGCTCGGACATGGTGCTGCTGGACAAGATCCGCGCTGCGGTGAGCGCCCGCGATACCGAACTGGCCGGTTTTCTCGTCCACGTGCTGTGGCAGCGATACCCCCTGCAGCTGAAATAGGCCCTCGGCGGGGTGGCCCTTGTCAGCGAGCTTGTTGATAATGCGGGATTCAGGTTGTTCCCGCTGGCGCGCCCGGGATGGCAGGCGCGCATGATCGAACGGTTCCCAAGATGACCACCACCAGCGACACCACCACCGAAGCGGCGCCGAACGGCGCTCCCCTGTTCTACACCCGTCCGGTGCCGCTGCAGGCCGATGTGCACGCCGATCTGCGCGTCCTGCCGGGCAAGCTCGAGTTCGCCGCCGGCAACAACGCCATTCCGCTGGTGCTGGGCGAGTTCTCGCTGGCGCTGCACCACTTCCCGATCCTGTTCGCCGGCCCGACCGCGGTGCCGATGGCTGCCGTCGGCGTGTCGGAAGAGAACCTGTTCATCAAGGACGGCCTGTGGGAAGACGAGGCCTACATCCCGGCCTACCTGCGTCGCCATCCCTTCATCTTCATCGACACCGGTGCGGACAACGACTTCCTGCTGGGCATCGATGAAGAGAGCCCGCGCGTGGTCAAGGGCGGTGACGAAGGCCAGCCGCTGTTCGTCGACGGCAAGGCCACCGACATGGTGCAGCAGGCGCTGGAATTCTGCGGCCAGTTCACCCGTGAGCACGAGCAGACCCAGGCCTTCTCCAAGGCCCTCATCGACAACGGCCTGCTGGTCGAGCGCAACGCCACCGTGCGTACCCCGGATGGCCGCGAGTTCAACCTCAATGGTTTCCAGGTGGTCGACGTCGAAAAGTTCGTTGCGCTGCCGGAAGCCACCGTGGTCGAGTGGCACCGCAGCGGCTGGCTGGCGCTGATCCACCAGCACCTGATGTCGCTGGGTCGCTTCAATGACCTGACCCGTCGCCAGGTCGAGCGTCTGGCCGCCTGATCAGTTGGCAGGCATGGCTTCCGCAGTGCGGGAGCCATGCCAGTGCCACAGCAACTGCAGCAGTCGCCGCGCGTCGATCCAGTCCGTCGCGGCATCATGACCCAGTTCCCACAGATCGGCCGCGATGTCGGCCTGGGCAGCGGCGCCACAGATCTGAAGTGTCCCTTGCAGGCGGTGCGCATGATGGCGCATGGCCCTTGCATCGTGATCGGCCAGCGCCCGCTCGATGCCTTCCAGTTCGCCGCGGATATCGGCCAGATGGACGTGGTCCAGCGCTGCCAGGGGCGTGCGGGCTGCAATACCGGTGATGGGCGTCAGCTGCAGCGCCTGCAGCAGGTGCGCAACCTGCAGGGGTTTGGTCAGAACGGCGTCGAATCCGGCCTTGCGCGAGCGCGCCAGGTGCCTGCGCCCGGTACGGGCGGACAGCGCCACCAGCCGCAGCGGCCCACTGGCCTGGCTGCGCAGTTGCTGCGCCAGTGCGTAGCCATCCATGCCCTGCAGGCCGATATCCAGCAGCACGATCCTGCGCGGGCTGCGGCTCTGCTCGTCCAGTGCGCCTGCCGCGTCGGCAACGGCACGCACGCTCGCACCGAACCGACGCAACTGCTCGGCGATGATCTGCCGGTTCAATGCATGGTCTTCAACCAGCAGAAGGTCGAGGCCGGCAAGTGGACGGCCGGCGGCAGGGTCCTCTGCGGGCGCAACATCGTCGCCGGCGGCCTGTATCGGCAGGCACAGGGTGAAGCGGCTGCCGCGTCCCACGACGCTGTGCACGGTGAGGTCGCCGCGCATGGCGCGGGCCAGTTCGCGGGCGATGGAAAGGCCCAGGCCGCTGCCGCCGCGCATCTGGCCGTCCTCGCCCTGCTGGAAGGCGCGGAACAGCCGCTCGGCGTGCCGGGCATCAATGCCGATGCCGCTGTCGATCACGTCCAGCACCAGTGCCCGCGGCTGGACCGGCGGCATCAGTTGCACGCGCAGATCGATGCCGCCCACATCGGTGAACTTCACCGCGTTGCCAAGCAGGTTGTCGACAATCTGCCGCAGTGCTTCTGCATCGAGTGCGATCGTCGGCGCAGGGTCGGGGCTGCAGTCGAATCGAAGCTGCAATCCCTTCAGCCGGGCCTGTGGCCGGATCGCGTCGAGCGATTGCTGGCAGAGAAATGCCACATCGCAGGCGCCCACATGCGGCTTGAAGCCTCCGCCAGCCAGGCGCGAGAAATCCAGTGAACGGTTCAACAGGCTGCGCAGCGAGCGCCCGGCGGCCGTGGCGGCCGCCAGCAGTTCGCGCTGACCGCTGGCCAGGGGTGACCGGCCCAGCAGGTCGATCGACATCAGCATCGCCTGCGCCGAATTGCGCATCTCATGGCTGACCATGCCTGCCGCGCGGGCATGGCGACGGCGTTCGCGCCTGGTGCGACGGGCCGCGACGTGCCACAGGATCGGCAGGCCGGCCAGCACTGCAATCAAGGCCAGAAGCCAGTGCGGCGGTGGCATGCGCATCTGATCGAACATCCGCTGGATCGAGGCGGGCAGTGCCTGCCGGGCCCAGAGCTGCAGAAGGCCGGCATGCTCTTCCAGCGTGATGTCCTGCAGTGCCTGGTCGATGCGCGCCAGCAGTTGGCGGTCAATGCTGCGCACCAGCAGGTACAGGTCGGTGGAGAACGCGCTTTCGAAGGGCTGCAGTTGCAGCGTGCCGCCGAAGTGTCGCCGGATCATCGGTTGCAGCGTCGATTCCAGGCCAATTGCGACATCGGCGGCACCTGTTTCAACGGCCACCAGTGTTGCGTGCCGATCGGGCAGGTGCAGCAGGCGGAGGTGTGGATGATGCGCCTGCAGCCACTCGGCGTAGGGCCCGCCATTGACGACGGCCAGTGTGCGTCCTTCCAGTTGTGCAACATCGTGCGGGAGGCGCCCTCCGTTCCGGCCGGCCAGGACGGTCCTGCCGCCGCGGAAGGGAGTGGAGGCAACAAGGTTGGCGCAGGGCTGGTGCAGTGGCCTGACCGCGCCGATGACCAGTACCAGGTCGGCATCGCCCCGGCATACCGCGACTACCGAGGAGCCCGTGCTGGGGTAGGGGTGTTCGGTGAAGCGCAGCTGCGAGTGGCGTGCCACAAGCGTGGCGTAGCCATGGGCAAGGGTGGGCAGCGGAGCCGTATCAGCCAGCGCCGGTGGCAAGGGGCGCAGCGAGGGCGCGGTGGCCACGCGGACCTCGCGGCCCGCCACCCATCGTTGCGACGGTGCATCCCTGGCCGAGACCGTCGGCAACAGGAGCAGGGCCAGCAGCAGGACAGGGGCGAAGTGCGGGCGATGGCGCCGGCTCACAGTGCCTCCAGCTGATGTCGCATGGCATAGATCTCTGCATCGTTGCGCAGGCCCAGCTTGCGTAGCGCGGACTTCTTCTGCGTGCTGACCGTCTTGATGCTGCGATGGCGCAACTGGGCGATCTCCGAGACGGTAAGGCCGGCCAGCAGCAGGTGAAGCACTTCACGTTCGTTGCGGCTGAGATCTTCGCCGTCTGCCGGATGCCGGCAGTCGGGAGGCAGCCGGTCCAGCCCCAGCGACACGCGTACTATTGCCTCGGACAATAGTGGCAGCGGCTCGGCCTTGCTGACCACGCCGCTGACGCCGGCGTCGATCAGGGGGCCGATATGTATGCTGGGTGACAGGGTGGCGAAGGCCAGCAGGGGAATGGCGGGGAACGTCGCGCGCAGCAGCTCCACCAGCGCCATGCAGTCGCGGTCCCCGCGCGCCAGAGTGAGGTCGATGATGGCCACATCCACTGGCGTTGCATGCAGGTCCTGGATGAACGCGTCGCTGTGGCCGTGGCTGGCAACAATGCTGAAGCGGGCGTCCTGGGACAGGTGCAGTGCGGTACCGCGACGGACCACTTCGTGATCGTCCAATAGTGCCAGGCGCAACAGGCGCGGTGCAGGATATCCATTCATGCGCACAGAGGTGGTCAGCGCCCGCGGGCGTGGCGATCATTCTGGCGCCGTTGTCATGCCGCACATCGAATTTGTCGGATTTTTGCGATTATTCCTAAGTTTCGATCGTCAATGAATATTGAATCGGGCAATGTTCATTGATGGCGGCGATGCATGGACGGTCAGGTCGAGGGTCCACGCGGCCTGTGTGCGGCGGGCGCCATCAGTACGGTCAGCAGCAGGGGGTCACCCTGCGTGCCGGCGTCGAGCGCGGTGGCCTCAAGCGCTTCGATCAATGCGTTGATGCGGGCGAGTTGCTCGTCATCGGCGCGGAAGGACAGGTGCCTGACCGCGCAGTTGCGCTGTGGCCCTTCAAAGCGGGCGGCGGCCTGGGTGGCGGCCGAGGCGAACGCGCGCAGGGTGGCGGCGACCACGCGTGTCGCCACGCGGACAAGGCTCCGCCGGCCGGATGGGGTGCGCACCGCGTCACGGGAGGACAGCTGAGCTGAGGCCGCCGCGTAGACCGCTTCGGGGCGGCGGCCGGTGTCGCGATGTTCGGTGATGCGCACCAGGCCGTGCTTCTGCAGGTGCGCCAGGTGGTGGTAGAGCGCGGTGGCGGGGCGGCCCAGGCGCTCGGCCAGTTCGCGGATGCTGGCCGGACCCTCCGCGTCCAGGCGCTGCAGTATCGCCATCCGTGCGGGCGAGGCCATCGCGGCAAGCTGGGCGGGTGTCAGCTTGAGCGGTGCTGGGCTGGAGTGGCTTGCAGTGGCGGATTTCATAATTCAAACTATAGTTCAAATTTGAATAATAGGGGCGGGAATGCGCACGGCACGCTTTTGGATGGCCCTGGCGGGCCTGCTGCTGGTGACGATCGGCAGTGCCCGGCCCGCTGTTGCCACGGAAGGGCCGCGCGGCGATGCCGCGAGCAGGGCGAGCGCCCCACTGGATGCGGCCGCGATCCAGGGGATCGACCGCGGCGTCGGCCAGGTCATGCGCCGCTTCAGTGTTCCCGGTGCGGCGGTGATGGTGCTCCAGGACGGGCGCTTGATTCACGCCAAGGCCTATGGCCAGCGCGACCTGGCGCGGGGCCTGGCGGTGCGCACCGACACGCCCTTCGAGATCGGCTCGATCACCAAGCAGTTCACCGCCGCTGCGGTCGTGCAACTGCAGGAGGCCGGCAAGCTCAGCCTGGATGATCCGCTGGCCAGGTACCTGCCGGACGCCCCGCACGCGCATGAGGTGACCCTGCGCCAGCTGCTGTCCCACACCAGCGGCCTGCACGACTATTTCGACGGTCCCGAACAGGAGGTCGATGCCCTGGTGACGCAGCCGGTTGCGTTTGATCGGCTGATCGCGCGCATCCGCGATCGTCCTCTCGATTTCGCGCCGGGCAGCCGCTGGTCGTACTCCAATACCGGGTACATCCTGCTCGGCCGGGTGATCGAGGTGGTATCGGGCGAGCGTTACGTCGACTACGTGCGCCGGCATCTGCTGGAGCCGCTGGACATGCGGCTCACCTTCACCCTCGCCGATACGGAGCGACTGCAGGACATGGCGGTGGGGTACCGGCACGAGGCGGGCGTCCTGCGCCGATCACCCTATTTCCACCCGGACTGGAGTGGCGCTGCCGGCTTTCTGGTCAGTACGCTGGACGATCTCGCGCGCTGGGATCGTGGCCTGAGCGGGGGGCGGGTGGTCAGCCAGGCCGGCTACCGCGAAATGATCACGCCGGTTCACACCGCTGAGGGCGGTAGCGCCGACTATGGGCTCGGGTTGTTCGTCAATGCGGTCTACGGCCAGGCCAGGATCGGCCATACCGGCGGCTCGCAGGGGTTCACCACCGCCGACGAGTACTTCCCCGCGCTTGGGCTGCGCATCATTGCTTTCACCAATCTGGGGGACAAGACGCCGGAGGCCGGCATCACGCTGACCAATGCGGTCTTCAGTGCGCTCCATCCCGCCATCGTCGCTGCGTGGAGCCAGCCCGCGGCTGGCGAAGACGCCGCCGTGACGGCACGGGCACGGGCCACGTTTGAACAGTTGCAGGCCGGGCGCGGCTATGCGGATTTCAGCGCGAACCTGCGTACAAGGCTGGAGGCGGGGCTGGGTGCCGGGTTGGCGAAGGCGGTCGGGCCCTATGGCAAGCCGGACGCCCTGGTCTTCAAGGGCACGCAGGCCAGCGAGAAGGGCACGATGTACCGCTACGTGGCGACGTTCGGCCCCGGCGTCTTCATGCCCTACATGATCCGCCCCGACGAAGAAGGCAGGGTTGCAGGGTTCGCGCTGGATTGAGTGCCGGGAGCGGCTGCCTCCTGTGGGTGCGCTGGATTGCGAGGGGCGCCTTCCGGCCCCGGCGATGCAATGGCGGGGCTGCCGCTGATGGCTTGCTGCACGGCTCGCTGCAGCTTTTCGAGATGGAATGGCTTGGCAACGAACGGGGCGCCGCGATGCCGTGCCGGCACCAGCTGGTCATAGACCGCCGACACGAACAGATAGGGCACGCCGAGCGCGGCCAGGCGATCGGCGACCGGGAACACCACGCCGTCGCGCAGCTCGATATCCAGCACGGCGCCGTCGAACTGCCGGGTGTCGAGCAGGCCCAGTGCATCGAACACGCTGTAGGCATGCGTGACCTGGTCGCCCTCTTGCTGCAGCGCCTGCTCCATCAGTGTGGCCAGGTCGAACTGGTCCTCCACCAGCAGCAGGTTGCAGATGTGCGGGCGGGATTCGGGATGCATGCCGGTGGTGCCTGTTTCACGTGGGGAACCGCAGTGTGCGACCTTCCGCATCAACAGCGTGGATGCGCAGTGTCAGCCTGGTGCGAAGTGCTGGGCGAGCGGCCACGCAGGGCCACAGCAGGGGTCATCGCACCGACTGCGGTACCCGTCGCAGCTTCCGGGTGTCATAGCCCATTGCCGCGATGCGTTGCACCGCCTGCTGGTAGTCGCTGTCCGAGACCTGTGGCGTGCGTGCCATGTACCAGACGTAGTCGCGCTTGCTGCGCGCCACGATGGTCTGGCCGTAGTCATCGGCCAGCCAGGCGATGATGTACTCGGCCTGGATCGGCCAGATGAACTGCATGCCCCAGACGGCGCCGTTTCCTTCCCTCTCTACCCGGCCGATGGGGTGCATCGACTTCTGTGGCGCGTCGAAGCTGCCCTTGCGATAGGTGAAGGTGGTCTGGATGCGCCCATCGGGCCGCAGTGCGTAACTCTCGACGGCATCGAAGGCCTCGCGCTCGGGACGCGAGGGAATGTGGGCGATCACGTACCAGTCGCCCATGAATCGAGGCACGTCCACCGATGGCGGGCGTGGCAGGGGGCGTGTGTCATTGGAGCTGCAACCGGTACCGAACAGTCCGACCGCCAGCAGCGGGAGCAACGGGAAAATGCGCATGCGACACCTCAGCGGGGACGGAACAGGTAATGGGCCACCAGCCACTGCTGGCCATCGTCGTAGCCGAACAGTTCAGCGCAGGCCATCCAGAACATGCGCCAGCGCTGCCACCAGATCCGTGCGGCCGCTTCGCCGTAGGTAGCAACCAGCACCGGCATCACGCGGTCGCGGGCCGCATCCTGGTTGGCCAGCCAATGATCGGCGGTGCGCTGGTAATGGGTGCCATCGATCAGCCAACGCTGCTCCAGCTGCAGGTCGCGCTGGAAGTGCAGCAGGGTATCGGCGGCAGGCATCAGCCCGCCGGTGAAGAAATGCCGGCCCATCCAGTTGTCGCCGCCGTCGGTTTCGAACGGATACATCAGCGTGCGGTGCGCGAAGATATGCACGAACAGCGCGCCGTCCGGCTTCAGCCACTGCGCGATGCGCGCGAGCAGGCGCTGGTAGTTGCGCACGTGTTCGAACATTTCCACCGAGACGCAGCGGTCGAACTGCGCGTGTGGCAGTTCCAGCTGATTGACGTCGCGGGTGAGCACCTCGACGTTGTGCAGCCCACGCGACGCACACTGCGCCAGGATGTGCTGGCGCTGGCTGTTCGAGTTGGACACGGCGGTGATCCGGGCGAGCGGATAGCGCTCGGCCATCCACAGGGTCAGCGAGCCCCAGCCGCAACCCAGCTCCAGGATGTGTTGGCCATCGGCCAGCCCGGCACGTTCGCCGTACAGGGCCAGCATCGCGTCTTCGGCCTGGTCCAGCGTCTCGTTGCCGGTCGGGTAGTAGCAACTGCTGTACTTCAGCTGCCTGCCCAGGCAAGCCTGGAAGAAGGCGGCGGGCACCTCGTAGTGCTGGCGGTTGGCGGCATCGGCATGCAGCGCCAGTGGGCTGTCGGCCAATTCGGCGATGCGGCGGTTGAAGCGGGCCGACTGGCCCTCGATGCCGCCCTCGGCTTCCTCGTGCAGGCGCTGCGCGCACAGGCGCCGGATGCCGGCGCGCAAGGCTGCATCCGGAACCCAGCCGCGCTCGGCCCAGGCGATCAGCCCGCTCTCACCCGCTTCGGTGGGGTTCTGTGACGGGATCGCGTTCATGCGGAATGCTCCTTGGAAGGCCGGGGGAACCAGGGGAAGAACATCGGGGTCGTGCGCTGATACTCGCGGTAGTCATCGCCGCGACTACGCAGGGCCTGCTTTTCGGTGAACGGAATACCGCTGAGGTAGCGCAGGAATACATACATCAGCAGCGGTCCAAGCCAGGCCATCCACCACAGTGGCGAACCCACGGCCAACAGCACATAGGTGAACCAGTGCAGCCATTCGAAGAAATAGTTCGGGTGCCGCGAGTAGCGCCACAGGCCATCCCGGCAGGTGCGGCCCTTGTTGGCCGGGTTGGCGCGGAAGCAGGCCAGTTGGCGGTCGGCCAGCGCTTCACCCCCCACGCTGAGCAGCCAGACCCCCGCAGCGGCCACGATCCAGATCGTCAGCCCCGGCCGTGGGTTGGCCGCCACCGCGACGAAGGGCAGGGCGAACAGGATGATCAGCAGGGCCTGGGCCATGAAGAAACCGAAGATCTTTCCCTGGTGGCCGTGCCAGTGCTCGCGCAGGTAGCGATAGCGTCCGTCCTCCGCTTCGTGACGGACCCGATGCCACAGATGCAGGGCGAGGCGGCTGCCCCACACGCCGCCGAGCACGCCCAGCGCCATCCGTGGCACCAGCGCGCCATCGCCAAGCAACGCAAGCAACAGTGCAGATGCACCGACGCCCTTGGCCCACAGCACATCGACTACACCGATGTTTGTGTGGCGGCGTTGCCAGGCCCAGCCCCAGCTCATTATCAGCACGGCGTACAACAGCACCCATAACAGGTCGATCATGACGGCGCTCCAGCGAGGGGTGGCTGCGGCGTGCCGCGCGATCCGCGCCGGGCACGGCTGCACAGCAGGGAAAGCGCGATGCTCCAGCCAACGCCGAGCACGAGCAAGCCGTGCCATGCCGGCGCTGCAAACCGCACCGCGTCGAAGCCGCGCGCAGCAGAGAGGTAGGCCAGCGGGGCCAGCAGCAGGCCGAACAGCATCGGCAGCGCGGCATGCCGCTGCAGGAAGCGCATCGAGGTAGTCAGCGTCATCGCGAACGCCGCCCACAGCGCCATGATCCACGGCGGCGGCGCCCAACCGAACGCGGCGGCGGCATAACGCACCGTGCCGCTGGCCGCTGCGCTGGCGTCGACCAGCCAGGCGCAGGCCAGCGCCCACGCCAGCAGCCGCAGGTCCAGCCTCGGCTGCGGCGAAGTGACCAGTTGGCTGCCGATGTACAGCGACGCAGCCAGCAGTGCGGGCCATTGCCAGCCGCGACCGGCGCCGGCCACGGCGCTCAGCCAGACCAGTTGGTTGCCGAGCAGGTTGGCCCAGAAGCGGCGCATCTCAGTGCCCACCGCCCGCATCCTGGATCGGCCGATGGCCAGGGCGTGCCAGCAACAGGTGCGAGACACCGATCGAGCGCTCGAGGAAGCCGCCCTCGCAGTACGCCAGGTAGAACTCCCACAGCCGGCAGAAGCGCGCGTCGAAGCCTTGTGCCTGCACCGCGGGCAACTGCGTCAGGAAGCGCTGGCGCCAGGCGCGCAGGGTCAGCGCATAGGAGTGCCCGAAATCCTGCTGGGCGATCAGCTGCAGGTCACTGGATCGGGTCTTGGCCGCCATGATCGCGTGGATGGATGGAATGAAACTACCCGGGAAGACGTAGCGTTTGATGTAGTCGACGCTGCGCCGGGCCTGCTCGTAGCGGTGATCCTCGATGGTGATCGCCTGCAGCAGGGCCACGCCGTCCGGCTTCAGCAGGCGCTGCAACGTCGCCATATAGGTGTCCAAGTACTCGGCGCCGATGGCTTCGATCATCTCGATCGAGACCAGCCTGTCGAACTGGCCCTGCAGGTCGCGGTAGTCCTGCATCAGCAGGGTGACCCGGTCCTGCAGGCCGGCGGCCTGCACGCGCTCTGCGGCCAGCGCATGCTGTTCGGCGGAAATGGTGGTGGTGGTGACGTGGCAGCCATAGTGCGTAGCGGCATGCACGGCGAAGCCGCCCCAGCCGGTGCCGATCTCCACCACGCGATCGCCAGGGCTGAGCCGCAGCTGCTGGCAGATGCGGTCCAGCTTGCGCCGCGAGGCCGATTCCAGCGGCTCGCTTTCATCGGAGAACAGCGCCGAGGAATACATCAGGTCCGGCGACAGGAACAGGGCGAAGAAGTCGTTGCCGAGATCGTAGTGCGCGGCGATGTTGCGGCGGCTGCCTTCACGGCTGTTGCGGCGCAGGCGGTTCCAGCCGCGCAGCAGCCAACCGCCGACGCGGGCCGGGCCGTGTTCCATGCTGTCGAGAAGATCGCGGTTGCGTACCAGCAGCCGTATCAGCGCGACCAGATCGTCGCAGCGCCATTCACCGTTGATGTAGCTCTCGCCTGCGCCGACGCTGCCTTGCGCGGCGACCTTCCTGTAGAACGCCGGGTTCTCGATGGTGACGGTGGCATGCAGTTCGCCCCGGGCATCGCCAAGCCAGACTTCGCCGAGCGCGTCACGCACACACAGCCGGCCCTCGCGCAGCGGGGCGAGCTGGGCCAGCAGGCGGCGGCGCAGGAAGGCATCCAGTGCGCCGGGGCGCGGCAGCGCGACCGAAGGAGTCATCGAGTTCATCGCGGTTTCCCGGCAAGGTTGGGGTGGTCGTGGACGGGGTTGCGCTTCAGCCACAGGCGCAAGGCCTGCCAGTGGATGGCGGCCACCACCTGCAGGGTCATCAGCGGATAGCGGGCAAGCACCCGCGCCAGGCCGGGGCCATCCAGTGCGCGGCGCTGCATGGCCTGGGTGGCATCGAACTGGCGGACACCGTCGCGCCAGACCTGCATGTGCACGCGCAGGTCATCGCCGGGCAGGTTGAAGCGCCAGTCATAGCAGCAGTCCATCGGCATGAAGGGCGAGACGTGGAAGCGCTTGTCGAACTGCCAGCGCAGGGAGGTGCCTTCATGGGTGGCCGTGGAGACCGGCAGCACATAGGCATGCCGTTCCTTCCACGGGGTATTGGTGATTTCGGCCACGATGCAGTCCAGCGTGCTGCCATCGGGCTGGTAGCAGTAGTAGAAGCTGACCGGATTGAACACATGCCCGGCAAAGCGCAGGTGGGTAAGAAGGCGCACCGGGCCGGCAGGCCGGAAGCCAAGGGTGGCCGCGGCATGGTCGCGTACTGCATCGGCCAGTGACCGCGTGGAATCACCGAAGTAGTCGCTGCGGCGGAATTCGGCCAGGTTGCGCCGATTGATCGACCACAGCCAGCGGCCAGCGAACACCGTATCGAGCTCGTCCAGGTCGAGCAGCAGCTGCGCGATCGGGTAGCGGAACGCATGCGGGTGCGGGTGATGCCGCCGATGCATCACCTGCCCGAAATAGAGCGCGCTGGCGCTCATGCCGCGATCTCGCCGGCCGTCGGCAGCAGCCGGTGCGGCTCGCAGGCACGCAGCGCATCGACCACGCGCCGCGCACTGCGGATTCCATCCTCGTGAAAGCCCCAGCCCCAGTACGCGCCCGCAAACCAGGTGTGGCGACGGCCCTGCAGCTCGGGCCAGCGCTGCTGGGCCCGGACGGCTGCGTGGTCGTGCACCGGGTGGGCGTAGCGCAGCGTGCGCAGGACCTTGGTCGGGTCGATCGCCTCGCTGCGGTTCAGCGTCACCACCAGCGGCGTGTCACCGGGCAGGCCCTGCAGCAGGTTCATGCAGTAGCTGACCGTGCAGGGCGCAGACGGGTCACGCGGCACATGCGCGTTCCATGCGGCCCATGCCTTGCGATTGCGCGGCAGCAGCGTTGCGTCGGTGTGCAGCACCGCTTCGTTGGGCTGGTAGCGGATGGCAGCGAGCACCTCGCGTTCGACAGGGTCTGCGTCGCCCAGCAGCGCCAGCGCCTGGTCGCTGTGACAGGCCAGGATCACCTCATCGAAACCCTCTACGCCGGCAGCACTGTGCACGCGCGCGCCCCACGGCATGCGCTCGACCGAATGCACCGGGCACTGCAGCCGCTCACGCACGCGCCAGCGGGCGCGCAACGCGTCGACATAGCGCGCCGAGCCGCCGCTCACCACGCGCCAGGGCGAGCGCCCGGCCATCTGCAGCATCTGGTGGTTGGCCATGAACTGGGCCAGGTAGCGGGCCGGGAACTCCATCACCGAGCGGGTGGGGGAGGACCACAGCGCCGATGCCATCGGCAGCAGATGCTCTTCGATGAATGCCTCGCCGTAGTGCTGGGCATGCAGGTACTGGCCCAGGGTGGGGCCTTCATCCTCGGCCAGCAGCAGGGGCGCGTCCCGGTAGAAGCGGCGCAGGTCGGCCAGCATGCCCCAGAACCGGGGTGACAGCAGATTGCGGCGCTGGCAGAACAACCCGTCCAGCGAGGTGGCGTTGTACTCCACGCCGCTGCGCTCGCTGTGCAGGGAGAAGCTCATCGTCGTCGGTTGGGACGCCACGCCCAGTTCGTCGAACAATGCCGTCAGCAGCGGATAGTGCAACGGATTGAAGACGATGAAGCCGGTGTCCACCGCCATCTGCAGGCCATCCACCTGCACGTCGTGGGTATGGGTATGGCCACCCAGATAATCGTTGGCCTCGAACAGCGTGACCTCGTGTTCGCCGTCCAGCCACCAGGCGCTGGCCAGGCCCGCAATGCCGGAGCCGATGATCGCGATGCGCATGTCAGTACCTCGCCTTGGCCAGCACCCACTCGGGAATCGGCTTGAGGCCCTTTACCAGGCCGAGGGCCGCCATCACGCGCAGGCCGTACCAGGTCAGGTCCACCTCCCACCAGCGGAAGCCCTGGCGGACGGTTCCCGGGAAGAAGTGGTGGTTGTTGTGCCAGCCTTCGCCAAAGGTAAGCAAGGCCAGCCAGAGGTTGTTGCGGCTGTCATCGCGGGTCTCGAAGCGGCGGCGGCCGAATCGATGCGCCAGTGAGTTGATGGTCACGGTGGCATGGAACAGCACGATGGTGGAAATGAAGAAGCCCCAGACCAGCAACTGTGGTCCCGAGGTGTGCAGGTCCGGCGCCCAGCGCTCCAGCGCGGCGCCGAGGGCATACAGCGCCGCGGCGAGCAGTACGGGAACCGCGGTGTCGAAGCGATCCAGCCAACGCAGTTCAGGGAAGCGCGCCAGGTCGGGGATGCGCGACAGGTCCGTGGCGAAGGCTTCGCGGGTCAGGAACCAGCCCATGTGGCTGCGCCAGAAGCCGCCTTCACGCGGCGAGTGCGGGTCCAGCGGCTGGTCGGCGTGGCGGTGATGGTGGCGATGGTGCGCGGCCCACCACAGCGGTCCGCGTTGCACGCTGGCGGCCCCGATGACAGCGAATACGAACTGCACCGCTCGCGACGCCTGGAAGGTGCGATGCGAAAAATAGCGGTGGTAGAACGCGGTGATCGCGAACATGCGCACGGCATAGAGCGCCGCCGCAACGATCACTGCGGTCCATGACGCGCCCACCCAGATCACCGCCAGGCACGCCACATGCATCAAGGCGAAGGGGACCGCGCGCAGCCAGTCGATACGCCCGGGGCGGTCGACGGCGCTGTCTGCAGCACTGCCGGTGTCGACCCAGCGCTGCACTGTGCGCAGCAGGCGCCAACGGCGACGGGGGAGGGGCGCTGCAGAGGCCATGAGGGGTCTCGAAGGGGGTCGTGTCTTCTCTCTACGCAGCACAATGCCCACTGGATGCGTGCTTCCGCTGTTAGTTTCGCTTCACCCGGACGTCACGCCGCAACCGGCGACGAGCGGTTGCGCCCAGGCCTGCTGCCATTCGCTGGCGCTGCTTGCGCGCGCAGCAGCGGCGAATCGAACCACCACCTGCGGATAGTGGCCGCGTGCATCGCGCAGGTTGCTGGTGCCCTGGAACTCCAGCAGTCGTCGATCGGTATCGGCATAGACCAGCTGCAGGCGCGGTGCGATGCCGCCATACCAGGTGTCGAGGCTGGCCTCGATCTGCTGCGCGGCCACCCCCTGCCAGCGCAGCGGGGCAGTGCGGCGAACCTGTACAGGGAAATAGCGCTGCCGCCCCGGAACCAGGAAAGGCAGCGAGATGCGCTCGCCGCGCATCAGCGCCGGCCAATGCTGGCGCACGGCGGCGTCAAAGCCGGCATCGATCACGGCATCAGCAGGCAACTCCAGGCGGCGCTGGCGCGATGGCGCATCGGCATCCTCCTTCCAGTCGATCAGGACACTGCCGCCGGCCACCTCGATCTGCACCTTCTGGCCGCTGCGCAGATCGTCCAGCGAGTAGCCGCGCGCCTGCGGGCGGGTTGTCGCGGGCAGGTGCTTGCGGGCGAAGGGGCGCCCATCCGGGCACTGGTACAGCACCCAGCGTTCGGCGCCTTCGGTCGCGTCGCGCTGCCAGTGCACTTCCCGATAGGCGGCGGCGCCTTGCCCGGCGCTGGCAAGGCCTTCGGTCCGCAGCCAGGGGGCTGCCAGCGCGGCGTGGGGGAGGCATAACAGCAGCCAGGCGGTCCGCATGATCGTCATCCGCAGGGAGGGCCCTGGTCATACGGCAGGCGCGGCCGGATGGATGCGGTACGTGGCCTGCATCCAATCGCCACCCACGCGCGTACAGAAGACAGACCTTCACCTGCCCGCCGCGAACGCAGATGTACCCTGACGCCGCCAGCACTCTCCTCACCTTCGATACCGCACGCATCGTGTCCAGTTCCCAGCAGCCGAGCAGCGAGCCGACGAACTGGGCCGGTGACATGGACAGGGTCGCGCGCCTGCGCGACCGCGACTGTTTCATGCGGATCTACGACCATTTCATGCCACGGCTGTGCGTCTATCTGCGCGGCCTGGGGGCGCCGGATGCGGTGGCCGAAGAACTGGCGCAGGAATGCCTGCTGCGGTTGTGGCTGCGCGCCGCCGACTACGACGCCGCCCAGGGTGCGCTGAGTACCTGGCTGTACCGGATTGCCCGCAACCTGCATATCGATCGGGTGCGCCGCGAGCGCAGCTGGCTGCAGGTGCAGGCGGCGGTGGAGGACGCGGCAACCGTGGATATGATCGAACGCAGCAGCGCCGAACAGTTCGCCGACCAGGCGCGGCTGCGCCAGCGCATCAACGAGCTGCCCGCAGTGCAGGCGCGATTGGTGCGGATGTCCTATTTCGAAGCCAAGAGCCACAGCGAGATTGCCGAGGCGCTGGGCATGCCGCTGGGCACGGTCAAATCGCATCTGCGACGTGCGTTCCTGCAACTGCAGTCGAAAGTGGGAGGTGCGCCGTGAACCCGCACCACCATCTGCACGAGTCCACGTTGCTGAGCTATGCGGCCGGTGCACTGCCCGCGCCGTTGAGCATCGTGGCCGGCGCCCACCTGGAGCAATGTTCGCAGTGCCGCCAGCGCCTGCGTGAGGCCGAGGCGATCGGATCGGTGCTGCTGGAGCAGACGCAACCTGCGTCAGCCGAAGGTGACGCACGCCGGAGCACGCTGCGCGAGGCGATGCTGGCGCAGCTTGCCAGCGAGTCGCCCATCAGCCTGCCCCTGGCGGCGAGCGTGCCGCGGCGGGAGCGCCCGGAGGCCGATCCTGATCACCTGCCGGCGTCGCTGCACCCGTACTTCGGTGCGTCGCTGGCAGCCCTGCGCTGGCGCTGGATGGCACCGGGCGTGCACTGCATCCGCGCCGAACAGATGCCATCGCTGATCATGCTGAAGATCGCGCCGGGCAAGTGCCTGCCGATGCACAGCCACGGACGCAGTGAACTGACCCAGATCCTGCGCGGCTCGTACAACGACGCGCTGGGCCTGTTCGCGCCGGGCGATGTGGCGGACCTGGATGAGGAGGTGGAGCACCAGCCCGTCACTGCACCAGGTGTGCCGTGCATCTGCGTGTCTGCGCTGGATGCGCCGCTGGTGTTCAGTGGCTGGCTGGCGCGGAAGATCCAGCGTTTCGTGAAGCTTTAGGGGAAGACAATGGCGGCTGCCGGTGCATTGCGGGTTCTGTTGACCGGCGCTACCGGGTTGGTGGGGCAGGGCGTGGCCCTGGCCTGCCAGCGCTCGCGCCAGGTGGCTGGGCTGACCGCACTGGTCCGGCATCCGGGCAGCCTCCGCGGTGCCGGCGGCGAACTGATCGTGCCGGAGTTCATGCACATCCAGGCGCGGCAGGATGATCTGGCGGGATTCGATGCCTGCTTCTACTGTGCCGGTGCGCCACCGGTAGGTACCGCCGAGGCCGAGTACCGTCGCGTTACGCTGGACACCACGCTTGCCGTTGCCCGGGCGTGGGCAGCGGCCAATCCGCAGGGATGCTTGCTGTATGTGTCCGGTGCAGGCGCAGATGCGAGCAGTCGGCTGATGCCGCTGCGCATCAAGGGTGAAACCGAGCAGGCGCTGCAGGCATTGCCGGTTCGCACGGTGATGTTGCGGCCGGGTGGCGTGCGCCCGGTGGAAGGCACCGGCACCCGCCATGGCCTGCTGAAGCCGTTGTACTGGGGTGGCGCGCCGCTGATGAAACTGGCCGGCGCGATCGCGCCCTCGCTGGTGACCAGCAATCTGGCACTGGGCCAGGCAATGATCGCGCTGGCCGGCCGGGAGCATCCGCCGGCCACGGTGGAGTGCGCGGATATCAACCGGATCGCAGCGGGAGTGCGCGATCCGGCGCCTTGACCTCAGTGCAGCGCGGCTTCGAGCGCGGTGCGTACCGCCTGCGCCAGATCACTGCGGGTGAACGGCTTGGGCAGCAGCGCGGCCGCACGGCCTTGGCTGCCGACCGCATCGTGGTCACGCGGGTAGCCCGAGGTGAACAGCACCGCGACGTCCGGCCAGCGTTCGCGCACTTCGCGCACCAGTTCCCAGCCCGACATGCCGGGCATCACCACGTCGGAGAACAGCAGGTCCACCGTGGTGTCAGGGCGCTCCAGCAGGCGCAGGGCCGAAGGGCCGTCGTGCGCTTCCAGCACGCGGTAGCCCAGCATGCGCAGCGCGTCCACGGTATGGGCACGGACATCATCGTTGTCCTCGGCCACCAGGATGGTCTCTTCGCGCGGCGAATAGCCGGCCAGCCCGGCCTGCGGTGCCGTTCCCTCACAGGGCAGGGCCAGCGTCGAGCGCGGGAACATCATGGTGATGCTGGTGCCGCCGCCTTCCACCGAATCGATCAGCACATGCCCGCCGGACTGCTTGACGAAGCCGTGCACCATCGACAGGCCCAGGCCAGTGCCCCGGCCCACCTGCTTGGTGGTGAAGAAGGGCTCGAATACCCGCGCCAGCGTGGCCGCATCCATGCCGTGGCCGTTGTCGCGGACACGCAGCATCACGTACTCGCCGGGTGCTGCATCAGGGAACAGGGCGGCGTAGTCGTGGTCGAGATGGCTGTTGTCCACTTCGATGACGAGCCGCCCGCCGTGCGGCATGGCGTCACGGGCATTGACGGCCAGATTGAGCACGGACGCCTCCAGCTGGCTGACGTCGATCTCGATGCACCAGATGTCCTCGGCGACGCGGATGTCCAGCTGTACCAGTTCGCCCAGCGCACGCTGCAGCATGTCATGCATGTCCAACAGGCGGTCGTTGAGGTTGGCGGCCTGGCTGTGCAAGGGCTGGCGGCGGGCGAACGCCAGCAGGCGCTGGGTCAGGCTGGCGGCGCGGCCCACGCCCTTGAGGGCATTGTCCAGCGCCCGGCCGACCATCGCCCCGGGCTCGCCGGCACGCTCGCTGAGCAGCATGGCGTGCTCGACGTTGCCGGAGATCACGGTGAGGATGTTGTTGAAATCGTGGGCGATGCCGCCGGTGAGCTGGCCCACCGCCTCGATCTTCTGCGCCTGCCGTAGCGCGTGCTCGGCCTGCAGCCGGGCGGTGGTTTCCACCGCCTCGGAAACCACGGCGGTGACCGCGCCCTCGGCATCCAGCAGCGGGCGGAACGAGAAATCGAAGCTGCGCCGGCCGGTCGGCAACTCCAGGTCGAGCGCATGCAGCGAACTGTGCCCCTTGGCGGCATCGGCAATGGCCCGGTCAACGGTCGCGCCGACGTCATCGGTGCCAGCGAACCAGGGCGACTGCCCGAAACGCAGGCCCATCACCTCGGGCTTGTCGGCCAGCACCGCGGCCAACGAGGCGACGTTGGCATCCACCACCTGGCCCGCGAGGTCCAGCAGCACCTGGTGCTGGAAACTGGATTCAAAGATCGCCTGCAGCCGTCGCTTGCTGGCCCGCAGCTCGGTGGTGCGCGCCTGTACCTGCCGTTCAAGCAACTGATTGTCCTCGCGCAGCGCCAGTTCGGCCTGCTTCAGCCCGGAAACGTCGCTGCCCAGGCAGATGTAACCCACCACCTCTCCATCGGCGCCGCGTTCGGGCACGCAGTCCATCTGCACGAAGCGTGACTCGCCACTGCGGTGCGCCAGCTCCACCTGGAAGCTGCTGCGCTCGCCCCGCAGCACCTGTTGCAGGCCGGGCAGCGCATGCTCGAACGCTGAAATGCCGCTGACATCGCGCGCGCTACGGCCCAGCAGCTCGGTCAGGCTGATGCCGTGCCAGTCCAGGAATGCCTTGTTGGCAAAGCGGTAGCGGTGCTCCTTGTCGAGCTGGGCGATCAACGCCGGCACGGCATCGGTTACCTGCTGCAACTGGGCCTGGCTGTCGTTCAGCGCGGCCTGTGCATCGGCCAGCTGGGTGCGTTCGCGGGCTTCCTGCTGTGCCCGCCGGATGGCATCCGGCAAGCGCTGCAGCCGCTGCTTGACCACGTAGTCGCGTGCGCCGCGGGTCAGCGCCTGCACTGCCAGTTCCTCGGTAAGCGTGCCGGAGACGAAGATGAAGGGGGTGTGCGGAATCCGCTCGCGTGCGAGCGCGAGCGCCGCGTCGCCATCGAAGCCCGGCAGCACGTGGTCGGCCAGGATCACGTCGAACCCGCGTTGGTCGATCGCCTCGATGAAGGTGTTGCGTGACCACACCCGCTCGACCTCGAAATCCAGGCCGGCCCGTTGCAGTTGTGCGGTGATCAGCTCCGCATCAAGCGCACTGTCCTCCAGCATGAGGATGCGCAGGCGCTCGCTGCGGCGCGATCCATCATGCATTGTGCTGCCCCGATCCATTGGGGCGATGGGGCGGCGGCTGATTGGTGATGCCCCAGAACATGCCCAGCCCCTGGATGGCATCGAAGAATTCCTTGAAATCGACCGGCTTGACCACGAAAGCATTCACGCCCAGTTCGTAGCTGCGCACCAGATCCTGTTCCTCGCGCGAGGAAGTCAGCATCACCACCGGCGTACTGCTCAGCTGCGCGTCACCGCGCACCTGCTCCAGCACCTCCAGGCCGTTCACCTTGGGCAGTTTCAGGTCCAGCAGCACCACCACCGGGCCACCGTGGTTGGCGCCGGCGAACTTGCCTTCGCAGCGCAGGTAGTCCAGCGCTTCGGCGCCGTCGCGTACATGGATGACATCGTTCAGCAGCTGGCAGCGCGACAGCGCGGCCAGTGTCAGCTCGGCATCCTTGGGGCTGTCCTCGACGAGGAGGATCGGCCGCAGGTCCCTCATGGGTGATCTCCTGTGGAACGGGGTAAGGTGAAGTGGATCGTGGCGCCCTTGCCGGGCTCACCCTCGGCCCAGGTCCTGCCGCCGTGGCGGCTGACGATACGGCGGACATTGGCCAGGCCGATGCCCGTGCCTTCGAATTCCTCGACGTGATGCAGGCGCTGGAACACGCCGAACAGCTTGTCGACATAGCGCATGTCGAAGCCGCAGCCGTTGTCGCGCACGAAGAAGTGATCCTCCTCCTCGCTGCGCTCATGGCCGACCTCGATCACCGCATGCTCGCGCTCGCGGGTGAACTTGACCGCGTTGGAGAGCAGGTTCTGCCAGACCAGGCGCATCATCGTCGGATCGGCCTGCACTTCCGGCAGCGACGCCAGCGTCCATTGCACGTCGCGGCCGGCGTAGTCCAATGCCAGGCTCCTGCGCACGTCCTCGGCAAGCGCGGCCATGTCCAGCCGCACCCGGCCAAGGGTGGAGCGCCCCATCTGCGAGAAGCTCAGCAGATCGTCCACCAGCGTACCGGCCGACTTGGCCGATTCCACGATGGTGTCGAGGAAGCGGCGTTCGGTATCGTTGAGGCGTTCACCGGCCGAGCTGCCCAGCAGCTCCGAATAGCCGACGATGTGGCGGAAGGGCGCGCGCAGGTCATGGCTGACCGAGTACGAGAAGGCTTCCAGCTCCTTGTTGCTGCGCATCAGCTGTTCGTTCAGCTCGGCCATTTCCTCGGCCTTGCGCAGCACGATGTCGACGATGGCGGTGCGCATCTCGTGCGCGGCATCGCGGTCGGCGTCATTCCACGGCAGGCTGCGCTGCTGCACGGTTTCCTTCCAGGCCTCGAAGGAGCTGCGCGGGGACAGCACCACGTCCGGCGCGGCGGTCTTGCGCGGGTCGCCGCCCCAGCGCACGGTGCGCACCACCTCGGGGCGGAACCACATCAGGTAGCTGTCATGCAGCTGCGAGATGGACACCGCCAGCACGCCGCTGGCCACGTCGGCCAGGCGCACGCCGGGCGACCAGTCACCGGCCAGATGGTCGGTGCAGTACGTTTCCTGCCCGGCCTGCTGTGCGGCCAGCCAATCGGCCAGGGCCAGCACGTCGGTCGCGGGCGGGCACACGCCCACGCGCATGCAGTCGCCCTTGTGCACGATGGCAGCGCCAGCGGCGCCGGTCAGCGACAGCAGGCTGGTTTCGTCGTGGCGCAGCGCGGCCATGAAGTCCTCGTCGCCGGCCATGCGGGCCAGCAGCTTGACCAGCACCGAGCGGCGCGCCACGCGCTCTTCAATGGCCCGCGCACGTTCCTTCAGGGCAATCTGCAGCGACAGGATCTGGCCCATGAACTCGCAGGCCGTGCGCACGTGGTAGGGCAGCCGGCGCGGATGCACCGTGTGGCACGACACCAGGCCCCACAGCTGGCCTTCGTGCACCAGCGACACCGACATCGATGCACCGGTGCCCATGTTGCGCATGTACTGCATGTGCACCGGCGAAACGCTGCGCAACACCGCCAGGCTGAGGTCGGTGGGCGGTGCGTCGCGATGGTCCTCGGCGCGCATCAGTGGGGCAGGGGTGTAGTTGTTGTCTGCGATCAGCCGTACCCGGTTGCGGCGATACAGTTCGCGGGCCTGGGCCGGAATGTCCGACTCGGGGAAACGCAGGTCCAGGTAGGACGGTAACAGGCCGTTGCCATCCTCGGCCACCACGATGCCGTTCCAGCCGGGGTCGAACTGATAGACCAGGGTGCGATCGAAGCCGGTGAGCCGGCGCATGTGTTCGGCGGCCAGCTGGCACAGGTTTTCCACCGTCGTGGCCGACTCGATGGCGGTCATCAGCTCGCGGATGGCCGGGTAGAGTTCCTCCAGCGAGCCCGGCTGGCCGGGAACGGGCGACTCCAGCTCGACCAGCAGGTCGGTGGCGGAGCGGTGCACCAGCAGTTGATGCCGGCCGTGGCCGTCCAGGTGCACGGCGCCGACGTGGGCGCTGCTGCCGACCGCGGCCTGCTGGAACAACGCCTCGAACGGCGCCAGCACGCCGCCCAGCACCTCGCTGACGTGCTGCATCAGCGGCTCGCCGAACTGCTGCAGCAGCCTGGGCTGGCTGATGGCGCGCTCGCGCACCCGCAGTGACTGCGGCTCCAGTACCAGAAGCACACCGTACGGCTGGATTGCGCCCGGCGTATGAATCGGTTCGCGTGCACAACGGGACAGCGCAACGTCGTGCTTGGACTCAACGGAAGGCATCAAAGGCGGCACTCATGATTCATGGATGACGGGAACATCCCAGATGGGGACAACCCAGCACTGCATCCGGTATCCGGTGATGGTGAAGCAAAAGCGTGCATTCGCATACCACTTCGTAAGCGTGAAGAGCCTTTCATTGAAAACTGAATTCTTCATTTTCGCCGTGCGGCGGGCACTTTCACGTTTCGCAGAAGGTACATGCGCGCTGCACGCTCGCTGCACACGGGGTTGCCTACCGTAGGCCAACCTCCTTGAGCCACCACGACCGTGAACCTGCAGACCCTGCCTTCCATGCCGTATCGCATGCTGCCCGACAGCTGCCAGTTCGAACTGCTGGATGTGGATGCGCTGCAGGACCCGGCCAGTGGCCGCCTGCTGCACCTGTACTCGCTGGTCGCCCGCTGCCTGTCGTGCGAAACGGTGTTCAAGGCCGAGGAAGGGCAGGGGCTGGTGAGCCATTCCGCATCACGGGTGGTGCGTTGCCCTGCCGGCTGCGGCCAGCAGGCATTCAAGCCGTCGCTGTTGCGTGCCTGGCAGCCGCAGGTGGCCGCACAGGCTTGAGGGCTCTGATGGGTGCTTCACAATACCCCGGGGTTGGCGCGCCACACGGCGAAATTGAGCGCCGAGGCGAACGAGATCCAGGCAAGGTAGGGCAGCAACAGTACTGCGGCGGCCCGCTGGATGCGCAGGAAGCCAAGGATCGTCGCGCACACCAGCACGATCAGTACAAGGATGTCAGCGAAGGCAAGTGCGCCCAGCTTCCAGCCGAAGAACAGCCAGCTCCACAAGGCGTTGACCGCGAGCTGCACTAGATAGAGTGTCAGCGCCGGACGCGCACCGCGCCAACTGCGCTCCCGCCAGACCAGCCAGGCGGCAACCGCCATCATCGCGTAGAGCAGGGTCCAGACCGGCCCAAATACACCGGCAGGCGGTGCCCAGGCCGGCAGGGTGAGGCTGGCGTAGAAGCTGGCAGCGGACGTGGAGGCCCACGCGCCCATTGCAGCCGCCGCAAAGGTAACCGCGACCCATCCCAGAAGACCCAGTGCCTGTGAACTCCGCTTCATTGCGTACAACTCCATGATGCCTATGCCCCCTCATACGAACGGAGGCGGCAAATGGATGCAGGCCGGCGGCGATCAGTCTGAAGTGCCCGCGGCGCTCCCGTCCTGGCTTGAAGGCAGCAGGGAAGGGCGCTGGTCGAACCATTCGCGCGCCTTGGCCAGGTGCCACTGGCGCTGGTCGCCATCGAGCTCGATACCAGCACCCAGCAGCCCCCAGCGCAGATACAGGTCGCCACGCTTGCGCTGCTCCAGCAGATCCAGACGTGCGCGCACCGAGAGGCGATCATTCTCGGCCTGCAGACCGTCGATGATCAGGTGACCCGGCCGCCAGCGCAGCCTGGCCTGCGCATCGACCTGGCCGGAATCCAGCAGCGACAGGGTCCAGCGCGGGTAGTCGGTGCGCGAGGCGAACACCGCCAGCAGGGGGCGCGCATCGCTCAGGGTCAGGTCGGTGGTGGCGTCCACCTGGAACGGGGACTGCGCGTCGATGCGGCCCCGCTTGAACGCAGCACGGCCTTTCCATGCGGCGCTGGACTCTGTGCCGGCCACCTGCACGTTGCGCAGTTCGACGGTGGTACCGGACAGGTCGAAGTGGCGCTGGTTGAAATCGCCGCGGCGCAGGGTTGCGTTCACGTCCACATCGCCGCCCATGTCCAGGCCTGCGACCTTGGCGCTGGCGTTGCGACCCAGCAGGCGCGCCGTGCCATGGCCGACGCGGCCATCGGTGTCGAGCGTGGCATCGCCACTGAGGCTGCCAGTGCCACGCAACAGCCGCAGCTGCGACGACCCCAGGTAGCGGTTGTAGGCGGCCAGGTCTGGAATGGTGGCTTCGCTGAAACGCAGCCGGGCACGTACACCCTTGCGCAGTTCCTGCAGGCGGCCGTCGCCGGTCAGGTCCACGGCCAGATCGCGACCATCGAACAGGCGCACGTCCTTGGCATCGCTGGGGCGTGCACTGAAACGGGGCAGCCGGATCGCCAGCTGTGCCTGATTGGGCGTGCCGGCCTTCAATTCGCCATGCGCGCTGGCGGTGCCGGCCAGGCGCACGCCGGCAACTTCGGCCACGGCGGCCGCTGAGGGAATGTCCACGGTGCTGCCTTCGATCAGCTCGCCATGGCGCAGGCGCAGGTCGGCCTTCAGTGTGCCGCCGCCATCCAGCTGCAGCCACGGCTTGCGCACGAACAGCGCAGGGATCCAGTTGAGCGAGGTGAAGGTCCATTCGCCGCGCACGGTGCCGGAACTGCGCTCCAGCAGCTGCGCTGGAGCCTGGAACGGGATGTCGCGCCCGGTGATGTGGATGTCCGCATCGACTTCGCTGCCCGAGCCCGGCCGAGGCGGAAGGCGCGCCTGCAGGCGCAGGTCGTTGGCCACGTTGAGCTGCAGGGCGAGCAGGCCACGATCAGGCGCGCCATCGCCCAGATAGAGCGGAACCTGCCAGAGCGCACGGTCGCCGGGTTGCAGCTGGCCGTCGATCAGGTGGGCCGCCAGCTGCAGGCGACCGGGCACCGGCGCGCTGGAAATGCGCGGCTGCCGTGCATCGGTGTCCATGCGCAGGCCCTGGCTGCGTGCATCCACGTCCAGCTGGGCATGCAGGATCTTCAGCTTGGCCAACCCGGGCGCCTGGTCGCGGTAGTGGCGTGGATAACTGAAGCGCGCGGTCAGGTTCATGTCGCCCAGCAGCTGCACACCGTCAAAGCTGGTGTCCGCATCGCGGAACGAGACCTCCGAATCGAACAGTTCGGACGGGCCACCGCGCAGCTGCTTGAGGAACCCGACCGTGCCCTGGCCCTTGCCGATGATCAACAGCTTGCCGAACCGAGCGCTGCGGATGCTGTCGCTGTGGATGGCATCGAAGCGCAGGGTCCAGCCCTGGTCGCTGCGCGGCGGTGGCGGAATGGCGTCCTCGACCCGGCTGATCTCGGCGGAGACCCCGGTGGCCTGCAGCCGGGGCACCCGGACCTCCCGCTTGAACAGGGGAAACACCGCCAACCGGGCGCTGGCGCGCTCGGCGTGCAGCACGTAGACGGTGTGGTTCACGTGGCCGCGCATGTGCACGTTCCAGGCAATGACGTGGCCCGGCAGCAGCGTGATGGCCGGGCCGGTGGTCATCACGAACTTGTGCGGCTTGCGGTTGGTGACCTGGTCGAACAGCGGGGTGTTGAGGAAAACGTTGCCGGCCAGCAGGTAGAGCGCGTAGATGCCCAGCAGGACATAGCCCGCGACGCGCCATCGGCGAAAACGGTGCGGGATGCGCGCGGAAGTAGGGGGCATGTACTGCTCTGCAGGCCGGAATTGCTTCAACTATTGCGGAACCGATGGCGGCGGTACGTGAAGCAGCCGCGGCCGGGCGGTTTGTTTCTGCTAGTGTCCGCCTTGGCCACTACGCCGATCCGCGAGGAATCGCATGGAAATCCGGGCTGCCACCGCAGGTGACTTCGACGCCATGTGGGCCATCTTCAGGGCCGCCATCGCGACCGAGGATGCGCTGCCGTTCGCCGGCACCTTCGAGGCCAGCACCTTCCAGGGCCACTGGTTCGGGCTGCAGCCGGCCTATGTGGCGCTTCTGCAAGACCACGTAGTCGGAATGTACAAGATGGGCGCCAACTTCCCCGATCTGGGCGCACACGTGGCCAGCGCCACCTACGTGGTCGACCCGACAGTGCAGGGGCGAGGCATTGGCCGGGTGCTGGTGGAACACAGCCTGGAACGGGCGAGGGCGGAAGACTTCCTGGCCATGCAGTTCAATTACGTGGTCAGCACCAATGCGCCGGCCGTCGCGTTGTACCGGAAGCTGGGGTTTGCGGTGGTCGGAGCGCTACCGGAAGCATTCCGGCATCGAACGCTGGGATTGGTGGACGTGTTTGTGATGCACCGGTTCCTGTAGTGGCCTGAAGTAGAGCGAGCATGATCTGGCGAACATCCTGCGTCTTTGTATTCTGCTCTTTCATGGGCGCCTGTGGCCTGCAGCCAAAGAGCATGCCACCGCAGGTCTCATCCGCAGGTTACACATCGGTCAGCTCGACCCTTCTGGCAAGCTGGATCTACCTGCGCAGTGAAAGCTATCTACCTGGATCGAATCTTGCGTCCGGCACGCCTGAGATCAAGGTATGCGAGTCTGTCGCACACAGGATCCAACTTGAGATCTACCCGGGCACCGAGCCAGATGTTGAAAGTACCTGCCGGAACATAGACGCCTCCGCCACCGAAGCGGAGCGATGGTTCCCCAAGCGCAGCATCCGCTATTCGGTGATCATCGTGCCTGAAGGGCAATCTATTTCCGTGAGCAGGTGGAGCTTTGGCTATCGATCAGCGCATGTTGCGTTGGCTGCGCCGGCATTCGGTAACCAAGAGAGACGAGAAGGCAATCTTGTTGATCTGGTGGCGCATGAGACCTTTCATATTCTCGGTCGAATTGCCCGGGATGCCCGTGGGCAGGATGAGTACTATGCCTACTACGCGGGCTTGTGCGCTCAGCTCGCCGTTCTTGGGGCGATTCCCGAATCCGCGTTGCCAGGAGCGCCGCTTCAAGGGGGCGTGGATGAACCAACGCGAGCATCTTCGGATTCGGCGTATCGGGTGAGGCGTGAAGCCGTGCTGCTGTCCCACGATGGATCGATCAAGGCGGGTGATGATGGCGGCAGATCACTCGCTCTGCGCTGCATCGAGTTGCAGAAGGTGACAGCGCGGCCGGCGAAGGCGGATGTTCGGCCTGATTTCAATTGGGTCCCGAACGGAGCGACGCAGACCATCCACTGGTTGACGCCGATCCTGCCCCGGGCATCAACTCCGTTTACAACAGCATGTCTTCTTTGAGCTGGAGCGGTAATCGCTAGAGCGAGGGTACCGTGATCCTCTGCAGATCCAGCTTGGCCCTGAGCGCATAGTGCTTGCGGGTGACCGGCACGGTGCAGGTCAGCCTTGGATCCAGGTAATCCTTGAACATCGGCGGTCGCGAAGCGCCCAGATAGAACTGCCGATCCTGCTTGACCGCGGCTGGCAATAGTACGTCGGACAGATCGCTGTCGGACGCATCGGTCACCAGGCAGGGTGCATGGCGGAAGCCGAGCCTGCGCAGCAGGTACAGCCGGTGCGAGCCATTGGTCAGGATGATCCGGCGGCCAATGCGCGTTGCGCTGATGAGGTTGTCGCTGAAACCGAGATAGATGACAAGGGCGTGGCTGGCCGCGCCGAACGGCTCGTAATCGGCGATGCTGCGAGGGTCGATCGCCGCCACGTCCAGAAACCTCAGGTCGTTGGACGCAGAGGCGAATGTGTAGCTGCCATCGGACTGGGTAAAGCGCACATCCGGATGTGCATGGCGTCCACTTCGGGCCACCAGCTCCATGATCTCCCGTGCATCGGGTGACGCGGCCGTGGCCGCCGCCAGCTGATCGATGTGGCGCAGGTTGATGCACTCCTGGAAGACCACCAGCCGGTCGATTTCCACCATCTGCCAGCAGCGGGGCACCACGCTCGTCATGCGGTGCATCGAGGGCTGGCGGAGGGCCTGCTCCGCCAATGGCTGCATCTCTTCGGGCAGGGCAAGGGCGTCCATGGCGTCGGCGGCGTCTGCTTCGTCCTGATGAAGACGACGCACCAGGGCGCGGGCGTTTCGCCATTCCTCCACCAGCGTCGCTTCATCAAAGCGTCCTGGCGGGCAACGCTCCCTGACGAAGCGGATGAATTTCGGCAGCGGAAACAGGCCCTTCAGCAGAAGGGTGGGATCAAGGCCATCGTCATTGATGTCGGTGGGCATCCATCTCGCTCTCGTGGAAGTCGCTGCAGCGACGTCCGAACTGGTCGGCCGTCACACCAAAATAATATGTTATATCGTAACATTTGTGTGCCTTGGCGGCAATCGTGCTGAACAACGCAGGGCGACGCCGGCTTGGCCGCTGTGCATCCACTGCATTGCGTGGGTGCACCCACTAACTAGAGGAGATGTTCATGAACGAACTGATTGAGCTGGGCGTAGTGGCTGGAGAGCAGAATCACGAAGACCAGGGTGAACTGATCGAGCTGGGCTCGGTGGTTTCCGAAACGAAGGCGCACAACCACGGCACGTTGTGGGATGGCGTCTTCCCGACCACCTCGCCCTGATCCATCGCACCATGCATGACCTGCGGTGCATGCCCCTGCATGCACCGCTCTGATGCCTGCAGCAGCATGAGATCACGCTCCCGATGGACCAGCCTGAAGCTCCATACTTCCTTTCGAAGCACGCGCATGTCTGCGTGACCGGTGACGCGATGGTCATTCTTGACCAGGCCTCCGGCAGCTATCTTTCCATCGATCGGCGCTGGGCGGCGGGGCTTGGCGGGCTGGTGCAGGACTGGCCCCTGGCCTCTGACGGAGTGCCCAGGCCGAGGATGCTCCAGTCGCTGATTGATCGGCGCCTGATCACCCAGGATCCGCTGCGCGGAAAATCCGCAGCAAGCGCCGCAATCGCGTTGCCCCGGCACTGGGTGCGCGAGGGCGAGTCCCGGGGATGTCCACCGATCACGGCCCGCGATGTGCGCCGCTTCCTGGCTTCCGTCACGCGTGCGGCATGCAGCAGGATGTTCCTGCCTTTCAGCTACACGGTTTCGGCAGCGCGCCGGCGTGGTCAGGCATCCACGCCGGGCGAGGTGGACCTGCAGCAGCTGGCCCTCCTGGTTCGGGTATTCGATTGGCTGCGACCGATCGCCTTCAGGAAGACCGATGAGTGCTTCCTGTACTGCCTGGCCATGCGCGAGTTCCTGGGGTCGTACGGCATCGTTCCCGCCTGGGTGTTCGCGGTGCGGACCCAGCCGTTTGCGGCGCATTGCTGGTTGCAGCACGGCGACCGTGTCCTGACCGACATCCCTTTCAACCTGCGCCGGATGACGCCCATCCTGGTGCTGCAGCCGGCCTGATCCATGTACCGATATGTCGCTGTGTTCTGGAACGATCATTCCGAATCTGCCCGTGCGCAGGCCCTGCAGGCCATGGAACGGATCGAGATGGGCCGCCCCGGAATCGCATGCGTGATGAAGGGCAGCGGCGGTGCCATCTATGCCCAGACTGACAACCCTGGCTACTTCGAGTACAGCCGGTCCGGCCCGTTGGTGGTACTCGGCAAGCTGTTCCACAAGGTGTTCGGCGCCGATACCGTTCCCGCCCAGGCAGTTCCCGATGCTGTGGCGGGCACGACCGCCTGCAGTACGCAGGGCAGGAGCCTGGTGGAGCAGTACTGGGGGCGCTACGTGGCCTTGGGCTACCAGCCGGATACCGCCAGCTGGTTCGTGCTGCGCGACCCGACGGCGGAGATTCCGTGCTACATGACCACGGTCGATCAGCTGACGGTGGTCTTTTCGAACATGGAAGACTGCCTGCTGCTGGGATTGGGTGACTTCAACGTCGACTGGTCGTTCCTGTCCTATTCGCTGCTGTTCCCGTTCCGTGATGGCCTTCAGACAGGATTCGAGGAGGTCGTCGCCCTGGAGGCGGGCGAGGCGGTGACGATCCGCGATGGCCAGCCGGTTGGCCGGCACTATCAATGGGACGTGGTGCGGCAGGCCAGTGAAGCGCCCATCGAAGATCTGGAGGAGGCCGTGCAGCTGGCACGCGCAACGTTGCTGGGCTGCATCGGTGCGCTGGCGAGCCAGCATCGATGCATCCAGCTTCAGCTGTCCGGCGGGCTGGACTCCTCCGTTGTCCTCGCCGGCCTGCTGCATGCGCCCTCCTCACCGGAAGTGAAGTGCGTCCATCACTACGATGCCGGCATTGGTGCCGATGAGCGGATGTTCGCGCGCATGGCCATTGCCGGTGCCCGTGAATCCTCGGGGCGAAGCTGCGAGTTCGTCCAGTACCAGCGGCAGCCGCACTGCTCGCTGGAAGAAATCATGGACTTCCCGCGAACCGCTCGTCCTGCACATTGCTCGGGCTACCTGCTGCATCGGCGCGACGTGGATTTCGACGCAGATACGGTGCAGTTCACCGGTGTCGGCGGCGATGCGGTCTTCCTGCGCTTCAAAGGCAATGCCGCTGCCATCGATTACGCGTGGCGGCGGGGGATCGACCGCGACTTCTTCCGTGTTGCGTTCGAAACCGCGCAGTCGGGCGATTCGTTGTACGGGGTATTCAAGGATGCCTTCGTCCATGGCGTGCTGAAGAGGCCAGGCAGCATCAATGGCCGCTGGGGCAACCCGTGCGAATGGGTGAAGGTGGATGCTTCTGAACAGGATGGCACGCCGCCTGCCTGGTTGCGGCATGCACGAGCACAGGGGCACAGGCTCTCCCCGCACAAGCTGGCTCACATCGGGCGCATGATCTTCCCGACCAGCGTGCTCGATCCGTTCGAGGGCGCAGGGCGCTGGCACGGGGTGTCACCGCTCAGCGCACAGCCTGTGGTCGAACTCTTTGCCCGTCTGCCGCTGCACCTGCTGATGGCCGGCGCGGAGGACAGGACGATCGCGCGTCGTGCACTGCAGGGCCTGCTGCCGCAGGCCCTGCTCTCGCGCAAGGTGAAGTGCTACCTGGACGATCACTCGGTCGCCGTCACCCAGCGGCATCAGCAGTTCATCAGGGGCCTGCTGGTGGACGGCCTGCTGGCGCGGCGCGGCTACATCGACAGCGCATCGGCCGACGCGGGTATCCGCCGGGTCAGCCCGGATCACTCATCCCAGGTGCTGGGTATCTTCGGCCCCCAGGTCAACATCGAAGCCTGGCTCAGGCGTTGGATGGGCCGACCCGGCGTGCCTGCGGTCGGCGTGGCCTAGGCGCTCCGGCTCATTTCCTCAAGGTAGAGGCTCTCAAGATCATTGGCGGTGATCGTGCTGGCATCCAGCGTCCTGCGCAGCCTGCCGGCCTGCATCAGTCCGATGGTCGTCGCCACTTCGCGGGCACGGAACAGATCGTGGGTGGCCATCAGGATCGCCGTGCCGCGGTCGCGCTGGCGCACGATCAACTCGTGGAACTCGGCCGAAGCAGTCGGGTCCAGGCCGGACGTCGGCTCATCAAGGAGCAATGCCCCGGCTTCCTTGATGATGGCCAGCGCGATGCCCACCTTCTGGCGCATGCCCTTGGAGTAGAACCCGACGCGCCGCCCGAATGCCTCCGGCGCCAGCCCGGCGGACCTGAGCGCGTCCTTCAGCCGTGCGGGCGAGCGTTGCTCCACCGCAGCCAGCCGCGCGAAGTAATCCAGGTTTTCATAGCCGGTCAGCTCGTCATACAGCGCCACGTTCTCCGGGATGTACAACAGGCGCCGGCGCACCTGCTGTGGCCGCTGCCAGGCACTGAGCCCATCAACCTCGGCGGATCCGGAGGTAGGTTCAAGGAAGCCCAGGAACAGCTTGATGGTTGTCGACTTGCCGGCCCCGTTCGCGCCCAGCAGGCAGAAGATCTCGCCGGGGCGCACCGTGAAGCTCACATCATCCAGCGCCCGATGCGTGCCGTGTTCCTTGACCAGATGCGTTGCAGTCAGCATGTGTGATGTACCTCAGGGAGTGCCCAGCCGACGCCGCAGCAACCCGGCCGCGATCAGCAGTAGCAGGGTGGCCACGGCCAGTGCGGCCAGGTCGATCAGTACACCGCGTTGCAGGGCACCCGCTGTTTCCTGGAATTCGAAACGGGGCAGGGCGTCATACTCGGCCAGCGTCTGTGGCATGTCACGGTCCAGATAGTCCTTGTGCAGTTGCCGACGTGCCTGCCAGTAGGCGAGAACCTGCTGCTGGAACGCCAGCGCACGGTCGGCGTCCGACCCGGCGAGGCGATCCAGTGCATCCTGCACCGCTACCGACGGCAGCAGCAGGCGCACCCGGTCGAGTGACTGGCGCCGCGCATCCTCTGCCTCTGCATGGGCGGCGATCAAGGGGGCGATGACCTGATCGGCCTGGACAAGATCGGCATAGACCACTCGTACGGCATCGGCAATGCGCGGCGCTGGCGAACGCGTGGCGGGTGGTTCTGCCGCGTGGCGCAGCTGCTGCTGGCGGGCAGTGTCGGCCAGCTGCGCCTTCAGCGCGGTGGCCAGCTGCATCTGTGAGGGCGGCGGAACCATCAGGTTCACCGCTGCCAGCATCAACGACGGGGCCATGACCACGATCAGCAGCCACAGTGCGCCGGCGGCGATGGCGGCCTCGGTGGTGCGCCGGGCGAAACAGCCGATAAGCACCGCCAGCGCCAGCCAGAAGCTGCCGTAGGCGAGCACGATCAGGGCAAGCACGGCCAGGCCCGAAGGGTTTGTTGCACCCGACCCAGCGGCAACGGCAACGACGATGGCCAGTGCAGGCAGCAGCACGATGGCGCCGCGGGCCGATGCCTTCACCGCGATCAGTCGCCCTGCCGCGATGGGCTGTGACAACACCAACGCTGTGATGCCGCGTTCGCGTTCGCGCGACCAGAGGTCGAAGGTGGCCGCCAGGATGACCAAGGGCAGCAGGAACACAACGACGAAGGCCAGGTCGAATCGGCCAGCGGCCTGCACGGCGGGATTGCCGATGTCGGACCACACATGCCTGAGCAGCTGGGTACGGTCACCCAGCGCAACCACGTCGGCGGTATAGGGGTAGGCTTCGGCCTGTCCAATCGACAATGCCGCCATCGGGGCGGGAGGGAGCACCGGCTGGACCCGGGGCAGTACCGACGGCGCCTTGCCAACGAACCCCCGGCTGCGCTCCCTGGCATCCTGTTCTTCCGCGTGGATCAAACCGATGGCAGCCTCGCGCTGCCCCACCCATGCACTGCCATTCCAGGCTGCATAGGCCGCCAGCACCACCAGCAGGCCAAGCAGCACTGGCAAGGCCCGGTCACGCAGCAGACGACGGATCTCATGCCCTGCGATCGACAGGCTGCTCATGGGGCACTCCCGAGATGCCGCGCTGACGTAAGCACCACCCCCAGCGCCAGCAACACCCAGGCCAGCAGAATGGCGACGTTCACCGACTGTGCCGCGGCGATCTGGCCCAGCGACGGCTTCCGTGGGCTGTACACCACGGAGCGGGTAAGGGTCGCAATATCGGCCAGATGCTTGCTGCCGTTCACTGCCTTGTGCTGTTTCACTTCCAGGTTGAGTGCCTGGATCAGCCGGTAGCGATAGTCTTCGACGCCCCGCAGGAAGGCCAGATGTGCAGGGAAATCGGTGCGGGCCAGTGCCCGTGACGCGGCCTGCAGCGCGAGGGTGGGGGACAACGCCGCGAAGGCGCGTTGCGTGGTTTCCTGCCGCTGGTAGGCGGTGTAGATGCGTTCGAAGTGGCGATTGTAAGTCTCGCTGGAATTCGCTTCAGCGAACTCCAGCGCCACACCGCGGAAATTGACCGGGAGATCGTCCACGTCGCTCACTTGGTAGCGTGCAAGCATCTCTGCTCTGAGCGCGTCCAGCCGCTTGTCCGCTGGGTCGTGGCCATCGGCGCCGTTCTCCGCGTCCTCGGTGACCGCCGCCCGGAACGCCGGCGCAGTAGGCGTGGGATCCAGCGATTCGGCCAGTGCGGGGGCCATCCGTGGCGCGAGCAGGGTGGTCACCACCCAGAAACCGAGCAGCACCACCAGGGACGTGCGTGCTGCGCTGAAGCGCGCCGAGACGCCGATGGTGATGGCGCAGAACACCAGGAGATAAAGCGCGTACGCCGCGACCATCGCAACGAGCGCGATGATGTCGGCCGTGCCGAGGAGGTGTCCGCCCATGCCCGGAAGGCTGACCGCCAGCAGGGCGAGGACCAGCAGCAGCGACGCCGTCGCCAGCGCGATCAGCCGGCCACCGATCAGCACATGGGCCGATGCGCCACTGCCGAGCTCCTGGCGGAGGGTTTCGCGGGCAACATCGCCGGAGAGGCTGCCGAATCCGGCAAGGATGATCAGCAGGGGTGCCACGACCTGCAGCGTCCATGCTGCGGAAAAGCCATCGAAGCGGCTGAGCGCGGCGCCGGCGTCGATGGGGCGGTGCCGGGCCGGGTTCTGCGCATGGCCTTCAATGAACACCGACGTGCCAACGAAATCCGAGATGCCTGGGTCAAGCGCCGCCAGCGGCCGCACAGGTGCGGGAATGGCGCGGCCGACGTGCGCGGCGGCATGCGGATCGATCATGCCCTGGCTGTCCCACAGCCGCGCCTCCTGCTCCGCTACGATCTGGCGCTCCTGGGCCTGCTGGGCCAGCCGTGCTGCCCCCGTGGTAACCGACGCCCCCGCAAGCAGCAGCAGGGTCAGCGCGAGCCACAACAGGCGCCGCTCGCGCCACATCAGCTTCAGCTGGGTCGCGGCAACGGTCAGGGTCTGGCGCAGGGCCGATGCGGATCTGGAGAAGGCGGGGGAGGCATCGCTCATGGCGGGGCCCTACCAGCGATGGGTCAACGTCATGGACAGGAAGCGGCCAAGCGCCGTTGCATTGGTCGGGTCGAAACCGGTGTTGATGCTGTTGACGATGAAGGGTGGGTTCCTGTCGAACAGGTTCTGCACGTTGAAGGACAGCGAGGTGCCCTGTCCGGCGCCGGCAGAGTCGCTGAAGTCGTACTTGAGATTGAGGTCGACCGTTGTCCACGAGCTGACGTGGGGGTCGGCCCGGTTGGCGGGATCGCGATAGCTGTCCACGTAGTTCACGAACAGCCCGCCGGCGACCTGCCGGTGGCTCATGGCGAGGCCACCGCGCACCTTCAAGTCGACCGGGAAGTACACCGTGTTCACCGCGTCGACCTCGGGCGAGGTGGCGGTCACGCGGCGCTTGGAATCGATGATGTACTGGCCGGCAAGGTTCAACGCAAAGCGGGTCTGGCCGGCGTCGAAGTCGTAGGAGGCATTGAAATCGACGCCGCGTTGGGAAGTGAACGCGTTGTTGCGGAAGCGGTTGTCGAGGATGACCTCGCTGCTGGTTTCATCGGTACCTGGCGCCAGGGCATAAGGGCCTGCCCGCGATACGAACAGGCCCAGGCCGGAGGCGCCGAGCTGGCGCGCCTGCTGGATCTGCTGCGGCGTCGGGTTGACGGTCAGCAGGTCCGCATAGGGCGCGGTGGACTGCAGGAACAGCGATGGGAAGCTGCCACCGAAGCCGCTGCCGATCCGGTCGGCATACTCGATGTGATAGTAGTTCGCGTCAACCTTGAAGCCCGGCAGTGACGGGGGCGCGAACGAAAAGCCGCCGGTCCAGGTCTTGGCACGTTCAGGTCCCAGATCCGGGTTGCCGTTGGAGAGCATCATCAGCACGGTGCTTCCGCTGGCCGCGCTCGGGTTGGGTACCTTGGCCACCACCGCGGTGTTGTTCAGCTGCATGTCCTGGTAGACCGGCGCACGATAGGAGCGGCCGTAGCTGGTGCGGAATGAAAGTCCTTCCGTCGCTTCCCACAGCAGGCCCAGCTTGGGATTGAGGGTGGATCCGAAATCGCTGTAGTCGTCGTAGCGTGCGGCTGCAGTCAGTGACAGGCGACGAACGCCAGGCGTGTCTGCGAGCAGCGGAACATTGAGCTCAGCAAAGGCGGAGCGAATCGTGCGCTGCAGATCCAGCGGCTTCTCAAGGCCGCGGTGGTCGAGCAGTTCATAGCCATCTCGGCGGTAGCCCGCACCGAATGCCGCGCGCACGCCGCCGGCCGGGAGATTGAACAGCTCGCCGTCGGCAATCACTTCCAGATAGCGCGATTCGGAATTCGTATCCGTCGGCGGTGCGGTGCTGACCGAACTGCCCGAGATGGTGGTTCTCTCGTAGGAGACATCGCTCCTGCCGAATCCGGAGTTCAGGCGTGCCTGCCACTGGCGCGGAAGCTCGAGGGTAAGGCCGGCGAACACATCGAACTGCCGCGTATGCGGGAACAGGCGGGTTTCGTCGGCGGTTCCGGAAATGGTGGTGTCCATCTCGCGCCTGGCAAAGGAGCCGGTCAGGTTGAGCGTCAGCACATCGCTGAGTTCCTGCTCGCCATCCAGGTACAGGCTGTGCCGCTTCGATCCGGGATAGATGTCGTACGGCCTGACGGTAACGTTCCGGGAAAAGTCCTTGTCGACCGCAGCGAGGTTGGCCTGCTTCAGGAACTCGTAGCTGGCCATCATATGGCCCCCCTCCCAGGACCAGCCGGCGGACTGTGATGCCTGGTACTCGTCCATGTTGCCGCGGGTGACGCTGCCATAGCGGAGTGAGGTCTCATAGCCGGTGAAATCCCGGCGCAGAACGATGTTGACCACGCCGCCGACGGCGTCGGTGCCGTAGATGGCAGAGGCACCATCGGTAAGGATCTCCACGCGCTCGATGGCACTCAGCGGAATCAGCGAGATGTCGACGTACTGATAGCGGTTCGAGGAGGTCACACGGTGGCCGTTGATCAGCGTCAGCGTGGTGCCCGTTCCGAGGCCGCGCAGGTTGATGGCAGTGCCCTGGCCGAAGTTGTTGCCGGTGTCGCGGTCGACGCCGAGGTTGCCGACATTGGCGCCGTTGGCGCCGCCACCGAAGTTCTGCGGCAGCTTCTCGAAGAGCTGCTGCAACGAGGGCACCCCGCTTCGATCAATGGCCTCCCGGTCGATGACGATGACCGGGGAGGCACCGCCGCCAATGGCGTCGCGGATGTTGCTGCCAATGACCATCACCTTGTCCAGCGTGGCGGTGTCGGATCGCCGGTCGCCCTGGGTAGGGCTGGCGGGAGCGCCGGCGTCCTGCGCCATTGCCGGAGCGTTGAGCTGGAGTGCGGCGGCCAGGCTGGCGACCACCAGTGCCGCCGGCCTGGCGGTGGATGCGTTGTTCATGCCCCGGTCCATCGATCTCATCAGATGTTGGTCTGCGGCACGAGCCATCGCGCCTTCAATGGCGATGTTATATCATATCATTCGAGATGCGCGACGCCTCTTGAGGGTCGGCAGGGAATCATTACGTACAGGGCCAGAAGCTGCCTAAGCGACTGAATTTCAAGGTTGATTGCTCGTCTCTCGATCAGGTTCTCCCCATCTATGGGGTCTGTTCAAGCACCTTGGCTGTGTAGCTCAGCGGCGCCACTTCCCTTTCAAGATCCAGGTGGTAGTCGCCGAAGCGATTGATGTGGCTGGTCCGATAAGGCGACAGGCCGGCCAGGATCTCGGGCGTCAGTTCAATCCCCTCCTTCCTCATCTCGGCCAAGGTCCGGCTCATGCCTTCCACGTTGTGGAGGATGATCATGTTGGCCACCAGCTGGCTGTACTTGATGATCTTGCGCTGCTCGTGTTGGACGTTCTCAGCAATGATCCCCTGGCTGCCAAAGAACACCCATTTCACGAAGCCGTTGTATTCCTCGCTCTTGTTGGTGGCAGCATGGATCGTTTTGCGGATCTCATTGTCATCAATGTAGCGCAGCAAGAACAGCGTTCGAACGGCCTTGCCAAGTTCCCGGAAGGCGAAGTACAGCTTGTTCTTCCGGCTGTAGGTGCCCAGCCGGCGCAGGATCGAGGACGCGGTGATCTTGCCCAATCGGATTGAGATCACCACCCGCAGCATGTCGTGGAGATGGGTGGCGATCAGTTGCCAGTCGATGCTGTCCCCGAACAGTGCCTGGATGTTCTTATAAGCCCTACCCGGTTCGGGCCGAAAGAATGTCAGGTCCTTGATGTTCCGGATCCGGGGCATCAGCTGGATGCCCAGCATGTGGGCCAGGCCGAAGACCGGATAGCTTTGGGCCTGCGTGTCGCCATGGACGATCTCAGGCTGGATGTCGGAAGTGTTGGCCAACAGACCGTCGAGGATGTAGATGCCCTCGTGCACGCCACAGGGAATGAAGTGGCTGAACAGCGCTACGTATTTGTCGGACACGTGGTAGTAGCCGATGCCACCGTAGCCGCCGTAGCGGATGTGATACTCCGACAGCAGGTTGTCCTCGTAGACGCTCCACTTCGTGCCATCAGCTGATGCGCTCTTGCCGGCGCCCCAATAGCCAGGCAGGTCGAATTTGTTGTAGGTATTGATGACCTCCACGATGGCCTTCTCAAGCACATCCTCGGTCACGTATTTCAGGTTGAGCCAAGCGACTTGGCGCCGGCTGAAGCCCTTGATCGACCGCGCCGTCTGCGTCGGCCCCAGGTTGCAGCCGTAGCAGAATAGCGTGGTGATCACACGTCGGGGCAGATCTTCGACCTGGCTCTCGGTGCCGGCGATCGGGCGGAAGAAACGGTGCAGATCCAGCCATTGGCTGGCATCGATCAGGACATCGACGATGCTGGATTCTGGAAGCCGTTCGGCGATGAGGCGATCCACCGTGGTAATCGCGCTGGAGACTTCGGCGCGTTGCCCCTTCCGCAGCACCAGGCGCCCATCCAGGATGTCCGCATGTACGTTCTCCGGGAAACGCGCGTCGACCTCATCGGCCAGGGAGGTCAGTTGTGCACGTAATCCCGCCACGAAAGACTCGGCGTCGGTGGGCAGGCCTGACACCTGGCCGTAGGCTTCCAGTTCCTGGGCCAAGGTGGCTTCATCGACCAGCTGCTCACGGTAGTCATCAAACCGTTCGCTGCTGGGAATGAAGAGATCTCCGGACTTCAGTTCGTCCTTGACCTGCACCAGCACGGCCAGCTCGAAGTACTTACGGTGCATCCAGCCGGCGCCGGCTGCACTGGCCCGCTTGCCGAACACGTGCTGACACCAGAGCTTGGACATCCAGTCAAAGTCCTTTTCCGGGTCCAAACCGAGGGAGGCGACCTCGATCAGCTCACGGCGCTGGTTGCGCAGCGAGAGCACCGCTGCGATCAGCGGCTCCATGCCGGCGTCGTGGCTGGTCGCCCGAAGTTTCATCAGCTCCAGCCCATTGAACAGCAGCGGCCTGACCGCGCCATAGGGCTGCAGCATGAAAGGCAGGTAGTTCTTCCCGGCGTAGGCCATATGTTCTTCGCATTCGGCCAGCAAGGTCGACACTTCCGCTTCCAGGCTGTTGTCGATGGCATCCACGCGCTGACTATCGCTGCCGTCTAGCTGATAGGCCTGCAGGATTTCCTTGAGCTGGCCGATGAGGAAGTCGGCCCGTTTGGCATGTTCGAGCTGGTAGGCCAGCAATTTCTGCTGGGCCGTGTTCTCCAGCCCGCGCACCTGCTTGATGAACAACTCGGCTGCATCATCCAGTGTCTTGGCATGCTGGGCGCGAATGAAGATGGTGGCCAGCGCATAGCGCTTGTCCGGAGCCAGTTCGGCCAGCTCGCTGGCGTCATAGGCCCGAGCCATTGCACGGAACTGCTTGAGCTTGGGCACCGGCACATCGATGGGAGGCAGCTGGTCGGCCAACTGCTGCAGCATGCGGATGTGCTGCAGGTAGAACCGAACTTCCTTGTTGGTGGGCCGGCCGGGCTCGCGCTTGAGTGATTGCCAGCCGGTGAACCTGGACCCTTCCGGTGCGCGCAGCAGTTCGTCGATGAGCGTGCGCGTGGCAGGCGTCAGCGCGTGGCTGATGCTGCGGTAGTAGCCCAGATTGACCCGCTCACGGGCGCCGATGGCGGCCAGCTCCAGAGTGCGGAAACCGGGCAGTTCGTAGCGATGGTGCACCAGCTCTTCGAGCAGGACGTTCACGATGTCCGGGATGGTGTGCTTGGTCTGGGCTGCTCCGGTGGCCACTGTGTCCAGCCAAGCCAAGCCCGATTTATCCAGGGGACGTACCCCGATGAATTGCCGAAGCTGCGGCATATGCCGGCGCTGGCTGCCGGAAGCGTCGTAGCGTTCGAGCTGGTCGGTGTCCAATACGCGCCCGAGTCGGGCGGCCTTGGCGATGTGCTTCCGGATCCGCTCGGGTACGTCGGCCAACAGCGTGAAGTAGCCCAAGCGTTGGAAGAGCTTGAGATGAATCAGTACCGCCAGCTGCGGACCCGGCTGGGTGGTCAGCTGCTTGGCGAATGCAATCTCAGCGGCGGTCGGGGTATAGATCTCCTCCAGTTCCTTGGCGGTGGGATCAGGCTTCAGTCGCGGGTAGGCGGTCTCGTGAAGGGTAGCCATTGGATCCGGAGGGTGTGAGGGGGATCAGTCCCAGTGCCGGCCGTCGTCTGTACTGAGCGACGCTTCCAGGAAGCACTGGTGCGTATCGGCCATGCGGTGCATGTCATCGAGCAACGTGGCCAGGATTTCATCCAGATCCCTTTCGGGATCGGTGGGAGCAGTCAACTGGTACTCGCTGCTGGCGGTGTTCAGGCGCACAGCCTGGAACGGGGCCAAGCAGATCTCTTCAATTCGGCCTCGGGCCTTGGCCGCGCCGCGGCCCGTGCGGGCAAACGGGGTCAGCACCATGCGCAGGCGCAGCTGCAGGGCCGATTTGCCCTCCGGCGCCGGCAGTGCCATCGCCGGTACCGGCACGGTTGGACTGGGCAGGCTTGCTTCAATGCGGTCCCGGGCAAACGGGTCACGCCCGTCCAGGTAACGCATGGCCGACTGCACATCGCGCCAGCCCACGTACTCCATCAAGGCCTTCATGTCCCAGCCTTGGTCGTTGGCCCAGCTGGCAAAGCCGCGGCGCAACGAATGGCTGCTGTGGAGCCCCGCATCGGCAAAGCCGGCACTGGTCAGCAACTCGCGCAGCAGGCGCACCAAGCTGTTGGGATGCAGGCCTTCGGCGCTCACCTGGCCCCATTGGTTGACTGCCCGAAACACCGGCCCTTCTTGCAGGTCGGCCGCCTGCAGCCACGCCTGGGTCGCCTCCACCGGACATAACCGCGACAGCGCCGGCACCTTGTAGGTGACGCCGGCTGCCTGGCGATCACCCTTGCTGCGTGGCAAGAAGCAGGTCATCCCCTGTCCCGGCACCAGCGTGAGATGGGCCACGTCCAGACGCAGCAGTTCATCGCCACGGAATCCCCGCCAGAACCCGAGCAGCACCAGCGCTCGGTCTCGTTGATGGCGCAGCGCCGCCGGCCCATCGCCCCGGGCATGTGCCGCAGCGATCGCCGCGGCCAGCCAGTCATCGAGCTCGACCAGCCGCCGAATCTGGAGCGGCGCGGCTTGCTTGACCTGGCCCGGGTGCAGGGTCTGGATGCCTTTGAGCACCTTGCGCACCAGCGGCGATCGGGTCGGGTCGACAAAGCCGTGGTCGCGGTGCCAAGAGGCGATGGCCGCCAGACGTTGGCGGAGGGTGCTGGTCGCCAAGGTCTGCGCATAAGCGGCCAGGTACCGGGCCACGCTTTCAGGTGTCGCTGGGAGGTGGCCTTGCCATTCAACCTCGAAGTGCCGCAGCGCCGACGCATAGCTGCGCACCGTGTTCTGGCGCGTGGCCGCATCGAGGTAGCGGTCCAGTTCGGTCACTGGCGCGTGGCCTCCACCGAGGTCGTCTGGCGCAGCGTCGACAGGATGGTGCATTCCGCCCGCTGCCCGCCATGGCAACTGGCAATCACCCGTTCCAGCTCGCTGGCCATGCGCTGCAGGTCGGCCATGCGGGCGCGCACGTCGGCCAGATGGCTGCGGGCCAACCGGTCCACGTCCCCGCACGAAAGCTCCTCATCGCCGGCCAGCTGCAGCAGGCTGCGGACCTCCTCCAGGCTGAAGCCCAGGTCCCGGCCACGCGCAATGAAGCGCAGCCGCTCGATGTCGGCCGGGCCATAGACCCGGTAGCCGTTGCCCGTGCGCCCCGGGCGCGGCAGCAACCCGATCCGCTCGTAATAGCGAATCGTCTCCAAGTGGCATCCGCTGGCGTCGGCAGCCTCACTGATTTTCATTCGTAGTACGCTTGACTCCGTAGTAGCTACGGACTTTACGCTGAACCCGTATCCGCCGCCACTCCGGCCGCGGCGCTGCATGTGACGACCATGCCACTGCCCATCGCCTTGATTCGCTACTGCCTGATTGCCTTGCTGATCGGCTGGGTTCTGCCCGCTTCTGCTCAGGCGGAGCCTGCCGCAGCAGACCTGCGCCAAACCTGGCAGATGCTCGATTACATCGCGGTCGACTACCCCGGCGCGGTCCAGGCCGGTCGCGTAATTGCCCCCAACGAATACGCCGAAATGAGCGAGTTTGCCGGCGCCGTGCGCAGTCAGCTGGCAGCATTGCCCGGTGGCCAGAACCAGCAGGAGCTGACGGCCCAGGCCGACCGCCTGGTCCAGGCGGTGGCAGAGAAGGCCGACCCGGCGCAAGTGGCAACGTTGGCGCGCGGGCTCGGCACGACGCTGTTGGCCCGCTACCCGATCGGCGCTGTTCCGGCGAGCGCGCCGAAGACCTCCCAGGCCGCGTCCATCTACAGCCAGCAGTGCGCGGCCTGTCACGGCCCCACAGGTCACGGTGATGGCCCCGCCGCGCAAGCGTTAAGTCCGCCGCCGATCGCGTTCACCGATGCCACTCGCGCCGCGCAGCGAACGCCGCTGTCGTTGTACGAGGTCATTTCCCAGGGTGTGCCGGGTACCGGCATGGTCAGCTTCTCTGGGCTGTCAGAAAGTGATCGCTGGGCGTTGGCATTCTATGTGGGCAGCTTGGGGTACTCCTCGCAAGCCAAGGCTCAAGGTGAGGCGTTATGGCGCACCAGTGCCGAGGCCCATACGCACATTCCCTCGCTCGAAGCGCTGACACGCACGCGAGAGGCCGATCTTGCCACCACGATGCCCGCCGATCAGGCAAACGCGATCATCGCCTACCTGCGTTCGCAGCCACAGGCAGTAAACGAAGCGGTACCAGGAGCCGATCGCTTTGCGGTGGCGCGGCAGCGACTGGCCGCCAGCCAGCGCGCTTACGCTGATGAGGACCTGGCTCAAGCCAAAAAGCTTGCGCTCTCGTCCTATCTGGATGGTGTAGAGCCGCTTGAACCCACGCTGGCCACGCGCAATCCGTCATTGCTGCGAGAGATCGAGACGGCCATGGCAGGCTACCGCGCGCAGCTGGATCAGCATGCGCCCGCGGCTGACGTTGCCGGGCAGGCAGCGCATATTGCCCAGCTGTTTGATCGCGCGGACGTGGCGCTGCAGGACACCCGAATAGGCGCCAGCACCGCGTTTCTAGGCAGCTTTACCATCTTGGTACGCGAAGGACTGGAAGCGCTGCTGATCGTGATTGGTATCGTGGCGTTCTTGCGTAAAGCCGAGCGGTCTGATGTGTTGCCGTATGTGCATGCGGGTTGGATCTGCGCGTTGTTGGCAGGCGCAGCTACCTGGGCAGTGGCCACTTACTTTGTTGATATCAGCGGTGCGAACCGGGAAGTCACTGAGGGCGTCTCGGCCTTGTTCGCTGCCGCTGTCCTGCTCAGCGTAGGCATCTGGATGCACCAAAAGAGCCTTGCAGGGCGGTGGCAGGAGTACCTGCACGCCAAGCTGACGACTGCGCTGACACGGCGCTCGGCTGTTTTCCTGTTCATGCTGGCCTTTGTCGCGGTGTACCGCGAGGTGTTTGAGACGATCTTGTTCTACATCGCGATGTGGAGCGATCAGGCGTCCACCGCCATCCTCGCAGGCCTGGTGGCGGGAATCGCGGTGTTGGCTGCGGTGGCGTACTGGATGCTGCGCATGAGCAGGCGGCTGCCGATTGGCCGGTTCTTTTCGATCAGCTCGATTCTCATCGCGGTGATGGCGGTCATCCTGATCGGTAAAGGCGTGGCCGCGTTGCAGGAAGCGGGCTGGATCTCTCAAACACCGCTCGCGTTGCCGCGCATCGAGTGGATCGGCCTGTATCCCACCTGGCAGTCGCTGCTGGCGCAGGTATTGGTAGGCACCGCCGCCATCGTGGGGTTCCTCGCCAATGCCCGTTCCGGTGTGCGTAGACAGCCAGGCGCAAACAAGCAATGAAACAACACAGCAGAGGACCAAGACATGAGTGATTGCGGGTGCCACCACGAAGCCAAGAACAAGGAGGAGCGACGCATCCTCTGGATCGCCTTGGTCCTGAATGCAGCGATGGCCGTGATCGGCGGCACTGCCGGCTGGATTGCCCATTCCACCGGGCTGCTGGCTGACGCGCTGGACATGCTGTCTGACGCCACCGCCTATGCCATTGGCCTGGTCGCTATCGGGCGCACGGCGCGCTTCAAGGCCAACGCCGCGTGGGTCAGTGGCAGCGTGCTGCTGGTGCTGGGCGTAGGCGTGCTGGTCGAAGTCGGCCGCCGGGTGATGTACGGCGCCGAGCCGGTCAGCGGTTGGATGATCGGTACCGCTCTGGTCTCGCTGGCCGTGAACCTGAAGGTGCTCCGTATGCTCGCCCCCTTGAAGTCTGGCGAAGTGCATCTGCGAGCGACCTGGCTGTTTACCCGCGCCGATGTGGTGGCCAACGTTGGGGTGATTCTGGCCGGCCTGTTGGTGTGGTGGCTGGCCAGCCCCTACCCGGATTTCGTGATCGGCGCCCTGATCGGCCTGTATGTGATCAAGGAGGCTTTCGAGATCTTGGGTGATGCTCGCCGGGCGCGTGCCGACGCGCGCAAAACGCCTGCATGACAGCGCTTGGCCGGCTGAGCTGTGGCCTGCGCTGGCTGCTGCTGGCGCACTTGGCCGTGGGCCTTGTGACGCAGCCGGTGCTGGCAGTGGTTGGCGAGCTCCATGCTCAAACCCATCTGGCCGCGGCCGACCATGACCCGGCAGTGGCATCACCAGCTTCCGAGCGTGGCGTAGACGCCGCGCTGCACCGGCTACAGCAGCTGGTGCTGTGCTGTAGCCAGGCCGCGCCGGCTCCAGAAATAGTGTTGGCCATTGCTCATATCGGCCGGCATTGGCCGTCGGCGACAGCCCATGCGGACAGATATCGGCATGAGCACCTGCTCGCGCCGTTCCGGCCGCCGATCGCAGGGTGATGCGCGCCGGCGTGCGCCGGATCCCTGTTGGCTATCGAAAATTCTGGAGTACTTCATGCATGTGCGATTGGCGGCCCTGGCCGCGTGGCTACTGTTGAGCGCGGCGGCAACGCCGGCGACAGCAGAAGAGCTGATGACCTTGGACGACGCGTTTGCACGCGTGGCCCAAACCCACCCCGAGCTGCGCCTGGTCGATGCGCGAGCCACGGTGCTCGCTGCCGAGCGCGACCAGGCCGTGCAGCGGCCACCGTGGACGTTGGGGGCGGAGGTTGAAAATGCGCTGGGCACGGGCGCGGCCCGTGGCCTGGACAGCGCGGAGTTGACCTTGAGCCTGAGCTCGGTCCTGGAGCGCGGCGGCAAGCTCGACGCCCGCCGCACCTTGGCCCAAAGCCGGATTGATGCACTGGCCGTGCAGCGCGAGACCGGGCGGCTGGACCTGCTCGCCGAGACGGCGCAGCGCTATTTGGCCGTTGTCGGTGCCGACCGGCAACGCAGCCTGGCGAACATGGATGTCGGCCAGCGCCAGCGGACCGTCGCCGCTGCCCGGCAGCGCCTGCAGGCTGGCGCGTCTCCCGAATCGGTGATGCTCACCGCACAAGCAGCACTGGCGAGAGCAGAATTGACCCGTGATCGGGCCGAGCAGCAGCGCATTGCCGCCCGGCAGCACCTTGCTGCCCTCTGGGGCGAACGTGCTCCGAGCTTCGAGGTGGCCGCGGCGGATCCCATGACCCTGCCGGCGATCGCGTCCATGCAGTCGCTGGCCGAGGAATTGGAGCGCACTCCCGAGTTGGCGCAGTTTGCCGATGCCCGCCGGATCGCGCAGGCACGACTGCAGCTGGCGCGTTCGGCGGCCTCGCCGGACTTGTCGTGGCAGCTGGGCGTGCGCCGCCTGCAGGAGACTGACGACACCGCGCTGGTGGCCAGCCTGTCCATGCCACTGGGCAGCCGCAGCCGCGCGCAGCCGGAGATCCGCGCCGGCGAAGCCGAGCTGGAGGTTCTGACGATCGAGCGCGAGGCCAAGGGCCTGTCGCTGTATTCCACGCTGGTCGAAGCCCATGGTCGCTACACCGTGGCGCAGGCCGAGGTGGCACGGCTGCAAGGCGAGGTGCTGCCGAAGTTGGCCCGGGCTGAGCAGGCCGCCGAGCGCGCCTATCGCGCCGGCGCGATCAGCTACCTGGAATGGGCACAGCTGCAGTCCGAACGCACGGCCATGGCCCAGCAGCAGCTGGACGTGGCGCTCGATGCGCAGCGCGCCCTGATCGAAATTCAACGCCTGACCGGCCAGGCGCTTGTCGCGCCGCCGGCGGCTGCTTCCACCGGAGAGACCCCATGAATCGCTTTTCCTGGACCGCACTGGGCATGGCCCTGATGATGCTGGCCGCCTGCAACGCGTCGGCCCCCAACGAAGCGTCCGAAGGCGGCGCCGCCGCTGAGGGCGAAGAGCACGGCGAGCACGAGGAAGCGCCGCTGGAAACCAAGATTGCCGCCAAAGCTGCGCAGGCAGCGGGTATCCAGGTCGCACCGGCAGGCCCCGGTGAGATTGCTGACGAGCATGAGGTGCAAGGGCTGTTGACCCCGATTGACGGTCGCATCGCGCAGGTCACGGCACGCTTCCCCGGACCGGTCCGCTCCGTGCGTGCGGGCGTGGGTGATCAGGTACGGGCCGGCCAGGCACTGGCCACGGTAGAGAGCAACCTGAGCCTGACCACCTATACCGTCACCGCGCCGATCAGTGGCGTGGTCATGGCGCGCACGGCCGCCGTAGGCATGGCCGCCGCTGAGGGCGCGCCGCTGTTTGAGGTCGCCGACCTGTCCACGCTGTGGGTGGACCTGCACATCTTCGGCGCCGACGCCCAGCACATCGGTGCTGGCGTGCCGGTGACGGTTACCCGCTTGAGCGATGGCGTCACCGCACAGACCACCTTGGAGCGCGTCCTGCCCGGCACCGCCACCGCCAGCCAAAGCACCATTGCGCGCGGCACGGTGGCCAACACCGATGGCCTGTGGCGGCCGGGGTCGGCGGTCAAGGCGCGGGTCACCGTGGATCGCCAATCGGCAGCGTTGGTGGTGCCGATCACGGCGCTGCAGACCGCAGAAGACCAGGACGTGGTCTACGTGCAGCAGGGCGAAACCTACCACACCCGGCCGGTGAAGCTGGGGCGCCGCGACGCCGAACGCGCCGAAGTACTGGAAGGCCTCAAGGCCGGTGAACAGGTGGTGGTGGCCCAAAGCTTCCTGATCAAGGCCGACATCGAAAAGTCCACCGTGGAAGAAGAATGAGGCCCGCCATGCTCGAACGCCTCATTGGGCTGTCCATCCGCCATCGCTGGCTGACGCTAGTGCTCACCGCTGCGCTGGTTGCGCTGGGCGTGTGGAGCTACCGTCACCTTTCCATTGACGCCACACCCGACATCACCAACGTCCAGGTCCAGATCAACACCCAGGCCCCGGGTTACTCGCCGCTGGAGGCCGAACAACGGGTCACCTTTGCCATCGAAACGGCCATGGCCGGTCTGCCCAAGCTGGACTACAGCCGCTCGCTGTCGCGCTACGGGCTTTCGCAGGTCACCGTCGTCTTCAAGGACGGCACCGACCTGTACTTTGCCCGCCAGCAGGTCGCCGAGCGCCTGCAGCAGATCGCCTCCCAGCTTCCCGAAGGGTTGGACCCGGAAATGGGGCCGATCTCCACCGGGTTGGGCGAGATCTTCATGTACACCGTGGAGGCCGAGCCCAACGCTCGCAAGCCCGACGGCACCCCGTACACGGCCACGGACCTGCGCACCCTGCAGGACTGGGTGATCCGGCCGCAGCTGCGCACCACGCCCGGCGTCACCGAGGTCAACACCATCGGCGGCTTCGAGCGGCAGATCCACATCACTCCCGATCCAGCTCAGTTGGTGGCGCTGGGCTTCACGTTGAACGACGTGGTCGCCGCGGTCATGCGCAACAACCAGAACATCGGCGCCGGCTACATCGAGCGCAACGGACAGCAGTTCCTGGTGCGCGTGCCGGGCCAGCTAGCCAATCTGGAGGCAATCGGCAACATCGTGCTGGACCGGCGCGATGGCGTGCCCATTCGGGTGCGCGACGTCGCTAGCGTGGGCGAAGGCAAGGAGCTGCGCACGGGCGCGGCCACCCAGAATGGCCACGAGGTCGTGGTCGGTACCGCCTTCATGTTGTTCGGCGCCAACAGCCGGGAAGTCTCCCAGGCGGCCGCGGCCAAGCTGGATGCCGCCAACGCCAGCCTGCCTGCCGGCGTCCATGCCAAGGCCGTCTATGACCGCACCGCGCTGGTGGATCGCACCATCGGCACGGTGTCCAAGAACCTGATCGAGGGCGCGCTGCTGGTGGTGGTGGTGCTGTTCCTGCTGCTGGGCAATGTGCGCGCCTCGTTGATCACCGCGGCGGTGATCCCGTTGGCGATGCTGTTCACCATCATCGGCATGGTGCGTGGCGGCGTGTCGGGCAACCTGATGAGCCTGGGCGCGCTGGACTTCGGCCTGATCGTGGACGGGGCGGTGATCATCATCGAGAACTGTCTGCGCCGGTTCGGCGAGGCGCAGCACGCGCTGGGCCGCCAGCTCAACGATGAAGAGCGCTATGACCTGACCGCCTCGGCCACCGCCGAGGTGATCCGTCCCAGCCTGTTTGGCCTGGGCATCATCGCCGCGGTCTACCTGCCGATCTTCGCGCTGTCCGGGGTAGAAGGAAAAATGTTCCACCCGATGGCGATCACGGTGGTGCTGGCCCTGACCGGCGCCATGGTGTTGTCGCTGACCTTCGTGCCGGCGGCGATCGCCAGCTTCCTGCGCGGCCGTGTGGCTGAGCACGACAACCGCCTGATGCGCTGGTCGCGTGCCCGTTATACGCCGCTGCTGGATTGGGCCCTGCGTCGGCGCGTGGTGGTGCTGGCCGGCGCGGCCGTGCTGGTGGTGGGCTGTGGCGTGCTGGCCACCCGCTTGGGTTCGGAGTTCGTGCCGAGCCTGGATGAGGGCGACATCACCTTGCAGCCCATGCGTATTCCCGGCACCAGCTTGGAGCAGTCGGTGGCCATGCAGGAAACGCTGGAGAAGCGCCTGGCCCAGTTCCCGGAGGTGGCCAACATCTTCTCAAAGATCGGCACCGCCGAGGTGGCCACCGATCCTATGCCGCCGTCGATGGCCGACACCTTCCTGATGCTCAAGCCCCGCGACCAGTGGCCCGACCCGCGCAAGCCCAAGGCCGAGCTGGTGGAAGAGCTGGAGGCGGCGGCCAAGGAAATCCCGGGCAGCAACTACGAGTTCACCCAGCCCATCCAGATGCGCACCAACGAGTTGATCTCCGGCGTCCGTTCGGACGTGGCGGTCAAGGTCTACGGCGACAACCTTGACCAGTTGACGCGCCTGGCCAGCCGGGTCGAGCGGGTCATGCGTAGCGTCCCCGGCGCCGAAGACGTCAAGGCCGAGCAGGTCTCCGGCCTGCCGCTGCTGACCATCACGCCAGATCCGGCGGCATTGGCACGGTATGGCCTGAACCCGGGCGATGTGCAGGAAACGGTGGCCACCGCCATTGGGGGCAGTGTTGCCGGCCAGTTGATCGAGGGCGACCGCCGCTTCGACCTGGTCGTGCGCCTGCCCGAAGCGCAGCGCCAAGACCCCGCTGTGCTGGCAGATCTGCCCATTCCGCTGCCGGCAAGCACCAGTGTCGATGAGTCCAGCCGTCTGGCCGCCGGCGCCAATGGGGGGCCTCGCACGGTGCCGCTGCGGGAAGTGGCGAAGATCCAGGTAGAGCGCGGGCCCAATCAGATCAACCGCGAGAACGGCAAGCGCCGCGTGGTGATCACCGCCAACGTGCGCGAGCGCGATCTGGGCGGGTTCGTCGGCGAGTTGCGCACACGCATCGGCCAGGATGTCGCGCTTCCAGAGGGCTACTGGATCGATTACGGCGGCACCTTCGAGCAGCTGATCTCGGCCACCCAACGCCTGGGCGTGGTCGTTCCGGTGACACTGGCGTTGATCTTCGCTCTGCTATTCATGGCCTTCGGCTCGGCCAAGGATGCGGCCATTGTGTTCAGTGGCGTGCCGCTGGCGCTGACCGGCGGTGTGCTGGCACTGGCTCTGCGCGGGATTCCGTTGTCGATCTCTGCCGGCGTGGGCTTCATCGCGCTGTCGGGCGTGGCCGTACTCAACGGGCTGGTCATGATCGCCTTCATCCGCCGTCTGCGCGAACAGGGCGATCCGCTAGACGACGCTGTGCGCGACGGCGCCCTTGGACGCCTGCGACCGGTGTTGATGACCGCCCTGGTAGCCTCGCTGGGCTTCCTACCCATGGCCTTGAATGTCGGTGCTGGCTCGGAAGTGCAGCGGCCGCTGGCCACTGTCGTCATCGGCGGCATCGTCTCATCCACCGCATTGACCTTGTTGGTGCTGCCGGTGCTCTATCGTTGGCTGCATCGCGACCGAGCTCCCCGCGCCGGTAGCACTGCTTTGGAGTCCCCATGAACGAGCTCAACCTGGAACAGGTCCGTGCGGCGATGTTTACCGACCCGGGCGTGAAAGCGGTGGACGACCTGCGCCTGGTCGCCGGTGAGCATGGCCGTGCGATCGCGGCCACCATCACGGTCGCGGCGCCCTCGGTCGACCTGGACCTGGTGCATGCTGTGATTGCCCAGGTCCTGGCCGATCAATTCGGCATCGATCAGATCATGCTGTGTTTCAACGACCCGGGCCCGGTACCGCCGCCGCCCACCGCGGCGCCGTTAAAGAAGATGTGATCGCAGCCCCTGGCTCTATGCGTCTGCGCTGGCAGGCGCATAGAGCTGATGACCCGGCAACGCGCACGCGCCGGCATACACAAAGGCCACGCTTTGCCGCGCCCGGGTGAAGGCCACGTAGTATTTCGGCGGCGCGGTGATACGCGCTGCATCGGCCGTGCGCAGGTACTGCGTCAACGGCCCGTTCGGAAAGATGAGGACCCGACTGTAGGTGCGGCCCTTGCACTGCCCAAAGTTCACCGCCGGCAGTCCGTCGCACGCCTGCCGCCGGTCATGCCGGAGCACGGTGGGGGCGAACTCCTGCATGTACGCGGCCACATCCCCTGGAGCGACGAGGTAGATGCCATCGTGTCCGGTGACCTCGCCATTGCCTGATTGGGTCCGCGGCATCTGCGGATAGAGCGTGTCAGCCATATCGCACAGGGCCTGGACGCAGCGCAGACTGGTGAGGCGGTGATCCAGCCGGCATAAGCCGTCGGCCTCCCAAATCTGAAACAGCGCTGCCAGATTCGGACCACGGTATTGGCTGTACCTTTGCGCATAGTTGGTGGCATACGTGGCTTGGCGCGTATCGCCTACCAACGTGATGGCAATCTCGCTCTTCAACAGCCGTTCGACCAGATCCAGATCAAAGCCGGCCAGATCCTGGACTTCGTCGATGTAGAGCTCGTCGTACATCGCCGCCAATCGCGCCACGACCTGGCCTTGGGTCAGCTCATCGCAGCGCACAGCGAAATCGGCCGCTCGGTCCGAATACATCCGGTTGCCCGCCAGGTAGTGGCGCGCCACCTGGGTGCGTGGGGCGCGGTTGTTGGTGACACCTTCTACGAACAGGATGGTCTCGATGCGAGGCTCAGGGCAAAGCGCAGCCTGGTACGGGCGAATGCACTGGCGCAGCAGAAAGCCATACCAGCTGTGCAAGGTGACATGCGCGGGGACCGCGCCTGCGTGGGCCTCAAACGAGCGCCGGATCTCTTCCAGGTTTTCCAGCGTGTAGGTGACAATCGCGATGCGGCGCCCAGGTCGCTCCAAGGCCTGCCGGACCAGCAACGTGGTCTTGCCCGAGCCGGCTGCCGAGAGCAGGACCCGGTTAGGTGATGGCACGCTGGACATAGTCCGGGAACCTGATCGAGTGCGGGCTATTGAAAATCGCCAAGGCCGTATCGGTCTTATGGCCCTTCATGTACTTGAGCAGCGCCACCTCATCGGCAAAGGCCTTGCCCAGCACGGTATTGAGTTCGGCCAGCGAGTTGGCTTTGATCAGCTGCTCTTCCAGCGAAGGGGCGCTCTCGTCGGAATCGTAATAGATCGCGTTGATGTGCTCGGCATAGCGCTCTTGCACAACTGCGATATCACCGTCGTTGTCGGTGATCACCTTGGCCTGAATCCTCAGTCGATCGGCAATCTGCAAGAAGCGTTTGAATGCCAACGACTTGACCGAAATGATGTCTACGCCGTGAGCCATCGGCGCCACGCCGTGATGGTCACTGTAGGCACGCTGCACGATCAGTTCGTCGGAAGGGCCTTCCACCAGGATCGCCTGCTTGGCCAGGATCAACCGCAGCGTGTCGTGGCCCGGCAGCTTCATGAAATAGTCGTGGGTATCGCTGGGCAGCTGGTCCAGCTTCATCTGGCCTTGCGCGCTGAACAGGATCACGTTGTCCACGCCCAGCTTGTTCAACACGAAGCTGCTGTGGGTGGCGATGATCACCTGCTGGGCGGTGGAGAGGGCCGCAATCTTGTCGATCAGCTGGGTCATGCTGGAATAGGACAGATGGTTCTCCGGCTCCTCGATCAGCAGCACGTGAGCCGCGCCGGCCGCGTGCATCGCCAGCTTCATCTTCACCGCGCTTTGCTCGCCCTTGCCGGCCTGGGTGAACGGGAGCTCATCCAGGTAGGGTGACAGGCTGGTTTCCCACGTTGAGCGCGGCGATGTGTCCACGCCTACCGTCAATGCCCTGTGGCTGATGTCCCCGGTGTGCTCGGTCAAGTAGGCATTGATCGCTGCCACATCCGCTTCTTCGGAAAAGCTCTGCCGCATGCGGCGGAAGCTCAGCGACAGCGAGACGCGCTGCGCAGGCGTCAGTGCCTGCTCGATGATGCCGGCGATATAGCGATCGGCACCGGACAAGGTCTTGATGCCGTGCGTGTCGATGATGGTCGAGTCGAACGGAATACTACGGGCGGTGACGCCATTGTTGGCGAAGGAGTACCAGCGCACCGTGTAGTACTCCACCGGCAGGCTGACCGCGCCCTGGTGCTGCTGCAGGTAGGCGTTGAACTCCTCGCGGTAGTCGTCGTTGAGCTCGACCAGCAGCCGGATGCCGGCGGTATCCAGACGCAGGGAGTTGTTGGTGCCGCGTAACGACGCCAGCGCGGCGTCGGCGCCCAGATAGGCTTCGATGGAGATCCGTGGCGGCGAGGCCGGCGTGCCCGTGGCAAGCGCTCCCAAGTACTCCTGCACCGTGGGCTGGTGGAACAGGTAGGGCGTGAGCTCGTAGGCAAGATTGCGCCCATGCAGCTGGCCGGTGACCACCGCGTGGATGGCCTCCAGCAGGGTGGATTTACCGACCTCGTTGTCGCCCACCACCAGGTTCATGTGGGCATTGAGGGGCAGGTCCAGATGGCGAAACGACTTGAAGTTGTCGATGACGATACGTTCGATCGGCATGCACAGTCCTTTGATGGCCAACGGGCTCGGTGGCGGAGCCTGCCTGCACCCTGGCTGGCCTCCTTTCCGCTCTGGGCCATACTACCCAGCGATCGCCGGCCCTGGGCGGTTTCGTACTGCTTGGGACGCCGGGAAGGGTCAGAATCCGCCTTACGCGGGATAATTCAATATTATCCCGTATAACTATTTTCGCCGACGAGCGGTCGTCTACCTGCTTTAATAGTATGTAATTACATGGTATGTAATACATTACGAAATAAAGTGGGGTGGCACGATGGCGCGCGCAGGACTCTATAAGAGTGACGTCCAGAAGGCGCGCGACGCGCTGCTGGCCCAAGGCAAGAAGCCGTCAGTCGACGCGGTGCGAGTGGCCTTGGGCAACACGGGCTCCAAGACCACGATCCACCGCTACTTGCGTGAACTGGAAGGAGAGGAAGGCGGCGGTCCGGCGAGGACGGTAGCCGTTAGTGATGCTTTGCAGGACTTGGTTGCGCGCTTGGCCTCGCGGCTCCAGGAGGAAGCAGAGGCCATCCTCACCCAGGAGCGTGAGCGCCATCAGGCTGAGCTCCACAGTCGGCAACAGGCGCTTTCCGGTGCCCAAGAGGAGGCTGCCGCCTTGAGCAGTCGGCTGCAGCGCACCGAAGCAAGCCTGCACCAAGAGCAAGCTGCTCACGCCCTCCTTCAACAGAATCTAGGTGACAGGATCGCGGAAATCGCCCAGTTGAACGAGCGCATCGCTGGCATGACGGTGCGGCTGGCTGATCATGAGGCGCATACGCGTTCTCTGGAGGACAAGCATGCCCATGCCCGGGAAGCGCTTGAGCACTACCGCACTTCAACCAAAGAGCAGCGTGAGCAAGAGCTTCGCCGTCACGAGCATCAGGTCCAAGAGCTGCAAGTAGCCTTACGTCAGGCCAATGAAGCCTTGGGCGCGAAGAATCAGGAGCTGTTGGTGCTGAACCGCGACAATGGTCAATGGCTGGAGCGCCACGGGCGGATTGAGCGTGAGCTTGCCCAGCTACGACAGGCCCACGAAGGCCAACACAGCGAGGTCGTGGCGTTGCGCCAGACCGCGACGGACTATTTGGCACTGCAGGAGCGCTGGAAGACTGACGCCAAGACCTTGGATACCATGCGCAACGAGCTAGCTCAAGTTCAAGACACCCTTGCGCGGGAGCGTGAGCGCCGCGAGAGCGCTGAAGCCGATGCGTTGCGTGCCAATGCACGTCTTGAAGCGCTAGAGCCTCTACTGAATCAACTGACGCCAGCACAAAATGCGGTGAAGAAAACTCGGCGCGGCCATGCGCAAGATGGGGGAGCCGACTGACGAGGCTGCTCGTTTGTCTGCTAGCGGCTGGGGTGGCGCTCACCTGTCCAGTACGCCCATTCCATAGGGACGACCCAATCTACAAACAGTTTGGCTACTGAGGACTCCGGTGCCAAATGATAGGGCTTGAACATGCCTTGCTCGGGCGAACTGGTCATCAGGTAGCGCAGGCGCTTCTGGACCTCCTGAAAGATGGCTTCCCGCACATGGGCGCTGTCGTGCACGCCAAGACGCATCGCCACCGAGGCACCTTGGCGTACCGCCGCCCAGCAGCAGTAACGCCACCGCGCGATCGGCAAGCCCCGCGGTCCGGATTGAAAGACGAACCCCACATCACGTGCCCAGCCTGGGTCGAAGTGATGTTTGAGCAATTGCTGCTCCAGAAACTGCTCGGTCTCCCAGAGTGCAAGTTCATCCCACAGCTCCAGTTTCGCGTCCGCCAAGTCTACATCGTGTGCCATATAGCCGAGTTGGTCTTCCAGCACCGGGAGCAGGTGCCTGCGCTCGTGGGTAGACCAGGCGAAAGCCCATTGCAGATCTTCGATGGGCGTGACCTCGGCATCGGGGCGGATCTGCCATCGATCCGCTGGCCAGGGAACTTGGATCAAGGCCAAGTCTCGCAGCGTGTCCAGCACCAGCAAGGTGGAGCGGCGTGTGGGCGCCACCGGTAGGCGTCGTAGCTGCGCGGCTAACAGTGCGGCTAGGAAAAGGGTGCCACGAAGGCCCAACTCCTCGATGCTGGCGACCCCAGATGGCGTCATTGACGAGGTTCCGGGCATGCGGTTTCCGGGGATGAGGGAGCGGCGTGGCTCCTGGGGGGGGGGCGGCGCTACCGGTGTCGCCGGTTGCCTCAAAGCTAAGAATATGTTAGTATGCAAGGCAGGGTACATCCGCCATCCTTATGGGGTCTCCATGGGGTGCGCGCGTGACTTTGTCCGTCGACTCAACACCGACCTTCGCTCGACGCCTCAAACAAGCCCGCCTGCACACGGGTTTGTCGCAGAAGGAGTTGGGCATCCGGGCCGGTCTGGATCCTCACGTGGCCAGCCCCCGAATCAACCAGTACGAGCGTGGCAAGCACGAGCCCATGCTGGAGATTGCTGAGCGGTTGGCCCAAGCGTTGGGGATCCCCGCCGCCTTCCTTTACACCGACGATGATCTGCTGGCCAAGTTGCTCCTGCGCTGGGGCTCGCTAAGCAAGCAGCAGAAGCGCGAGTTGGTGAAGCTGATCGAGGCCACGCCCGAGAAGTAAACCGAACAAGCGCTCGCCCTATGGGCAACTCTTCGCCTCAACCCGCCCTTTGGGCGCTTCTGGAGGGAGCTGCAGTGTCCGCGGCTAGTGCGACTGACAAGTCGCGACATCTCAGGCTTACTTGAGATTATGTTCACGACCGATACACACGCGCCTTGTCTAAAGTGATATACCATGTCGCCCGTGTCAGCCTCCTCACTTCTACTGCGACTGTTCCTGATCGCCATGCTCGTGCTTAACGGCGCGTGGTCGGCGTTTGCGTCCGTCAGTATGAACCCGGTCATGGAAGAGCAGGCCAGCGAAGTGGCTGCCGCGGTGCAAGTCGACGAAGACTGCTTCGCCCATCACAGTGCTGAGCATCATCCCGATGCCACATCGATTGAAAAGGCTGGCACTGGGCATGGCGACCATGCCGGTCCCGACTGTTGCAAGTCTTCTGCGTGCCGGTGCGCCTGCGTACACGCTTGCGCGAGCGCACTTCCTGCGCGCCTGCATGTTTCGGTGCAACTGGCCTTGGGCCTGGATGTCATGCCGCTGCCCCTAGGGCATGCGGCACCTGCCTTGCCTCATCTGATCCGACCACCGATCGGCTAAGCGTCCCTAGGCGCCGCAATGGCGCCGTTGGTGTGGCTTGCATGCCTGTTTAGGCCAGCCGCCCGCTCTGTACCACCGCCCGCCGGTGGCAACACGACGCTTGGAGCATTTTCATGTCGCATGATGATTTTCGTGGTCCACGCGGTGGACCGCTGCTGCCTTCGCGGCGGCGATTTGTCCAAGGCTTGGCCTTGGGAGGCGCAGTCGCAGGATTAGGTTTCTGGCCCAAAGCCAGTTGGGCGCTCAAGGGGCCGGGACAACCCAACGTACTATCGGGCACTGAGTTTGACCTGACCATTGGCGAGACGCCGATGAACTTCACCGGCAAGACCCGCACCGCGATCACGGTCAACGGGTCCGTTCCGGCGCCGTTGCTGCGGTGGCGGGAAGGCACCACGGTCAACTTGCGCGTCTCTAATGCATTGCCCGCTAACTCCATCCATGGCGCGGACACCTCCATCCATTGGCACGGCATCATTTTGCCGGCCAACATGGACGGCGTGCCGGGTCTGAGCTTTGACGGTATCGGACGTGGTGAGACCTACCACTACCGGTTCACCCTGCATCAGGGCGGAACCTACTGGTACCACAGCCACTCAGGGTTCCAGGAACAAGCCGGGCTCTATGGCCCGATCGTCATCGACCCATTGGAGCCGGAGCCCTTCAGTTTCGATCGCGACTACGTCGTGATGCTGAGCGATTGGACAGACCTGGACCCGACGGCCCTGTTCGATCGTTTGAAGAAGATGCCGGGCCATGACAATTACTACAAGCGCACGGTCGGCGATTTTGCGCGCGATGTGAAGCGCAACGGCCTGTCGGCCACGTTGGAAGATCGCAAGATGTGGGGCGTGATGCGGATGACGCCCACGGACCTGTCCGACGTCAACGCCAACACCTACACCTACCTGATGAACGGCACGACCTCACTGGGCAACTGGACCGGTTTGTTCCGCAGTGGCGAGAAGGTGCGCCTGCGTTTCATCAATGGCTCTGCCATGACGTACTTCGATGTGCGTATTCCGGGGCTGAAGATGACCGTGGTGGCGGCAGATGGCTTGTATGTCCATCCGGTTTCCGTCGACGAGTTCCGCATCGCGGTAGCAGAAACCTTCGATGTGATCGTGGAGCCCTCCGGGCAGGACGCATTCACCATCTTTGCCCAAGACTCCGGTCGCACCGGCTACATCAGCGGCACGCTCGCTGTGCGCGAAGGATTACGCGCGCCCGTTCCGTCTGTGGATCCCCGGCCGCTGCTGACGATGGCAGACATGGGCATGGATCATGGGTCGATGGATATGTCTGGCGGCAGCAAGGGCATGGAAGGCGGCTGTGGTGCGGCCATGGGCATGCCTGGCATGACCCCACCTGTCAGCGGTAACGCGACCTCGGCCCATGCAGGCCATGCGATGCCCGCCGCCGGCGATGGTGCCATGGCAGGCATGCAGCACGGGGGCATGCAATCACACCCTGCTAGCGAGACCAACAATCCCCTGTTGGACAACCAAGCCATGAGCGTGAGTTCGCGCTTGGATGATCCGGGCAATGGCCTGCGCGATAACGGCCGTCATGTGCTGACGTATTCCATGCTCAAGAGCACCTTTGAAGACCCTGACGGACGCGACCCCGGTCGCGAGATCGAGCTGCATCTGACCGGACACATGGAGAAATTCTCCTGGGGCTTCAACGGTCAGAAGTTTTCCGATGTCGAGCCGCTGCGGCTGAACTACGGCGAGCGTATGCGCATCGTATTGGTTAACGACACGATGATGACCCATCCCATCCATTTGCACGGCATGTGGAGTGACGTGGAGGACGACAACGGCAACTTCATGGTGCGCAAGCACACGGTGGATATGCCGCCAGGTAGCCGACGCACGTATCGCGTGCGTGCCGATGCGTTGGGCAGCTGGGCGTTCCATTGCCACCTGCTTTATCACATGGAAGCCGGAATGATGCGCACGGTGAGGGTCGACGAATGAACATCAATAGACGCGATACCACCCTGACTGCGCTGACGGCTATCTCGCTGGCCCTGGCCAATGCGGCCAGCGCCCAATCTATGCAGCACGGCTCCATGCAGATGGAGCAGGGCGCGCAGACCCAGACTCAGGATCACTCTGCACATCAGGCACCGACATCAAAACCTGCGCCAGCCCAAAAGCCTGCAACACCGGCCAAGACGAGCGAAGCGACGATCGATCATGCGGCGATGGGCCACGCCGAGCCGCAGGCTAACGCAGCCGAGCCTGCCATGCAGGGCATGGACCATTCGCAGATGGGGCACGGCTCGCCCGCGAGCACACCTGCGGCGCCCACAGCGCAGGCGCAGTCGATGCAGGGCATGGATCACAGTCAGATGGCACAGCCCGCTGCAGCCGACACCTCCGGCACGGCCACGCCTGCGATGCAGGGGATGGACCATTCGCAGATGGGCCATGATTCGCCCGCGCCCGCTACACCAGAAGCGGGAATGCAATCGATGGAGGGCATGGACCACAGTCAGATGGGACACGGGCCTGCAGCGCCAACGCAGCCGCGCACCCCGATTCCCGCGGTGACGGACGCGGATCGCAAGGCGGCCATCGCGCCGGAACACGCGCATCCGGTGCATGACAACTCGATCAAGAGCTACGTGCTGCTCAATCGCCTGGAAACCTGGGATGTCGATCCGGGCACCGGGCTGGGCTGGGAGGGCCAGGGCTGGATCGGTACGGACCTCAATCGCGTCTGGCTCCGCAGTGAAGGCGAACGCACGGATGGTCAGACCGAGTCGGCTGATCTGGAAGTGCTTTACGGCCGCAGTATCTCCACGTGGTGGGATGTGGTGGCCGGTGTGCGTCATGACTTCAAGCCTGGGGCATCGCAGAACTTCGCCGCTATCGGTGTACAGGGCTTGGCGCCGATGAAGTTCGAAGTGTCCGCCACAGCCTATCTCGGCGAAGGGGGCCAGACTGCCGCCAATGTCGAGGCCGAGTACGAATTGCTGCTAACCAACCGGCTGATCTTGCAGCCGCTGGTGGAAGTCACCGCCTATGGCAAGAACGATCCATTGCGCGGGATAGGTTCGGGTCTGAGTGCCGCTGAGGCGGGGCTACGACTTCGCTATGAGTTCACCCGAAAGTTCGCTCCCTACATCGGCGTGGTGTACGAGCGCGCGTTTGGCAATACCGCAGACATGCGACGCGAGCATGGCGAGTCCTTTGAAGACACGCGCGTGGTCATCGGCCTTCGTACCTGGTTCTAAGGGGAACTGACAATGAAATCCAACAAAAAGATGTGGGTATGGCTCGGTGCCGGCGTGGCATTGGTTGCGGTGGTCGCAACCGCCACGGTCTCTCTGGGCGTGTACAACGTGGCCGCCGACGATCCGCATAGTCGCCCGGTGTATGCGCTACTTGAAACGGCGCGCGAGCGTTCCATTGAGGTGCGCGCCGCCAAGCTTCAGCTACCCACGAACCTTGATGATCCTGAGCGTATCCGCCAGGGTGCGGGCAACTACAACGCCATGTGCGTGACCTGCCATCTTTCACCAGACGCGGCGGCCACCGAGATGAGCAAGGGCCTGTACCCCGCGCCACCGAACCTAAGCAAACAGCCGGTCGCTCCAGCTGAGGCGTTCTGGGTGATCAAGCACGGCATCAAGGCCAGCGGCATGCCCGCTTGGGGCGGCAGCATGGACGATGAGTTCATATGGAACATGTCGGCCTTCCTGCAGAAGTTGCCCACGCTGGACGCGACTGCGTACAAGGAACTTGTCGACAGCAGCGAGGGCCATTCGCATGGCGGCGGCGAGACGCAAGGCCACCATGACGACGAAAAGGCCGAGGATCACCCTGCCTTATTCGAGCCGGGCAACAACTCCATGCCGCATGCGCACCCGCCGGGCGTGGACGACGATCACCACGGCCCGACACCCAGCGACACGGAAGTCGGGTTGGTGAGCCACGGCCATCCCGACGGCAAGGTGGAGTCGCACCCTGCACCACACACGCCCGTGGCCGATGACGGCCATGCGCACACCCATTGATCTCCTTGGAGCCCACGCAATGAACGCAACAGCAATCTCGTTCACCCTCGCACTGGCACTGGCCGTCGTGTCCCCCGCAATGGCGCAGGCGACACAGCCGCACGCACATCACCCCGCTGCCGCGGCATCTGCGGACGTCGACGTCCCAGTCACTGCAGAGGCCGCGGTCGCCGTAGCGGAGCGTTTCAACAGGGCCCTGTCTAGCGGCGATCTGGCCACGGTCGAAGCCCTGCTCGCTGCCGACGTTCTCATCCTCGAGTCCGGGGGCGCCGAACGCAGCCGCGAGGAATACATGGGCCATCACGCAGTCAGCGATGCGGCGTTCCTCAAGAGCGCCCATCGCCAGCTGCTCCGTCAGCGCGCACGAGCCGCTGGCGAGTTCGCGTGGGTCGGAACCGAAAGCGAGTTGCATGCCCAGAAGGACGGCCAGCCACTGACCGTCCAGAGCGACGAGACGATGGTGCTGAAGGAGACCGCGGACGGCTGGCGGATCGTCCACATCCACTGGTCCTCGCGGACCAAGCGCTGAGTCGAGAGATTGAAATGACTACGCTCACATTGCACCGTCTGACTTTTGTGGTCCTTGCCGTGGCTGGTCTGGGTGCTTGCACCCAGGATGCTTCATCCGCGCAACCCACAACCTCGCCCTCCGCACAGGTTGTCGTCCAATCAGCCGACGCGACTCCAGCAGCCCTGCCACGCATGACCGTCCACAAGACCCCGACCTGCGGGTGCTGCGGTGTCTGGATCGACCACGTGCAGAAGGCGGGATTCACCGTGGATGTGCACGACATGGATGACCTGGGTCTGGTCAAGGAGCGGTTGGGTGTCCCCTATGCAAAGGGCTCCTGCCACACGGCCGAGATCGGCGGATACGTCATCGAAGGCCACGTTCCGGCCGCGGACATCAAGCGTCTCCTCGAAGAAAAGCCGAACGCACGCGGCCTGGTCCTCCCAGGGATGCCGCTTGGTTCTCCGGGCATGGAGGTCCCGGAGGGACGCCAGCAGCCGTTCACGGTCGAGCTGATCCATCGCGACGGAACCACTGAACCGTTCGCACAGCACTGATCCGTCGCAGCAACAGGGGACGGTGTTGCGGGCGCGCCGATTCTCGCCCGCGAGGAAGAAGGAGAACTACATGACTCACCATTCCGCAGCACACCGGCCCCAGGCCATGAACGAGTGCATCGACAACTGCACGCAATGCCATGCGATCTGCCTGGAGACCATCAACTACTGCCTGACCAAAGGAGGTGTTCACGCGGCCCCGGAGCACATCGCCCTGTTGGCGACGTGTGCCGATACCTGCGCAACCAGTGCCGACGCGATGCTGCGCGGTGCCAGCGTTCACGACGTGGTTTGCGGTGCCTGCGCGGAGATCTGCCGCCAGTGCGCCGATGCATGCGACGCCATGAACGACCCTGAGATGACGCGCTGCGCCGAAGTTTGTCGCCGCTGCGCGGAAAGCTGCAGCGCCATGGCAGCGTAATGCGTCGAGGATCCCGCCTGAGCCGGTGGGATCCTCGTCTCGCGAAAGCGGAAGTATCAAGAAAATCCGACAAATCGTGGTTTCAGTGACAGTCCGACATCTAACGCTTGTCGCATCGAACACAGCGCGGCCCCTCCCGAACGGGCTTTGCATCACATTCCAATGAGGATTTATCCATATGAAGTCGTCCAACGTCATTCGCTCCTTCGCGCTCGTCCTCGCAATCGCGGCCGGGCAGTTTTCGCTGCAGGTCGCGCACGCCCACGCCGCGCTGCAGCAGTCCACACCGGCGGCAAATGCGGTGGTGGCCTCGCCAGGCCAGATCGATCTCGTGTTCAACGAGACATTGATTCCGCGGGCGTCGCGTCTCAAGTTGCTCATGAAGCACGGCAGTTCCACCATGCCGATCGAGAATTTCACGACCGAGATCGTCAACAACGGCAAGACCCTGCGTGCCAAGTTGCCTGGACCGCTGGCTCCGGGCGTCTATACCGTGGAATACCGCGCCGTCGGTGGTGACAACCACCCCATGCCGGGCAGCTTCAGCTTCACGGTGCGCTGAGGAGTCGCGAATGTTCGACCTGTCGGCTTATGCACTGAGATTCTTGGAATACCTTGTCATCATGGTTCTTTTCGGGGTTCCACTCTTCGGTTGGTACGGGTCGCGTCGATCGGCACTCGCCGACGCCTTGGCCGGGTGGTCACTCATGGGCGTTCTATTGGCGGGTGCCGTAGCCGGTCTCGTGCTCACCGGGCTCGATGTCGTCTTCAAGACCGCGGGCATCATGGGAATGCCGCTTGCCGAGGTTGATCGCGCATCGCTTGGCTGGTATCTGCTCGAGACGTCCGCGGGCCGGGCAGCCATGGCGAGAGGCGCGCTGCTGGTCGCCCTGATGTTCGTGCTCGGATGGCATCGTCGCCGCGGGAAGGTGGAGACCGCCTTCCCGCTGGGGGCGATGCTGGCGGGCGGCGCACTCGCTTCGCTGGCATGGAACGGCCACGCCGCCGCTGGCGAGGGCTTGGCAGGCGCGGTCCGGCTTGCTGCAGGCATCGTCCATCTTCTCGCGGCAGGCGGCTGGATCGCAGCGGTCCTGATGTTCCTTGCCATGCTGCTGCGCGGCAAAGAGACGAACGGCAGCGGGCGTCTGCGATCAACGCATGACTTTCTGCATGGTTTTTCGACGCTGGGAACGATCTTCGTTGGTGCGCTCATCGTGTCCGGCATCGCGCACTACGGGGATCTCACCGCGTGGTCGTTTTCGGCCCTGTTCCAGAGCACCTACGGGAAGTTGCTGCTTTTCAAACTGGCCCTGTTCGCTGGAATGCTGGGTTTGGGAGCGCTGCACCGATGGACGCTGGTGCCGCGCTTGGAACGAGCGCTGACCAGCGGAGATCCCGCGCAGGAGGTGCGGGCTTTGCGGCAGAGTGTTACGGCTGAGGCCGCGCTGGCCATCTTGATCCTGATTGTTGTTTCAGTGCTCGGGACGCTCAGCCCCGAATAGCTGTGTAACCCGCAATGGCACACTGCCTTGGCAGTCCATCCCCACTAAAGCGAGCATCGGCATGAACTCACCGTCGTCCCATGACCATCACCATTCTGCAGGCGCAGCCCCTGTCGAGGCTGCGGATGGACGGGTCATCACCAATCCCGTCCGCTATACGGACGATGCTCCCCAGCAAGTTGAAGTGACCGCCCCAGCAGCGGTGGCCCAACCCAGCGGTACCCACGCCACGGTCTACACCTGCCCGATGCATCCGCAGATTCGTCAGCCAGGTCCCGGCACCTGTCCGATCTGCGGCATGGCGCTGGAGCCGGAGATGCCCTCGCTGGAGGAGGACGACAATCCAGAGTTACGCGATTTCACCCGAAGGTTCTGGTGGACGTTGCCTTTGACGTTGATCGTCCTGGTCTTGGCCATGCTGGGACACCGTCTGCCCGGCTTGTCCACGCAGGCGCGTACCTGGATTGAGCTCGTGCTGAGCGCCCCGGTGGTGCTCTGGGCGGGGTGGCCTTTCTTTGAGCGCTGCCTACAGTCCATCGGCAATCGCAGCCCCAACATGTGGACGCTGATCGGCATCGGCGTGGCCGCCGCGTTTGGCTACAGCGTGGTGGCCACCGTGGCACCGGACCTGTTTCCGGACTCTTTCCGCGAGCATGGACGGGTAGGGGTCTACTTCGAGGCGGCAGCGGTCATCGTCTCGCTCACCCTGCTCGGACAGCTGCTGGAACTGCGGGCGCGTTCCAAAACCTCGGCGGCCATCAAGTCCCTGCTGGGATTGGCGCCCAAGACGGCTCGCCGCGTCAAACCCGATGGGGGCGAAGAGGACGTTGCGCTGGATCACGTGCACGTGGGTGATCTGCTTCGAGTACGACCGGGCGAGAAGGTGCCGGTCGATGGGGAAGTCATCGAAGGCCGCGCCAGTGTCGATGAGTCGATGCTGACCGGTGAACCCATTCCGGTGGAGAAGGCTGTCGGTGATCACGTTATAGGCGCCACGCTCAACGGGACGGGCGCCTTAGTCATCCGGGCGGACAAAGTCGGATCCGGGACGGTACTGGCGCAGATTGTGCAGTTGGTAGCCCAAGCCCAGCGCTCCCGCGCGCCGATGCAGCGTATGGCGGACAAGGTGGCGTACTGGTTTGTCCTGGCCGTGCTGGCCACGGCGGTGCTCACGTTCTTCGGATGGGGTCTGTTTGGACCCGAACCGTCCTGGACCTTTGCCGTCCTCAATGCCGTATCGGTTCTGATCATTGCTTGCCCGTGTGCCTTGGGTTTGGCTACCCCCATGTCGATCATGGTCGCCACTGGCCGCGCTGCGCAGGTCGGGGTCCTGTTCCGCGATGCTCAGGCGATCGAGCAGCTACGTCTGATCGACACGTTGATCGTGGACAAGACCGGTACGTTGACCGAGGGGCGTCCAGCCTTTCGCGACACGCTCTCCAACGCCGGCTTCGACGCCGATCAGATCCTTTGTTTGGCCGGCAGCTTGGAGCAGGGCAGTGAGCACCCCTTGGCCGAGGCCATCGTGGCTGAAGCCCAGCGACGTGGCTTGAACCTGGTGGCCGCCCAAGATTTTGATTCGCTCACCGGCCAAGGCGTCCGCGGGCGCGTGTCCGATCAGGATGTCGTGCTCGGCAACCAAAGCCTGATGGCGTCGGTTGGCGCCGATGTAGCACCTTTGCAAAGCAGCGCCGAGCGTCTTCGGAAAGAAGGCGCTAGCGTGATGTTCCTGGCGGTCAATGGTCGGTTGGCCGGCGCCATTGCGGTGGCTGATCCCATCAAAGCCACGACCTTGCCTGCCTTGAACCTGCTACGTGCCGATGGCCTGCACGTGGTGATGGCCTCCGGTGACGCACAGGCGACGGCCGAGGCCGTGGGGCGCACGCTGGGCATCGAGGATGTGCGTGGTGGCGTCAAGCCGCAGGACAAGGCCGACCTGGTCCAGCAACTCAAAGCCCAGGGTCGTCGCGTGGCCATGGCTGGCGATGGCATCAACGATGCGCCGGCCCTGGCGGCAGCCGATGTGGGCATCGCGATGGGGACGGGCACGGATGTGGCCATGTCCAGCGCCCAGCTCACCCTGGTCAAGGGTGATTTGAGGCGCATCGTGCAAGCCCGTGCCATCTCGTCTTTGACGGTGGCCAATATGAAGCAGAACCTGGGCTTCGCCTTCGTCTACAACGCCATCGGCGTGCCTATCGCCGCCGGCTTGCTGTATCCCAGCTTCGGCCTTTTGCTCAGTCCGATGATGGCGGCCCTGGCCATGAGCCTGAGCTCGGTTTCGGTGGTCACCAATGCCCTGCGTTTGTCCGGCTCCACCGTTGTTGCCACCCCCCACCCTGACCGCGCCGATGAGCCTGCGCGCGGCCATTCCTGTCACTGATGGCTCATATCCCACAAGGAGTACTGCAATGAAGCGTTATGCCTCCCTCTCGATGATGGCCTTGTTCCTGATGGCGGGCGCGGCCTTCGCCGGCGGCCAGACCACCACGCCCACCACCGACCACGGTCAGCACAAGCCGGCGGCGGCCGATGCCGATTTCACCAAGCTCGATGCCAACAAGGACGGCTCGCTGTCCAAGGAAGAACTGGCCAAGCACAAGCTGGCGCCGCACTTTGGCATGCTCGATAGCAACAAAGATGGCAAGCTGAGCCCGCAGGAATTCGCTGCCGGCAAGGGTATGTAAGTGTTCTCAGCCCGGGAGCTGTTCCAACAGTTCCCGGGTTCTTCCGCCGTTCTGCCATTCCCACGGAGATTGTTATGTCCTCTTCGCACGGTACGCACGAAAACGCGCAAGACCCGCAGTCCCAGCACGCAAAACCGCACGCCTCACACCAACCTGCCCACCAGGCACAACAAGGGCATCAAGGCCATTACGGCCGCCTGTTGTTGATGATGGGCCTGTCTTTCGTGGCCATGTACGCATTGATGTACGCAATGGTCGATCAGTGGGCTAACGTCTATAACAACGTGAACCAGTTCTACATGGCGGGCCTGATGGCCGCTCCCATGCTGCTGATCGAGCTGTGGCTAATGTCCAGCATGTACCCCGATCGCCGACGCAATCTGATTCTGGCTGGTCTGACGGTGGCGTTCATGCTGTTCTGCTGGTGGGGCATTCGCACTCAAGCAGCGGTCACTGACAAGCAGTTCATCCGTTCGATGATTCCCCACCACGCTGGCGCCATCCTGATGTGTGAGGAGAATCGTCTGAAGGATACTGAGTTGGTGAAGCTCTGCCAGGACATTATTACCTCGCAGACACAGGAGATCGCGCAAATGAAGCAGTTGCTGGCTGAGCGTTCCCATTAGCTCACTGCCTTTTGCCAGCCGATATCACTTCACTGAGCCTGCGCACTGACCATTCGGTGGATCAAACGCGCGGCCACACGTGCGGTGGCTTGATCCGGATCCAGGGGCGGACACAGTTCCGCCACGTCGACCACACGTACCTTGCCCGAGGCCATGACCAGATCCAGCAGGGCTTCCAGGACCTCCAGACTCACCCCGCGTGGGTTGGGGGCGCTCACGCCCGGGGCCACCACCATTGAGTACGCCGGCAAGATCACCAGCGGCTTGGGTAGCTACACCCAGTGGCGTGGCTTGGGCTCACTGCGTATGGGCAAGAACCGTTGGACCGGCGTCTATTCGGCGCAGTACATCGGCAGCGCGGACGACATCATCGCCGTGCCCGACACGATCGGCTCGCATGTGTCCAGCGTGGTGTACCACAGCCTGCAACTGAGCTACGGCATCAGGAAGAAATGGGATATCTCCGCCGGCGTTGAAAAAGTGCTCGATAAGAAGGCGCCGTTCGTGAAGAACAACCCCAACACCGACACCGACACCATGACGTACGACTTGCTGGGTCGTCGCTGGAATGTCCGCTTTGGTTACCACTGGTAAGCCACGATCACGAGGAGCTACACATCATGAGAAACACGCAACTATCCGCCACACTACTGCTGTTCGCTGTGGCCGGCAGTGCCGGTGCGCACGACCTGTTTGTCGCTTTCTCCAAGCCTGGCACCGCAGCGGGCGAGGCGAACACAGCGTTGGTGAACAATGGCACCTTCGATGAAAGTGCAGGTGCAGTCACCCGAGCGCGTCTACAGGACGTTTCGCTGAGTCAGGGCGGCGCTAAGGCTGCACCGGACTTGGCCAGTTGGAAAGAGGTCGGCAAGCAGAGCCAGCTCACCGTGCATCCGGCGGGCGAGGGCACCTATCTGCTGGGGGTCTCGACGATGGCCTCCACCAGCACGCGTACGGCCAGCGAGTTCGGCAAGTACCTGGAGTTGGAAGACTTGCCCGATACCCTGGCCACCTATGATGCGAGCAAGTTTCCCAAAGGGGTCACCTATAGCTATACCAAGCATGCTCGTACCATTGGACAGGTGGGCACAAAACTGACCGACGATTTCGCTGCCTCGCTGGGCTATCCGCTGGGATCCGCTTGGCCCGCAATCCTGGAAGCGTGAAGGTCGGCGAACAGCTGTCGTTCCAGGTGCTGCAGCAGGGCACGCCAGTGCCCAACCTACGCGTGTACGTCGGTCATCGTGCTGACGCACCGGTCAAGGGTGGGCACGGTAGCGCTACGCTCCTGCGCACCGATGCCCAAGGCCAAGCCAGTTTCCAGGTGACCACCGCCAAGACCTGGTACATCCACACCAATCACATGGTGCCCTCTACACAAAAGGGTTTGGATTTTGTGTCGGATCGGGCGTCGCTGAGCTTTGAGATTTCCCCGCACGCCGGGCACTGATAAGTAAGCATGTAGGCGGTACTCTCCCCTTTGACGCCAGTCATGACTTCTTCCATGACTGGCGTCTTTTTGTGGGGACTTACCTCAAGTGCTCAGTCTGTCTCTCATTGGTCGCCCCGCGCCGCGCGCAATCCACGTCGCCGCACTAGATAGAACGCTGCGGGAATCACCACCATAGAGAGCACCGGTGCGGTGAGCATGCCACCCAGCATCGGCGCGGCGATACGTTGCATGACCTCCGAGCCGGCACCGGCACCGACGAAAAGCGGAAACAACCCGGCCAGGATGACGGCTACCGTCATCGCCTTCGGGCGCACCCGTTGCACGGCGCCTTCGTAGATAGCCTCTTGCAGGGTAGACACATCTTCCGGCGCACCGCTGGCCAAGCGCTGCGCCCAGGCATGACGCAGGTACAGCAGCATGATGACGCCGAACTCAGCCGCAACGCCGCCCAGGGCGATGAATCCGATCATGCTGGCCACCGAAATCGCATGGCCCAGCCCCCAGATCAACCAGAAACCGCCCACCAACGCCAAGGGCAAGCTGAGCAGGATGATGGATACATCGCTAAGCCGGCGAAACACCATCCAGATGACCAGGAAGATGATCGCCAACGCCGCGGGCACCACCCATTGCAGGCGTGCCAAAGCCCGTTGCAGATACTCGTACTGCCCCGACCACGCCAGACCATAGCCGGCAGGCAAACTCACCTGGGTCTGCACCGCGGCTTGCAGGTCCTGGACCACCGATCCCAAGTCGCGATCGGCCACATCCACGTAGATGTAGCCCACCAACCGGCCGTTATCGCTCTTGAGCATCGGCGGGCCTGGGCTGATTGACAACTCCGCCACCTGGCTCAAGGTCAGTTGCACACCGCCTGGCGCGATCAGCGGCAGATCCTGCAAGGCCTGCAACGAGTCACGCTGGCCACGGGGGTAGCGCAAGACGATGGGATAGCGTTCGCGCCCCTCGATCGTTTCCCCGATTGGATCACCGCCAACGACCGTGGCAATCAGTTGCTGGAGTTGGCCTTGAGTGAATCCGTAACGTGCAGCGATTTCCGGGCGCACCTGTACATCGACATAGCGCCCACCCGTGACGCGTTCGGCCAGTGCCGAACTCACGCCGGGCACAGTCTTGGCCACCTGCTCGATCTGCTGGCTCAGGCGCTCGATCTGCTCCACATCGGGTCCGGAGACCTTGATCCCAATCAGGCTCTTGATGCCGGTGGCCAACATATCGATGCGATTGCGAATGGGCGGGACCCATAGGTTGGTCAGACCGGGAATCTTGACCGCTGCGTCCAACTCCTGGCGTAGCTTCTGGGGGGTCATGCCCGGGCGCCATTGATCCCGCGGCTTGAAGGTCACGGTGGTCTCAAACATTTCGATCGGTGCCGGATCGGTCGCACTTTCGGCACGGCCCGCCTTGCCGAACACGTGCTCAACCTCCGGTACGGTCTTGATCATCCGGCCCGAGAGCTGGAGCAACTGACGGGCCTTGTCGGCGGACAGGCCGGGCAGGGCCGTGGGCATGTACAACAGGCTGCCTTCTTCCAAGGGCGGCATGAACTCACTGCCCAACCGGCTAAAGGGGATCAAGGTGAGCACTAGCAGCAGGCCGCTGAGCAGCAAGGTGACACCGGGATGTTTGAGGACCCACAGCAGGATGGGCCGATAGCCAGCGATCAGGATGCGATTGATGGGGTTCTGCTGTTCCGGGCGGATGCGGCCGCGGATCAGGTAGCCCATCAAGACGGGGATCAAGGTCACCGACAACCCTGCTGCGGCGGCCATCGCGTAGGTCTTGGTGTAGGCCAGAGGCGAGAACAATCGCCCTTCCTGCGCCTGCAGGGCAAAAACCGGCACGAAAGACAGGGTGATGACCAGCAAGCTGGCGAACAGGGCCGGTCCGACCTCGGCCGCCGAGCGGGCCATCAGCTGCCAGCGCTCCTCACCCTGAGGTTCCCGGCCGTGCGCCTCCCGCCAGTGCTCCAGATGCTTGTGTGCATTTTCGATCATCACCACCGCTGCATCGACCATCGCACCAATGGCGATGGCGATGCCGCCTAATGACAGCAAGTTGGCGGAGATCCCCTGGGCGTGCATCACGATGAAGGCCGCCAGGATACCCAAAGGCAGGGTGATGACGGCCACCAACGCCGAGCGTAGGTGCCACAGGAACAGCAGGCATACCAGCGCTACGACCAGAAACTCTTCGCCAAGCTTGTGGGTGAGGTTGCGTACCGCATCCTGGATCAGCTCGGAGCGGTCGTACACCGGCACCACTTCCACGCCCTCGGGCAAGCTGGATTGCAACGCCTGCAGTCGCGCTTTGACGTTCCGAATGGCCCCCAAGGCATCCTTGCCGGTCCGCAGGACGATCACGCCGCCGGCCACCTCACCTTGACCATCCAACTCTGCGATACCACGACGGAAGACCGGCCCGCGACTGATCGTGGCCACCTCGCCGAGCAGGACGGGGATGCCGTCGTTGCCGGTTACCGGCACCTGTTCGAACGCCTCCTGTGTGCGCAGGTAGCCTTCGCTGCGCACCATCAGTTCGGCTTCGCCTTGTTCGATCACCGAGCCCCCGGTAGCGCCGTTGGCCGCATCCACCGCCTCGATGAGCTCGGCCACCGTCAGTCCACGGGCCGCCAACGCCTGCGGATCGGGCTGGATCTGCCAGGCGCGCACCGCACCGCCCACACTGGCTACTTCAGCCACGTCCGGCACGGTTTTTAGCTCATAACGAAGAAACCAGTCCTGCAACGCACGCAGCTGCCCCACATCACGTTGACCTGTCCGATCCACCAAGGCGTACTGGTAGATCCAGCCCAGTCCTGTCGCATCAGGACCCAGCGCCGGATTCACATTCGGCGGAAGTCGATCGCGTACCTGGCTCAAGTACTCGAGCACTCGAGAGCGCGCCCAGTAAAGATCAGTGGCATCGTCAAACAGGATGTAGACGAATGAATCACCGAAGAAGGAGAAGCCGCGTACCGCCTTCACGCCCGGCACGGACAACATCGTGGTGGCCAACGGGTAGGTGACCTGGTCTTCGATGATGCGCGGGGTTTGCCCCGCCCATTGCGCGCGGATGATGACCTGGGTATCGGACAGGTCCGGCAGCGCATCCAGCGGCGTGTTCTTTACCGACCAGATACCGACCACCGCCAGCAGCGCGGCGGCAACCAGCACCAGCACGCGATTGGCGATGCAAGCATGGATCAGGCGCGCGATCATGGTGTGCCCTCCATCGCTTCGGACATGACCTCGCTTGCCTGGCAATCAGCGGCTGCGGCGGGGCCGAACTTGGGTACCAACTGCATATCCATGAACGGTGACTTGCCCGGCTTGTCGAAATGCTTCTCCGGCACCATCGGGTCATACCAGTACTGCACCGGGCAGCGCGGCGGCGTAGAGGTGGAGGTGTCTGGCGCGACAGGCGCCGGCTGTCTGGACGGTGACGGCACGACAGTGCGTGGTTCGTGCCCGGCGTCATGGCGCTCGTGCACACCTGATGCGCTGGCAGGGCGTGTCGGTTGTGCAGCACCCAGGCGCTCCAACGCACCGGAGAGACTGGCTTCGGAGTCGAGCAAGAACTGACCCGAGACGACCACGCGTTCACCACCGGCCAAGCCTGCCACGATCTGCGTGCGCCCTTGCACGCTACGTCCCACACTCACCCGCACTGGCCGGAAGCTCCCGTCCGGATCCTGCACGATGACCCGGCTGTCCCGCCCGGTGGCGATCAGCGCCTCCGTGGGAACGACTGGCAGGGCCTGCTCGGCGTCGGGCTGCACCAGAACCTCGGCGAACATGCCCGGCACCAGCCGACGCTGCGGGTTGCGCAGCACAATTCGCGCCCGCTGCGTGCGACTAGCCATGTCGACCTGGGGAAGCAACGCCTGGATCTGTCCGGCAAAGCGCTCTGCCGGCCAGGCACTGACCGTGGCCTGCACTGAGGTCCCCGGCCGCAAGGTGCCCAGCGCTGCCTGGGGTACCGAGGCCTCCAGCCACAACGTGTCCAGCCCATTGATCTTGAACAGTGGCGTACCGGGCATCACCGTCTGTCCCTCGCGTGCCAGGATCTCGGTCACGACACCACTGTGGTCTGCGCTAAGCACGACGCCACTTCTGGCCGAGGCGCCAGAAGGAACACCCAACGAACGCAACCGTTGTTGCGCCGCACCCTGCAGCTCACGCGCGCCCGCGGACTGAGCTTGGCTCAGGGCATGTGCTTCGGCGATGGCCGCGTTCCATGCCGGGGCCTGCACGGTGGCCAGCGTTTGACCACGACGAACCTCGGTAAACGGCGCCTTTACCTGCACGTGGGTGATCAAGCCTTCCATGCGCGCACTGATCACGCTTTCCTGGGTCAGATCCCACGTCAGTGTGCCCGGCACGCGTACGGCAGTCCCTAGTAACTCTACCGTCACTTCCTGAGTGCGTATGCCCACGTTCTGCTGCAGGCGCGGATCGATCTGCGTTCCGCCCCCTATGGCCTCATCTGCGTATTTGGGCAGCAACTCCATATCCATGAACGGAGATTTGCCCGGCTTGTCGAATCGCTGCTCCGGCGCCATGGGGTCGTACCAGTACAGCACCTTGCGTGCTTGATCTGCGACGCTCGTGCCGGGGGGCGGGGTGGTATCAGAGGTTCGAGTCATCCAGGCGTAGCCGCCGGCAAAGCCGAGCGCCAGCAACCCGAGGGCCACGGCGAGCTGTGTGAGACGCGTCTTGGTCGGGCTCATGGCGTGTTCTCCTCATGGGGTAGCAGATAGGCCAGTGCCGCCCAGGCACGGCCCTGTTCGCCCAGCAGACGGGCGTTCTCCAGGTGCAATTCGATCTCATCGCGCCGCGCTTCCAGCCACGGCTGCAGGTCGGCACCGGCGCCGTAGGCGGCCAACGCCGTGCGTGCACGATCGCGCGCCAAAGGCAGGCTCTGCGTGTTCTGGCGCTCCAACTGGCCGGTTAACCCGCGCCATCGCGCTATCGCGCGTTGCACCGACTCGGCTTGGATGCGCCGGGCCTCATCGCGCTCTGCGGACACCGCCTCCAGCTCGGCCCGCCGTGCCGCGATGCCTCGTGCTTGGCGGTTCTTCTGGAACAGCGGCAGGCCCACACCCACTTCCACCATGAGCATGTCGCTGCGCGCCATGCCGTCGGGTGCGCGCTCGCGACGTCCGTAGGTGAGCTCCACACTCCAATCCGGGCGGGTTTCGGCCACGGCCGCATCCACCTGGGCCTGGGCTAAGCTCTCGCGTGCCTCCCAGCCCAGTAGTGGCGTGTGTTGGTCCAGTTTGGCCAGCAGTTGGGTGGGCTCCAATGGCAACTGCGAAAAATCCGGTGCCGCACCACTGGCCAAGATCGCCTCTGGTGCAATACCCAACCACCGCGCCAGGCCGGCCTGCGCGGCGGCGTGCTCCGCATGTACCTGCTCCAGGCGATTGTCCAACTGCAGTAGGGCGGCCTGGGCGGCAAGCACATCACTGGCCCCGGCCGTGCCGCCTGCCAAGCGAGCACGCGCCGCACGCTCGGCTATACGGGCCGGCTCGCGCAGACCTTCCAACGCATCTACGGCTTGCTGCGTACTCCACAGCTCGATCCAGGCCAGCGCGGCCGCTTGGGCCACCATCTGCTGTTCGGCCATCGACAGTGAGCGCGCTTGCGCCAGCGTCGCTTGCGCCAACGCGTGCTCGGCACGTCGTTTCGCACGCGCAGGAAACTCCTGCATCAGACCGATTTGCTGGGTGGTCATCTCATCGGCCCGCAAGCTGAAGGCATCGGGTCCGCTGACGGGCCAGTTCGCCAGCCCCACGATCAAACGTGGGTCGGGAAGCGCGCCAGCACGCGCGGCTTCTTCGGTACTGGCATCGATCTGCGATCGGCGCACCTGCAGGGTTGGGGCGTTAGCAAGCGCCCGTTGTAGGGCTTTTGTGTAGCTGATCGGGATAGCGGGCGATGCCGCCAGCACAGGACCACTGAGCGCCAGGGCAAACACGAACCCACACGCCATCTTGCGCCTTGCACGCAAGAAGAAAGACATCTCCATAAGACCTCCGGGAAACGACAACGAGCGCGCTGCAACGCATGCAGCACGAGCACGGGTCAATCCAGGAGGGGGCTTAAATCAGCAGGCTACAGAAGCGCTGCAGGGGAGGCGGATCGGACACGCACACCGGAACATCCCGATAGAACTGCGCGTGTACCGGTGGCAACAGAGCCTGCACCAGCGCGAAGGCGGCCAGCGCGGGCTGGTAAGGCACTTGAGGGGCCTTCGCATCGGCCGTGGCGATGTGATCGCGCTGGCAATGCTGGTCGCACAACGCCGGAGCATCGGGATCCGGCGTGGACATCTCTTCGCAACCGACCATCAGGGTCGCTTGTCCAGCTTCCACCGATTCCAGCGGACAGGCGTAAGCCACCAGCGCGAGTTGCTGCAGCAGCAGCGCCCACAGTCCCAGCCATGCCAGTCGGGCACGAGAACGGGGTCGCCGCCATCGCCTCAGCAGCCTCACCATGACAGCTCCCGCACGCCCGAAGCAGCGCCTGCGGACGCTGGGCAGATCAGGGCAGGGGACGTGCGAGCTCTCATGATGGCCAGTCTAGCCCTCTTGGGGCCGACTGTCATTGATCAGGATCAAGCCCTCGCGCGGACTCAGCGGTGGCATCCGCCGCAGCAGGAGGATGCGACGGCCGGGGCGGCCGGCGTACCAGCCTCAGAAGGGAGCACCGCAGCGATCACATAGCCTTGCCGCTGGATGGCCTCAACCGCCTGTTCTACGGCAAGCAGGCCCTCGACCTTGACCACGCCACTGCCCAGATCGACGACCACCTGGGCGTGGGGGTCAAGGGCCTGAATGGCTTGGGTGACCGTTCGGACACAGTGACCACAGGTCATACCTTCAACAACGAGATTCATGGACAACCCTCCAAAAGCATCGGCGGTTTGCCGACGGTGTCACGATGAGCCTTCCCACGGTGGGAAGGTCAAACGACAGGCAAGTTGAGTGGTGATCCGTCCCGCGTTGTTGACCTTCCCATCATGGGAAGGCTCAGGCTACCTGCTCGTTCCTATTGGCCCTCACTCCATGGACATAACGCTCACTTATGCGAATTAAGTTATTGATTATATTACATTAATACAGGAATCGCAAGGTCTGTAGTTGCACCGTGCCCTGGCCGGCCACAAACGCGATAAGCTAAGCATTCCTTAGTGCTAGTCATTCTTGATGTCATGACGATGCCATCTGAGCGCACCCGCAATGTGCTGCAGGCGGGCGCGTTCCTCAGGCAGCTAGCGGCCAGCCAAGCCGTGCCTAAAGAGGTGCGGCAAGAGGCATATCGACTGCTGCGGCACTATCCAACCGTCAGCGACATCGAGGCGATTGCTGAGCACGAAGAGCGGCTGCGAGCGCTGACCCAGTCGGCCTTCGTACGACCCTACCTGAGCAGCGAGATCGAGGCGGATTGGTTCTCCGGGTACCCGCTTGGCCCTCATCGCATCTGACCATGAAGCAACCGAGCAGGCCGCGTGGAAGAGGGACTACGTCTGCGGAGACAGCGCTGGAGGCTTCCTTTGAACGGGCCCGCGACAGTGCAGCCGAGGAACGCGCATTCTTCAAGCGACTGATGGATGCGATCGTGTACGTGCATGCGCCCATCTCGGACGACGCGCAGACACTGCGGCTGGTCCAGTTCCGCCATCCTGACGGTTTCGATGCGATCCCTTTCTTTACCTCGCTCGACAAGGCGCAGGCGGCCAGCTCGTCTGCTGTCAGAATTCTGGGAGTTTCAGGCCGTGAGCTGCTAACCGGTACTCGCGGCGCGACGTTGATGCTCAATCCCAACTACGGCGGCGTTGTCCTGTACCCGGAAGAGGTTGCGACATTGTTGGATACGGGCTTTCTGGCCAGGGTGGAACGTCTGGCGCCGGCGGAGTTCGCGGTGAGACCTGCCCAGGCCGCGCCGGCTTGGCTCGCTCCGGCCATCAGCGGCAGCCTTGAGCACGCCGACTTCGTCTCGTCGGCCTATCTCCTGGAAACTCACTCGTCAGGGGGCGTCGAACAGCCTCCCGGTCTGTTGATCTGGCTGGTGGTGGACCTGGCTTTCGCCGAGCGGGCGGCTCGTCTGGTGACCACCGCCATACAGCCCTTATGCTCAGATTTGGACGTCATCATCGACTTGGCGGTCCACGACGTATCGCTGCCTTTGCCGGCGGGCTTGGATGATCCCCAGATCCTGCCCATATTTTTTCACGAGAATCAAGCCAACTTGAGCACAGCTCATCGGCCTATGAGCCCTGAAGATAAGCTACTAGCACTCCTTCCGGGATTGACCGAGGAAGAGAAGGAACGGCGGACCCGCGAGGGTATGGCCGACGTCGACGCTGGACGTACGATCCCGCACGAGGAACTACTGCAATGGATCAGGCGACGGTCAGAGCCTTCTTGAAGGTTTCCGTTGGGTCAGGAGCGTGGAAACTCTTGAATCCAATATTCAAGAAGGGCACGCGTGCCTGAGCAGTACTCCAGGAATGCCTGTGTCACGCGGCTTCTGGTTCAATCAAGCCTAGGTCTGTAATCCACGAACTGCCTGACGTCGAGGGGTGTTTCCTCGTTGAATCATGGTGTTAGAGACGATTCGGCTGTTTTTCTCACGAATCCCTGCCGACCTTCTTGCTCAAAAGGACCGAACTCACGCAGCACAGCCAGAATCTCGGCCAAGTGGTCCACAGGCTGGCCGCTCGGGAGGAACTGCCATGTCGGGTAGCGGTAACTGGGCGACGGATTGGTGACGTAGACTCCCAGCAACTTGCCAGCGCGGCGCAACTGGCTGACCAAGCGGCCACCGTTCGGAGCATGAGAGCCAAGCCCCTGACTGACCTGTGCTGCAGTGAGCCATTGCTCAGCAAGTGTTTGGCGCGCGTCAGCCGCATCTCGGAGGATCCGTTGAGCGGGCGTAAAGGTGTCGAAGTGCATTCAGCCGCCTCGCACTATGGAGACCACACAGAACACGAGTCTAGCAAGTCGGAAGATTGTGGGCGATCTGTGGGGAAAACGTCCCAAGCCTCACGAATAGGGCACGCCCGCGGAGGGGAGCGGCATGCTCCCCATTTGGAATTCAAGCCTGGTCGTCAACTGGCGCAGTTGGCCCGTTGTTTTTAACAGCCTGAATTCCTGCCTCGCGGGCCTGGGTGGAAGAGTAGGTCTCACTGGTACCAATGCGCTCGCCATTAGCGGCCTTGAGGTTGAACATAGGCTGGCCGTTTGCCGCGTTCTTGCGCTCATAGCGCGAATCTTCAGGAGAGTTCGCCTTGACTGAAGCAATTCCAGTCAGTGCCCCTTGCTTGGAGGCATACAATTCACTGGTGAGGATGATCTCGTTGTTGCCGGCCTTAAGGACAAAGCGGTACTGCGTTCCCGAACGACTCAGAACATATCGAGCTGCCATGCAAGTTCCCCTAGCTGCGCCTGGATTGGCCAAGCGAATCTGTCAGAGGAAATCCTGAGTGTCTATCAGGGAAAGCCGCACCTCGACGAAAGATCGGCAGCATCCGGCAAAAACCGAAGCCATATAGACATTTACATCGCCCTGACAAACATAAGATGCGTTATGCGAGGTAACGCATTGATTTTATTGTGTTTTTTGAGTACGTCCCGATAGTACACCGAGTCGTCAACCTCATCAATACCTGGCGCAGCCCAGGACGCACGTAGCGCGAACGGCATGGGCATCATCACCAGCGCGGCCGGGCCACGCCTAGTGGCCGGCTGAAAGGCGAGCTAAAAGCGTGGGGGAAACGTCCCGAATTGCCTGGTCAAGGTTCAGCGCAAGGATCAGGGTTCACCAGCGGCCATCATCGCTAGAAGAGGAGAACTCTTGCTTGGCCACGGCCAGGACCAGATCCGGATCCAGAGCAAGTACCTCTGATGGCTTCGCGCCGGACAATAGAGCATGCGGAGCGACCAGCCACTCGATTTCCTCCCACCCAGACGTAGGTTCGCCGCTTGAAACGCCATATGGCCCACGCAGTAGCGCCAACACTGCAGAGAGGCCAGCCCAAGGTGTCCCAGCAGGGTCGAGCTGCCACTGTGGAAAGAGATAGAGCTTCCGTTCTGCGATCCACACGCCCAAAACGCTGTCAGATTGAAGGCATTGCTTCAGGGTCCGGCCTTGGAGGGCATCCGGGCTCAGCAACGCTTCGAAAGTGTCCGCATCGAGCCAATCTGTCGCGACATCCACCCTGGCTTGAGCAGACGCGGTCGTTTCCGATGGTGGATCCCAGTGCATAGGACGCCTGCTGCAGAAGCTGCTTGCCGCAAGAATGCCACGGCTCGCCACTCAGGTAACCTGTGGGGGAAACGTCTCAACCCATCTGACCAGTCAGGCCGAGGGCTGCCCACAAGCGCAGCTAGCCGTCGGCAGCGCGTGTTACGGTGCAGTACCGATACATCTGATCCACCATTGGGCGAGGTGACGACCATGAATCTGATGACTGCCATGCTCCGCGGATTCGTCCAGGGCGCGAGGGAAACCCCGGCCGGGTTCTTCTCTCCGATAACTGGCCTGTGGCGGATCATGTCTACTCAGACAGATCGGGCCATCGGCAGGCACCGGCGGAAAGCGCTTCGATGAGGACGGACAGGCCTTCGATGAAGTAAGAGGCTCCTTAAACTGCGAGCTCAACTGGTCCTGTAACGGTAGATGTGTGCAACGGGCCAATCTACAGCCAGAAATCTCTGCATGGATTCACGGCGAGCCAGTATTGTCTGCCTGAAGGGGCAGAATCTCTGCCTGATCAGGGCAGAATTGTCTGTCGACGAACAATGTGCAGCGCGCCCGCGACATCCTCCGGGCCGAAGGTAAGAACCCCTCGGTGGACGCCGTCCGCGTGGCGCTGGGCAACACTGGGTCCAAAACCACCATCCATCGCTACCTGAAGGAGCTGGAAGAGGAGGAAGGGCAAGGCCTACGCGCCAAGATCGCTGTCAGCGATGCCCTGCAGGACCTGGTCGCGCGGCTGGCCGAGCGACTGCACGGCGAGGCCGAGGCGCTGATCGCCCAAGCGCAAGAGCGCTTCCAGGCCGAGCTGCAAGCGGGCACCCAAGCCTTGGAACAGGCCCGGCAAGAGGCCGGAAGCCTCAGTGCGCAGCTTCAGCGCACCGAGGCGGCGCTGCAGACAGAGCGCGAGGCCGGCGAAGCGGCTAGGCGCGACTTGGCCAGCCGTACCACTGAACTGGCCCAGCTAGAGGAGCGCATCGCGGGCCTCACAGCGCGACTGACCGAGCACGAAAGCCATGCGCGCTCCCTGGAACAGAAGCACGAGCATGCCAGGGAAGCCCTTGAGCACTACCGCACCTCGGTCAAAGACCAGCGCGAGCAGGAGCAACGCCGGCATGAGCACCAGGTGCAGGAACTGCAGGTCGCCCTGCGCCAAGCCAACGAAGTGTTGACCACCAAAAACCACGACCTGGTGCAGCTCAACAGGGAAAACGGCCAATGGCTGGAACGCCACACTCGGCTGGAAAGGGAGTTAGCGCAGTTGCGCCAGACCATCCAGACACAACAAGGCGAGCTCGATACGCTGCGCCTCACAGCGGCCGAACACCAGGCGCTGCAGGTGCGCTGGAGCCAAGATACCCAGAGTTTGGAAGCAGTACGACAGGAGCTCACCCAAGCTCGGACCGAATTGACCCAGGAGCGCGAACGACGCGAGCACGCCGAGGCGGGGACCCTGCGCGCCACGGTGCGTCTGAGCACCTTGGAGCCGCTTTTGGCCCAGCTACAGCCGGCCAGTACCGGCGGTAAAGGCTCGAAGCGGATCTCATCGGAAGAGACGCCGGAGCCATAACCTAGGTTGAGAACACTAGGCGCAACGATCGCAAGGAGCTTTGCTATGACCGTGGTAACGACCACACCCCCGGAAATCACCCGTGCAGTGCGGCGCCTGACCGATTCCGTCGTGCGCGGCGCAGAGCCCGTCTATCTGCCTGTGCAGCCGGAAGCCGATGCGATCGTGCATGAGTGCTTTCCCAACGTGCAAGCGAAGATCACGCGGGACGGCGGCCAGATGCGGTGCGGTTGGCAGCTGTGGGAATGGCCGCACGTGCTGGTGGAGGCAGAATTCCATGCCGTGTGGGTCAGCCCCGAGGGTGAAATGGTCGACATCACGCCAAAGCCTGAAGGTGAGACACGCATTCTCTTTGTGCCCGATCCGCGCAGACGCTACGAGGGCTTGGCCATCGACAACGTCCGCATGCCGTTACGCGATGACATGCTCATCAAGCACTTCATCCAGATGTCTGAAGCGATAGTCCGGGTGATGAACCGCGGCGAGCGAGCATCCCAATATGGAGAGGTGAGCGTTCCCGCCAATGAAATCCAGCCCCTTCTACAGGCCAGGGATTTCTTGGGCCAGTCACTCGGTGCGGGACTGCGTGAACATACGCCGTGCCTGTGTGGCAGCGGCAGCAAGTACAAGCGCTGCCATGGCGCGCAAGTAGAAGCATTCTTCCGTCATTGACGGTGGTGCCCCCGGTCGGAATCGAACCGACGTGTACGCGCTTATCTGGCGCGTGCTCTCACCGGGGTATAAGGCCGGCGCTCTGACCAACATGAGCAACAGGGGCGTGATCGATCAATGCGATCACGCCGGTATTCGGTGGCCGAGCTGGCAGATGTGACTCATGGCGCAAGCATACCCAATTCGCTCAATGCATCAAAGCCAGCAGAGCTTCTATACCCTGAGTCGCCGGTACGACTTGGCCCATGCTGGCGGCGGCAGGCGATCGGTAGCGACCAGCCACGCCATCCGCAACGCCTGCGCATCCGCCAGCGCGTGATGGCGCTTGGCGTTTTGCTCCGGATGTGCGGCGAACCAATCTTCTACCAGCATTCCCGTGAGGCCGTCCTTCAGCATGCGCGTCAGGATGGGGGTGGGAATTGGGCCGCAGGCTGCAGCCTGCTCGTCAGGCAGTTCAAAGCCATCCAAGGCGTACTGCAAGAGGTGCAAGTCGTTTGGGTAGTCCGCCATCACCGCTGGCGTCGCAACCGACCCCAGAAAGGCACGAAGCGCCGTGGTCAAAGCCGCATCCGACATGGCCGCATTTCCGCGGGTCAGCAGCGGGTATACGGCCTGGCGAACAAAGTCGGTCGGCGTTTCGGAAAGATCGGCACGTTCGGCGTAAAAGTCCTGCTCCCCATCCTCCCGGACCAGCGCGAGGCTGACCAACTCAGCGCCCAATACATCGGACCACTCGGTATCAAGAAAGTAATATGTCACCGCCATCACTCCATGGTGCCACAACACCATGCGATAAATAACCCGTTGCATGGTGCAACGTGAAATCTGGGGAAGGAGGTAGTCCCGTCGTCACAAAACGGCTCTCCGACCTCGTCGCCGTTGGGCGCAGCGGCCCAATATGCAGGGATAGTGGGTTTGTTAGCTGTTGCCGAGGTTGTCACTTCCCGCCCTGGGCAGGGTGCTTTCATCCATCTTGGGGCGTTTGCCGATGGGTAACGCTCCGCTGACCATGTATACGACGTCCTCGGCTATGTTGGTTGCGTGGTCACCAACCCGCTCGATATTTTTGACGACGAACAGCAGGTGAGCTAAGTCAAATGCGGAGGCGCGGTCGTCGGCCATGCATTGGACGATATCCTTGAACAAGATCGTGTGCATCGCGTCAATTACTGCATCTTCCTCCCAAACGCGATAAGCCGAATGAATGTCCATCGTGGCAAAGGACTCCCGCGCTGATTTCAGCTGCAATAGCGTGAGCTCGGCCATACGCTGCATAGGCTCCGCAAGCTCTGCTGGTATCGGAGCCTCGCTCATTGCCATCGAGCGTTTGGCAATGTTGTAAGCAAGATCGCCCACGCGCTCCAGGTTTGAACTAATTCGGATTGCCGCCATCACATGGCGAAGGTCGATCGCTAGCGGCTGTCTACGCGCGATCATGCTCACAGCGTCGCTATCAATCTGCGCCGCAAGCCGGTTCAGTCGCTCCTCACGCTCTGCCACTTCCTTGGCCATTTGCTCGTTGCCACGCCGTAGCGACCAGACGGCATCCGTAAGCTGCTGTTCGGCAAGGATGCCGAGCTCAAGGATGTGTGAAGTAAGCCCCCGCAGCTCGACATCGAAAGACTGGACAATATGGTCGGTCATGACCTTTGCTCCTCAGCCGAAACGGCCGGTGATGTACTCGTGGGTCTTCTGCTCTTTCGGATTGGTAAAAAACTCCGCCGTAGGGCCACTCTCAATGAGCTGTCCCATGTGCATGAATGCCGTCCTGTCCGAGATCCGCGCAGCCTGCTGCATGTTGTGGGTAACAATGACGATGGTGTACTGCGCACGCAACTCGTCGATCAGCTCTTCAATCCGCGCAGTTGCAATGGGATCGAGTGCAGATGTGGGTTCATCAAAGAGAATTATCTCGGGGTTGGGCGCCAGCGCCCTGGCTATGCACAGACGCTGCTGCTGACCGCCGGACAACTCGAATGCTGACTTACCAAGCCTGTCCTTCACCTCATCCCAGAGGGCCGCTCCGCGCAATGCGCGTTCGACATGCTCAGTGACAACTGATTTGTTGCGCACACCGCGAATCATGATCCCTGAGGCCACGTTGTCAAAGATCGATTTCGGGAACGGATTTGGCTTCTGAAAAACCATGCCAATGCGCAGCCTCACGCGCATCGGGTCCACATCCGGCCCTACGATATTCAGGTTCTCCGGCATGAGGGTAATCGCGCCGGAGTACCGGTTATTCGGATACAGGTCATGCATCCGGTTGAAGCAGCGCAGTAGCGTACTTTTGCCGCAGCCCGAGGGGCCGATCAGCGCAGTGACCTGGTTGCTGCCGATCGACAGGTTGATGTCCTTCAGCGCGTGGAACTTGTCATAATGGAAGTCAAGCCCACGGACCTCAGCACGCACCGTCGCATCGTGGGCGGGGGTTGAGGTGCGTTCGGCCACGGGAACCGGAATTGAGATGGTCGAGTGATTCATGTTGTCTCCGTGGATCACCGCAAGCGGCGGCGAAGGCGGTAACGCAGCCAGATTGCAAAGCCGTTCATCAGCAGGGTCATGCCCAGCAGCACCAGCCCGGCGGCGGCTGCATTCACGTGAAAGCCAGCCTGCGGTCGCGACACCCAGTTGAACATCTGGATGGGCATCACGGTGAAGGGGGAGCTGAGCCATTCAAAACTGATGAAGGTAGCAGATGCCTGGATTGGTGACGGCGGCAGGAAGGCAATGAAGGTCAGTGCGCCGATGGTGATGATCGGCGCGGTTTCGCCAATGGCCCGCGACATGCCCACGATGGCGCCAGTCAGGATTCCCGGACGCGCGGCCGGAAGCAGAAAGATGCTGACGGTCTGCCACTGATCTGCCCCCAGCCCGAAAGCAGCCTCGCGGATGTCTTGAGGAATGGCACGCAGTGACTCGCGGGTCGCGACAATGATGATGGGCAGGATCAGCAGAGCAAGCGTCATGCCCGCGACCAGGATCGTTTGGCCGAGCCCGAACATCTGGACGAAGAGCCCCAGTGCCAGCAGTCCGAAGATGATCGAAGGAACGCCAGCAAGGTTGGTGACATTGACCTCAATAAAGTCGGTGACCCAGTGCTTCGGGGCGTATTCCTCAAGATAGACGCCTGCGGCGACCCCCACCGGCACGGCAAGGACCCCGGTCACCAGCATGACAAGGCAAGTACCGATCCACGCCGAGAGAATACCGGCAGACTCAGGTCGGCGAGAGGGGAAGTTGGTGAAAAAGTCTGGAGTGAGTCTGGCCGCGCCGTCGACTACGAAGTCGGCTACAAGCGCCATCAGAATGGTCAGGGTCAGGAACAGTACCAGCAGCCCGAGCACGGTGAAGCACAAGTCTGAAACTCTTGCGCGCCGTGTAATTGCAGCATCGTCAAGGCCCATGGGCTCGATGTGGTCGCGCATCAGTAGGCCTCCCGGTAGCGCTTGCGGAGCCAGAAGGCGAAGAGGTTGAAACTGAACGTAAGTGCGAAAAGCGTCAATCCGGCGGCGAAGATGGTCTGATAGGCAATCGACTCATGTGGAAGATCGCCCATGCTCAACTGCACGATGTATGAGGTGATAGTTGCTGCACCCTCGAGCGGATTGGTCGCGATCCTGGCCTGCTGGCCGGCAGCGATAGCCACTACCATAGTCTCGCCGACCGCCCGCGACATTCCGAGCAAGTAAGCGGCGGTGACGCCCGAGAGCGCAGCTGGCGTCACCACCTTCAGTCCGGTCTGCAGGCGGGTGAATCCCAGTGCGTATGCCCCCTCACGCAGCGAATCAGGCACGGCGCGCATGGCATCTTCGCTCATGGATACGATGTAGGGCAAGATCATGATGCCGATGACCACCCCAGACACGAGCAGGTTGAAGCGCGCCAGACCCGGGATGAAGGATTGAAAGATGGGCGTCAAGAACAGCAGAGCGAAGTACCCGAAAGCGACCGTTGGTACGCCTGCAATGAGCTCAAGGAACGGCTTTACCGCTTCACGGAGCCTGGGCTTGGCGAACTCGCTGAGATACAACGCGAGAATCGTGCCGGCAGGCACGGCAACAACCAGGGCAATGGCCGTGGTCATCAGCGTACCCGACAGTAGTGTCATGATCCCGAAGTGCTTCTCTTCGAAGACGGGCGTCCAATGCGTATCGGTCAGGAAGTCCACGATGGACACCTGAGTGAAGAACTTCAAGCTCTCACTGAGAAGGACGTAGAGGATGCCGAAGGTGACCAGAACTGATAGCGCCGCTGCGACGAACAGTACCAGGCGAATGCCTGTGTCGATGGCATGGCGGCGGCGCAGAAATGCGTCGCTTGGCTGAAGCGGGACAGGACCCACATCGAGGAAGGAACCACTACTTTTCATCAGACGGCCTCAGCCAGCGCGCACATCGCTGTGCGCGCCGACCATGATTGTCAGTAAACCAGCTTCTCTTTCAGCAGCTCGTCGATGGAAACGCCAATCTTCGAGCCAGTGAAGCCGGTGCCAATCTCCCGCTTTGCAAAGCGCTCGCGCATTGCGGCCAATGCGTTCTCCGGCAGCGGTACATAGCCCACCTCCTGCACCAATCCTTCGGAGTGCTTGGAGTCCAGATAGAACTCGACAAAGCGCGCGACCTCGGGCTTGGTTTCGGCGGCCTTCTTGCTTACGTAGATGAAGATCGGGCGCGACAGAGGCTGATACTGGCCGGAGCGCGCGGTTTCGACGCTGGGCGCGACCGCCTGGGCGGCGGCGTTGGTCTTGATGCCTACTGCCTTGAGCTTGTCGGCGTTCTCTTCGTAATAGGCCAAACCGAAGAACCCCAGTGCATTGGCATCACCCGAGACTCCCTGCACCAGCACGTTGTCGTCCTCCGAGGCCGTGTAGTCGCCGCGACTGGAGTGCTCCTTGCCAACGATTGCAGCGGTGAAATAGTCGTAGGTGCCCGAATCGGTGCCCGCACCGTAGAGGACCAGCGGCTTGTCCGGGAAGCTCGGACGAATCTGGTTCCAGTTGGTGATCTTGCCCTGTGCTTCAGGGACCCACATGGCCTTCAGTTCGTCGACGGTGAGGTCATTGGCCCAGGTGTTCTGTGGGTTGACCACAACTGTCAGAGCGTCCATCGCGACTGGAAGCTCGATGTACTCTACGCCAGCGGCCTTGCAGGCTTCCTTCTCCTCACCCTTGATCGGGCGCGACGCATTGGAGATGTCGGTTTCGCCGCGGCAGAACTTCTTGAAGCCGCCACCGGTTCCTGACATGCCGACCGTTACTTTGATGCCGGCATTTTCTTTCTGGAACTCTTCAGCCATCGCTTCGGTGACGGGAAACACGGTCGACGAGCCGTCCGTGCTCACCATGCCGGTGATCTCGCCGGCTTTTGCAGGTGCCCCGGCAGTGTCCTGGCCAGTGGTAGCAGGTGTTCCAGACGGCGAGCAGGCGAGGATGCTGAGCGTTGCGGCGGCAAGCAAAGTGAGGCGCAGGTACATGTAAGTCTCCGAGGTTCAGATGAGCATGGGTGCGATGGTTAGGTACCCCCCGACTCCCCAGCCGGGCGGTACACGACTATTTGAGCGGCCGCGGTGGGGCAGGGACCTCCGCCACGCAATCGCAGGCGGGATCGGTGGGATGAGGCTGCAGACAGAGCTCGGAACGACCGCCGCAGCAATCGTCCAGCAGGAAGGCCAGCAAACCATGCATGCCGTCCAGGCAGGCGCGATAGCGCACGAAGCGGCCTTCGCGGGTGCCGCAGATCAATCCGCCTCGGCTCAGCACGGCCAGATGGTTGGACAAGGTGTTGTGCCGCATTCCCATCATGTCGGTCAGGACACCGGCGGTCAGTCCTTCCGGCTCGTGGTTCACCAGCGTGCGGAAGATCACAAGACGTGCGCCGTTGCTCAGTGCCGACAGTGCATCCAGCGCATGGTCGATCGACATCGATGCGCTGAGTGAGCGCCGTTCGAAGTAATCAAAATCCAAGACGCGTTGGGGCTGGGCCATCACGGTGCTCCGATTGCACAAGATGTCGACATGTCGAGATATATCGACATGACGAAATGGTGGGCCCTCTATGTGACACCGTGATGACACACACCTATTCAGTTATCGATCAACGTCGCTCACAAAAAATCCCGCGGGAGCGGGACGTTGAGGGGAGCAAGCTGGCACGGTTGGCAACAGGGGTCAGCTACCTGTCCTGGTGGTCTGCGCAATAGGCAGTGACCTGCCTCACCGCCTCGCGGGCGTAACGCGTGACCCCAATCAGCGTGGCAGAGGCCATGCCGTTCCAATCCCCGTATCCCAACAACCAAACCGAGGGCACCGCCAACGCGCGCAGGCCGCTGCCGTCGACCTCCACCTGGCCCTGCGGGGTTACAAGGTCCAGGCCCTTCAGGTGCGACAACGCCGGGCGGAAGCCGGTGCACCAGATCACTGCATCGAACGCCCGCTCGGTGCCGTCGGCCCATTGCATGCCGGTGGGGGAGAAGCGGGCCGGCGGTGGGACTGCGGCGAGCACCCCGCGCGCCCGCGCGTCGAGCACCGGCGGCACCATGACGATGTCGCCGAAACCGCCTGGTGGCAGGTCAGGCTCCCGGCCTTCCTGCTGCGCCTTCCATCGCTCAGTCGCGCGTTCGAACAGCACGCGGCCGTCGACGTCATCGGCCAGGAACGCCGGTTCGTGCTGTGTGATCCAGGTGGTTTCCGCCACCGTCGATACTTCGGCCAGAATCTGCGCACCGGAATTGCCACCACCGATGATGGCCACCCGCATTCCGGCGAACGGCGCAGGGGTGCTGTAGTGAGCGGAGTGCAGCTGGATCCCCGCAAATGACTCCAACCCTTGGTACTCAGGCGTGTAGGCTTCCCCCCATGTTCCGGTGGCGCTGATCACCGCCCGCGCCAACCATTGCCGACCGTCCCTGGCCACCACCCGCAGACGCTCGCCAAAGTGGCTGACTCGTTGCACGCGGATAGGGCGAAGAACGGGCAGCGCATATTTTTGTTCGTACTGCGCCAGATAAGCGAGCACTTCGGCACGCGCAGGGTAGGGGCCTTGGCTGGCGGGCATGGGCCATCCGGGAATGGAGCTCCAGCCCGCCGGGGAAAACAGATGCAGCGAGTGCCAGGCATGCTGCCATGCGCCGCCGGGCGACGCTTCCGCATCGAGAATTACATAGGACAGCCCGCTGCGGCGCAGGAAATAGCCGGCAGAAAGACCCGATTGGCCACCTCCGATTACCACCACATCGACGCTGTCCATCTGTGCTCCCTCGCGCCGCCTCACTCAGGCGGCATTCTTTCTCTGCTGTTGATCGGAGATCTTGAGTGCATCCAGGTAGCGCTCCGCATCCAGTGCAGCCATGCAGCCGAAGCCGGCCGAGGTGATGGCCTGGCGGTAGTGCTGGTCGGCCACGTCGCCGGCGGCGAACACACCTTCCACCGAGGTCTGGGTGGCGTTGCCGCCCAGGCCCGAGCGGATGTCCAGGTAGCCGTTGTTCATGGTCAGCTGGCCGTCGAACAGGCTGGTGTTGGGGTGGTGGCCGATGGCCACGAAGAAGCCGTGTGCCTCGATGTCGCGGGTGCTGCCGTCCAGGGTGGACTTGACCCGCACGCCGGTGACGCCGGCTTCATTGCCCAGCACTTCGTCCACCTGGTGGTGCCACACGGTTTCGATCTTGCCGTGGGCGACCTTGGCGAACAGCTTATCCTGCATGATCTTTTCCGCCTTCAGGGTGTCGCGGCGGTGGACCAGGTAGACCTTGCGGGCGATGTTGGACAGGTACAGGGCCTCTTCCACGGCGGTGTTGCCGCCGCCCACCACGACCACGTCCTGGTCACGGTAGAAGAAGCCGTCGCAGGTGGCGCAGGCGGAGACGCCGCGGCCCTTGAATTCCTCTTCGGTCGGAATGCCCAGGTACTTGGCGGTGGCGCCGGTGGCAATGATCAGCGCGTCGCAGGTGTACTCGGCGCTGTCGCCGATCAGCTTGAACGGGCGCTGGGTCACATCCGCGGTGTGGATGTGGTCGAAGATCACTTCGGTCTCGAAGCGCTCAGCGTGGGCCTGCATGCGCGCCATCAGGTCCGGGCCCATCAGGCCGTGGGCGTCGCCCGGCCAGTTGTCCACTTCGGTGGTGGTCATGAGCTGGCCGCCCTGCTGAAGACCGGTGATCACCACCGGGTTCAGGTTGGCGCGGGCGGCGTAGACCGCTGCCGTCCAGCCGGCCGGGCCGGAACCGAGGATCAACAGCGGGATGTGTCGGGTCGTGCTCATAACTCAATGACTCCGTGCGTCGGCAGGAAAGTAGCGCTTGCCCAGCCGCAGGGCGACATGGACCAACAGGATCAGCACCGGCACCTCCACCAGCGGTCCGATGACCGCAGCGAAGGCGACCGGCGAAGCCAGACCAAAGGCGGCGATGGCGACGGCGATGGCCAGCTCGAAGTTGTTGCCAGCAGCAGTGAAGGCGATCGCGGTCGTGCGCGGGTAGTCCTTCGCAATGAACTTGCCCATGAAGAAGCTCAGCACGAACTGAATGATGAAATAGAGCGTCAGCGGGATCGCGATGCGCACTGCATCCATCGGGATGCGCAGCACATCGCCCCCCTTCAGGCTGAACATGGCAACGATCGTGAACAGCAACGCCGCCAGCGTGATCGGACTGATCGCTGGCAGGAACTTCTCTTCATACCAACGCACGCCTTTGCGCGCCTTGAGCCAGCGGCTGGTGAGGAACCCTGCGAGGAAGGGGATGCCCAGATAAATCAGCACCGCCTCGGCAATGGTCCAGAAGCTGACGTCGATCACGCTGCCCTGCAGGCCGAACACCGGCGGCAGCCACGTCAGGAAGAACCACGCGTACACACTGAACAACGCGATCTGGAAGATCGAGTTGAAGGCCACCAGCCCGGCCACATACTGCCCATCACCGCGGGCGAGCTGATTCCAGACCAGCACCATAGCGATACAGCGTGCCAGGCCAATCAGGATCAGGCCAGTCATGTACTCAGGGTAGTCGCGCAGGAACAGCACCGCCAGGCCGAACATCAGGAACGGACCGATGATCCAGTTCTGCACCAGCGAGAGCATCAGCACGCGCTTGTCGGCAAACACCTTGGGCAGCTCTTCGTACTTCACCTTGGCCAGCGGCGGATACATCATCAGGATCAGGCCAATGGCGATCGGGATGTTGGTCGATCCAATCGACAGGCTGTGAAGCGCGCTGGGGACGCCTTCGAACATCGCGCCCAAGCCGACGCCAAGGGCCATCGCCAAGAAAATCCAGAGCGTAAGGTACCGGTCCAGGAAGGACAGGCGGGGGGAATCAGTAGTCATGGCAGGTCTCGGAAAAGCGGTTAGTCGATCTGCGCGATCGGGTCGAGGCGAGCCTTCAGCGCTGCGCGGTCGTCCCAGGCGCTGTCAGGAATCTCCAGGAAGGCCTGCAGGCGTCGCTTGATGGTCTGATGGGCACGGTCAAAGGCTTCTGCCTTCTGCGCATCCGAACCTTCCACGCCGGCCGGGTCGAACAGGCCCCAATGCACGCGAACGAAGTCACCAAACACCACCGGGCACGCCTCGGCGGCCGCGCTGTCACACACGGTGACGATCAGATCCATGGCAGCGGCATCGGCTTCGGCAAATTCGTCCCAGGACTTGCTGCGCATGCCCTCGACCGGGAAGCCTTCGCGCTCCAGCTGGGCAATGGCAAAGGGATTGACGCGACCGGCCGGCTGGCTGCCCGCACTGAAGGAGAGATAGCGGCCTTCGCCCCATTTTTTAAGGGTCGATTCGGCAAGCACGCTGCGGGCGGAGTTGCCAGTACACAAGAACAGAACACGACGGGTCATTTGAGCGATCTCTAGGAGGGGGGGAGGTCAGCAGCCAGCAGGACGTTCGCAGGCCTGTTCGTCGGCGCAGCAGTTTTCGGTCAGGTAGGCAACCAGCGAGCTCATCGCCTCGAACTCGGCGCGGTAGCAGATGGTGCGACCGCGCTGCTCGGCGGTGATCAGGCCAGCGGCCAGCAACTCCTTCAGATGGAAGGAGAGGGTGGCACCGGGAAGGGAGAGGGACTGGGCGATATCGCCGGCCAGCTTGCCGCCACTTCCGGCTTGGACCAGCAGGCGGAAGATGGAAAGCCGGGTGGCGTGACCCAGGGCGGCCAGGGCGTGAGTTGCGTTTTTATGTTCCATGATTCTAGAATAGTCGAATCGAATAGGCAGGACAACCCCCCATGCAACACCTTCCCAATGTCGTCCCGGGCGCCTTGAACCCTCCGGTGGCCGAAAAGCTGAGCGAGCCCAATGCCGCGCCGCACCGGCCCCGCATCCTGATCTTGTACGGTTCCCTGCGCCCGCAGTCGTTCAGCCGCACGCTGGCTTTGGAGGCGCAGCGGTTGCTGGAACATCTGGGCGCAGAGACCCGAGTGTTTGATCCGCATGAGCTGCCGATGCTCGATTCGGTGCCCGCCTCCCACCCCAAGGTGCAGGAGCTGCGCCAAGCCTCGTTGTGGTCCGAGGGGCACGTGTGGGTCAGCCCGGAGCGGCACGGGACGCTGACTGCCGTGTTCAAGAACCAGATTGACTGGCTACCGCTGGAAGAGGGCAGCGTACGCCCGACCCAAGGTCGCACGCTGGCAGTGATGCAGGTCTGCGGTGGCTCCCAGTCCTTCAACGTGGTCAACGCGTTGCGCGTTCTCGGCCGCTGGATGCGGATGGTCACGATTCCGAACCAGTCCTCGGTGGCCAAGGCCTGGCAGGAGTTCGATGACGAGGGGCGCATGAAGCCTTCCGCCTACTACGATCGCGTCGTGGATGTGATGGAAGAGCTGGTCAAGTTCACCCTCCTGGTGCGTGGACGCAGTGACTACCTGGTTGATCGCTACAGCGAACGAAAGGGGGCTGTCGAAGCGGCCGCGCTGACTGCCGCGGCCGGTGTCGTCGAGACCGCATTGAATGAAAAGGAGAACGCATGAACGCTGTCATCTATCACAACCCCAAGTGCGGCACCTCGCGAAACACCTTGGCTTTAATTCGCCACGCCGGCATTGAGCCTGAAGTCATTGAGTACCTGGTCAACCCACCCAGCCGAACGCGGCTTGTCGAGCTGATTGCCGCCGCCGGATTGGATGTTCGCGGTGCAATCCGCCAGAAAGGCACACCCTATCTGGAACTGGGGCTGCACGATCCCGCGTTGAGCGAGGACGCACTGCTGGATGCCATGCTGGCCAATCCTATTCTCATCAATCGCCCCTTCGTCCAGACCACCATGGGCACGCGCCTGTGCCGGCCTTCTGAGGTGGTTCTGGACATCCTGCCAGCAGTGCACGAGCCCTTTACCAAGGAAGATGGCGAAGTGGTGATCGATCAGGACGGCAAGCGCGTCCGCTGATTTGCTAATCGCTAGGGAGAGCTCGATAGCATGCAAGGCGCGTCAAAGCAGCCGCAAAAGCTGACCCTGCTGATCTTTGCGCTAGGGGTTGGCCAGATCATTGCGTGGGCCAGCAGCTATTACCTGTTGGCCATTCTGGCGCTTCCCATGTCCAGAAGCACTGGCTGGTCGCTGGGGCTGTTGGTCGGAGGCCTCTCCGCTGGGCTGGTCACAGCCGGACTACTCGCTCCTCTGGCCGGTCGGACCATCGACAGGCGGGGAGGGCGGACCGTACTGGCGGTCAGCTCCGTAGTGTTTGCCATGGGCCTCGCGGCGCTGGCCACGTCACACTCCCCAACTACCTATTACCTTGGCTGGGTGGTACTGGGCGTTGCCATGTCTGCGGGCCTGTATGACGCTGCGTTCACGACACTGGGACAGCTGCTCGGGGCAAACGCGAAGCAATCCATTGCCGGCCTGACCTTGGTGGCCGGCTTTGCAAGCACGCTCGGCTGGCCAGCGCTGACCTACCTTGACGAGGCCATGGGATGGCGCGGCGCGTTGTGGGTGGCTGCCGCATTCAACCTGCTGGTCGCATTGCCCATCCATTTGCTCGCTATTCCGAAGCATCAGCCCCGTATTAGCGCAAGTCCGCATCCCTCAGCGGTCGCTGCCGTCCACACCAGCACTGCAGCACCCGTTTCAGCTGCAGCACCGCCTGCACACTGGCTTGTGCTCATTGGCCTGTTGCTGACCTGCCAGGCAGCGATCATGGCGACCTTATCGGTGCATCTGATTGCGCTGCTCGGTGCCATCGGGCTGGCGCCATCGGTTGCGCTGCTCGCTGGCATGGTGATCGGCCCCGCGCAGGTCATCGCTCGTTTGCTGGAGATGTACTTCGGGCGAGGCGTGCATCCGACCTGGTCCGCACGCGTGGGAATTGCAGCGACATTGGCAGCGCTACTGCTGCTACTCACTGGATACTCGTGGGCAGCGATCATTGCATTCGTCATCTACGGTGCCGGCAACGGGATACTCACGGTGGCCCGCGGCACCCTCCCGTTGGCGTTGATCGGATCGGCGGACTACGGCAAGACCATGGGCCAACTTGCCCGTCCCATGCTACTGGCACAGGCGGCAGCACCGCCGCTTGCAGCCATTGCGCTCGAGCGAACCGAGCCTGTTTGGCTGATCTGCCTATTGGCGCTGCTTGCCACTGTTTCCTTGGTTGGAAGCTGTTGGTTGCCTGCAAAGACGCAGGGCGTGAGCCCTTGAATATGCATGCGTGTGCATATATGCTTTATGCATGAGCAAGGGCACCCCCAAGGCAAACGCCATTGAGCAAGCAGTAAGCGTGCTGGCAGACCCCATTTTTCGGGCGCTGGCTGAGCCGTCGCGCTTGGCCGTGCTCAAGCGTGTGCTTCAGGTGGAACGGGCAGATATCGCGGAGATTGCCGCCGGCCTTCCACAGGAGCGATCCGTGGTCTCACGTCATCTGCAGGGACTCCACGATGCTGGGATCCTACGCGCAGAGCGGGTGAGCCGGCAGGTGTACTACCAGGTCGATGGCCCCGCGATGGTCGCACGCTTGGAGCAGATCCTGCTGCAGGTCAGGGCGCTGGCACCTTACTGCTGCCCCGGTGATTTGAAGTAATACCGCAGGCAATTCTTGATTCATCAACGCAACTCACATATATGCATATAGGCGCATACACGCATGAATAAGTTGAATGTCGACGTCGTCGTGATCGGGGCAGGGCAGGCAGGCTTGGCGATGTCATACCGGCTCAAGAACGCAGGCGTGTCGCACCTGATTCTCGAACGACAACCGGCCGCTGGTGGCAGTTGGCCGTCGTACTACGACAGCCTGACCCTGTTCTCCCCGGCAGGATATTCCTCGCTGCCTGGCCTCGAGTTCCCCGGCGGAGCCAAGCGCTATCCCAAGCGGGACGAGGTCACCGCGTATCTGCGCCAGTATGCGTCCGCCTTCGACCTGCCAGTGCGCGCCAACAGCGAGGTTGTGGAGGTCATCTCCGAAGCAAGCCAACATCGCGTCAAACTTGCCGATGGAGCGGTCATTACCGCCCAGGCAGTAGTGGTGGCAACCGGTGGCTTCAACACACCTCACCTGCCGGGGATCCCTGGAAGGCAGCTATACCAAGGGACGATTCTGCACAGTTCGGCCTACCGAACACCCACCGGCTTCGAAGGCAAACGCGTCGTCGTCGTCGGTGCGGCCAACTCAGCGGTACAGATCGCGCACGAACTGCACTCCACTGCCACCGTGGTGCTGGCAACCCGCGAGCCAGTGAAGTTCATGCCACAACGGTTCCTCGGCTTCGATTTTCATGACTGGCTCAAGTGGACCGGCCTGGGCAATTCCCGTTGGCTGAGCGATCAGAGCACGCCCGTTCTGGATGATGGACGTTATCGACACGCCCTGAGTACGGGTGCCATTTCCCGTCGAGAGATGTTCACTGCGTTTACCAACGATGGGGTGGTGTGGCCGAATGCGGAAATACAGGCGGTCGACGCTGTGATCTTCGCGACGGGCTTCCGGCCGAACATGTCATTCCTGCCACGGGAAGCCTTGGATCCGGACAGGCGGGCACTACACAGCCAAGGGGTTTCCACCACAATCAAGGGGCTCTACTACCTCGGGCTACCGCTACAGCGCAACTTTGCCTCTGCCACGCTTCGCGGAGTTGGTAGTGACTCCTTGGGAGTCCTAGCATCGATCATGAGCCACTTGCGGCCCATGTAATTGCGCACGCGACGTCCCCCCGGCTTGAGTAGTGGGCGGGTTTAGAGTCCGGTGCTGATGTTATCGTTCTTCGCCGCCAACTGCGCGGCGTATTGGGCGGGTGTTAGACCGCCAAGCGCTCTTTTTGGTCTTTCTTCGTTGTAGTCGCGCCGCCAGCTTTCGATACTGGTGCGGGCATGAAGCAACGTCGGGAACCAGTGCTCGTTGAGGCATTCGTCGCGCAGCCGTCCGTTGAAGGACTCGATGTACGCATTTTGGTTCGGCTTGCCCGGTTCGATCAGACGCAGGGCAACTTCCTTTTCGTGAGCCCAAGCCACCATCGCCTTACCGCAAAACTCCTTGCCGTTGTCTGTCCTGATCACTCGTGGCAAGCCGCGCTGCATGGCCAGCCTGTCCAGTACCCTGGACACGCCTTGCCCGGATATTGCCCGCTCCACTTCGATGGCCACAGCCTCGTGGGTGGCGTCGTCGACGATCGTCAGGCACTTGACCACCCGGCCTTCTGCGGTACGCTCGAACACGAAGTCCATCGACCACACCTCATTGGCAGCGGACGGCCGCAGGAGGGGCTGGCGCTCGCTAACCGGCACCTTCTTACGCTTTCTGCGTCGCACCTGCAGGCCCGCTTCCTGATAGAGCCGCTCCACTCGCTTGTAGTTCACGACAAGTCCTTTCTGCCGCAGCTTCAGATGGATCATGCCCACCCCGTAGCGTCTGTGCCGATGCGCCAGCGCAGCAATCTGCTCGCGCAGCTCAACGTTGTTGTCGGGCCGAGGCTCATAGCGCAGCGCGCTAGCGCTCATCCGCACCACCGTCAGCGCTCGCCGCTCGCTCAACCCCTTCTCGACCATGCTCCGCACCAGCAGCCTGCGCGCCGGCGCGGTCACCACTTTTTTCGCAACGCATCCTTGATGACGTCGTTCTCGAAGACCTGTTCTGCCAGCAGCTTCTTCAGGCGTGTGTTCTCCGCCTCCAGGTCCTTGTGCCGCTTGGCGTCGGGCACGCTCATGCCGCCGAACTTGCTGCGCCACAGGTAGTACGAGGCCTCGCTGAAGCCATGCTGGCGGCAGAGGTCCTTGATGGGCATGCCGGACTCAGCTTCGCGTAGGAAGCCGATGATCTGCTCTTCGGAAAAGCGCTTCTTCACGTCCAATCTCCTTGTCATTGAGGATTGGACTCCAAACCGCTTCGCTACTCAATCTCGGGGGGACGTCGCACGTTTGGCATGCCAAGAACGGAGTAGGGCACCGGAACTTCTGCGGGGCCGTCGAGGTGGTCGCGCAATCCCAAAGTCAGCCTTTGTTGTTCTGACGGTGAGCGACCCATACGGCAGCGACAGTTATGGATACTACTAAAAAGACAGCAACGCCGGCGACAATGCTCATCTGCTGTAAGAGGGTCAACGAGTTTAAAAAGTTCATCTTAGAAACCAACCATTGGTGATAGAGTGGACCGGCCAGGATTTCGTAGACATCTCAGAGCCATAATCAATGGAAGCGAGAGAGGTGTCTAATGGCAAGCAAACAGTACACGGATGAGTTCAAGGCCGAGGCGGTCAAGCAGGTTACCGAAAGAGGCTTTGCGGTAGCCGAGGTTGCCAAGCGGTTGGGGGTCTCGTCCCACAGCCTTTACCAATGGCTCCGCAAGTCCAGGAGCGAGGCCTTGGCGGGCACGCCTGAGGGGTCGATGTTGCCGACGCCCAAGGACTCAGCCGAGGTGCGGCGCCTGAAGGCCGAGGTGAAACGCCTGACTGAGGAGCGCGACATCCTAAAAAAAGGGGTATCCGGAATCTGGTGTGGGTTCTGGCTCCTTGGGTCTTTGTAGCTATCACTTTCAAAGAATGGATTTTGGTGTTGGACGGCTGAGCGGATGTGCTAGAGTAAAAGTCGGATTTCAGTGTGGGTTCGCCCAAGGTGCTGAGTGACGGACTTTCTCCAGCTGCGAAGCCTGAAAACGCTTGAAATCCTGACCAGCGAGGACAGTTACGTCGTCAAGGCCGAAGGCGTCAATCAGTGGGTGACCTGCCCGCTGTGCAAGACCGGACGCCTGCATGGTCACGGCTCACAGGAACAGTCGTTTCAGGACACACCGACGCACGGCAAACCCGTCGTGATCTTCATCCAGCGCCGTCGCTATCGCTGTACAAGCTGCACCAAGACCTTGTTTGAGCCTGTGGCGGACCTTGATGGAAAACGCCAAGCCACGGCGCGTCTGGTGCGTTATATCCGCGACCAGTCCTTCTCCAAGACCTTTGCGGCCCTTGCCCGGGAAGTAGCCGTGGACGAAAAGACGGTCCGCCACGTCTTCGACGATTTCATCGAGGAGGTCGAGGCCAAGACCCAGTTCCGGACGCCGCGGGTGCTGGGTATCGACGAGCTCAAGATCATCGGCCAGTACCGGGCCATGATCACCAACGTCGAGCGCAAGACCGTGTTCGATATCCGCCCCAGCCGGGCCAAAGCCGAGTTGATGCCCTATTTCCGCGACCTGCGGGACAAGGACTCGGTCGAGTGGGTGGCGATGGACATGTACCACGTTTATCGGCAGGTGGTGCGCGCCACGCTGCCACAGGCCCGGATCGTGGTCGATCGATTCCATATCCAGCGCATGGCGAACGACGCGCTGGAGAAGCTGCGCAAGCGCCTTCGCAAGGATTTGTCCACCCGGCAGCGCCTCAAACTCAAGGACGAGCGGTTCCTGCTGCTCAAGCGGCAGCACGACCTGACAGGGAGAGATATGGACCGGATGCGGGAATGGTTCCAACAGTTCCCGCTCCTAAGCGAAGCCCACGCGCTCAAGGAAGGATTTCTGTCGATCTGGGATCAGAAGACCCGCCCAGCAGCAGAAGCCGCCTGCGCGAAGTGGCAGGCCAATATTCCGACCGAATTGGCGGCCACGCTCAAGGACCTGACCACCGCCGTGCACAACTGGCACGACGAAATCTTCGCCTACTTCGAGCAGCCGATTACCAATGCCTATACTGAGTCAGTCAACCGAGTGGCCAAAGACATGAACCGCATGGGCAGGGGTTACAGCTTCGAGGTGCTTCGGGCGCGCATGCTCTACGACAAGAAGGCGCGCAAGGATGGCTCGGTTATCGAAACCGTGTTGGTCGATGACGACGACCCAATGACCACGGACTTCGTGTTCCAGCGGATGACCACGGCGGCAACGCGCAAGAAGAAGATCACGCGCGTGGTCGAGTACGGCCCCTATCTCCCGACGCTGGCGCGGCTACTCGAAGAGGGGTATTTCGAATAGTCCTCAACCCATTGTGCAAGAGGCGGCGCTTCAGCCTGAATTTGTGATTCAGCCGATGAAGCATAGGTAAGAGGCCCAGCCACTACCCCGCGCAACAGGACAGTTGCTTTACGTCCTTGGTGAAGGTTTGTGCCGCGAGTTTCAGCCCCTCGACCATCGTCAGGTAGGGGAATAACTGGTCGGCCAACTCTCGCACCGTCATGCGGTTGCGAATCGCCAGTACTGCGGTTTGGATCAGCTCGCCTGCTTCCGGGGCTACCGCTTGCACGCCGATCAGTCGTCCCGAACCGGCCTCCGAAACCAGCTTGATGAAACCGCGCGTGTCGAAGTTAACCAGCGCCCGGGGCACGTTGTCGAGCGTCAGCGTGCGGCTGTCGGTCTCGATACCGTCGTGGTGCGCTTCGGCTTCGCTGTAGCCCACGGTGGCGACCTGCGGGTCGGTGAACACCACCGCCGGCATCGCCGTCAGATCCAGCGTCGCATTGCCACCCGTCATGTTGATTGCAGCGCGGGTGCCGGCCGCCGCCGCGACGTAGACGAACTGCGGCTGGTCAGTGCAGTCGCCGGCGGCATAGATGTGCGGCACGGTAGTGCGCATCGCGTGGTCGATGGTGATGGCGCCTTGCGCATTGACCACCACACCGGCCGCGTCGAGGTTGAGCGTGCGGGTGTTTGGGGTGCGGCCGGTGGCGAACAACAGCCGGTCGGCATGCAGTTCGCCGCGTTCGGTGGTGAGCGCGAATTCCCCATCCTCATAGGCGACCTGGCTGGCCTGGGTGTGGTCCAGCACTTCGATGCCTTCGGCGCGGAACACGGCCGTGATGGCCTCGCCAATGGCGGGGTCTTCGCGAAAGAACAGTGTGCTGCGCGCCAGCATGGTCACCTTGCTGCCCAGCCGGGCAAAGGCCTGCGCGAGTTCGACGGCCACCACCGACGAGCCGATCACGGCCAGCCGATCGGGGATCGTGTCGCTGGCCAGCGCTTCGGTCGACGTCCAGAAGGGCGTGTCTTTCAAGCCCGGGATCGGTGGAATCGCCGGACTGGCCCCGGTGGCGATGAGGCAGCGGTCGAAACTCACCTCGCGCATCCCGTCGTCAGCGGTTGCCACGGTCAGCGTGTGCGCATCCTTGAATCGGGCATCGCCGCGCAGCACGGTGATGGTCGGGGTGCTCGTCAGGATGCCTTCGTACTTGGCGTGGCGCAGTTCATCGACGCGCCCCTGCTGCTGAGCCAGCAAGCGCTTGCGCAGAATCTTCGGCGAGGCGGCGGCAATGCCGTCATCGAACGGACTCTCGCGACGCAGATGCGCAATGTGGGCAGCGCGGATCATGATCTTGGACGGCACACATCCGACGTTGACGCAGGTGCCGCCGAGAGTGCTGCGCTCGATCAGCGTCACACGCGCCCCTTGCTCGACGGCCTTCAACGCCGCCGCCATCGCCGCGCCGCCGCTGCCGATCACGGCCACGTGCAGTGCAGCCTCATCGTCCTCGCGCTTTGGTTCGCCGCCCAGCCGCTCTTGTGCATTGTTCAGCAGGTCGCTGGGTTGCCCCGGCGCATCGGCAAGCTGCGCTCGGTAACCGAGTGCGGATACCGCCGCGACCAGCGAGGTCACGTCCGCGGCGGTACCTACGCTGGCCTCAATCTCGGCCCGGCGCTGTGGGTAGGACACTGAGGCCGAACGCACGCCGGGCACCTTTTCCAAGGTCTGCTTGACGTGCTCGGCGCACGACCCGCAGGTCATGCCATCGATGTGCAGCGTGATCGCCTCGGTCATGAGCGTGTGCTCACTTCTTGACGGTAGACGGGTAGCCGGCGTTCTCGGTGGCTTTGGTCAACGCGGCCGGAGTGGTCTTGGCATCGTCGTAGGTTACCACCGCCTCCTTGGGCTCCCAGGTCACCTTGGCCTCGATGACGCCTTCGACCTTGGTCAGCGCCTTCTTGACCGTGATCGGACAGGTGGCGCAGGTCATGCTCGGCACCGACAGCGTGACGGTTTTGGTGGCGGCCCAGGCGGGAGCGCTGAGGGCAACGGTCAGAGCGAGCAATGCGACGAGTTTCTTCATGGCAATCTCCTTTCAGTAGAACAGGGGCATGAGGTAGGGGAACACGAGCGCGATCAGCACCAGGGCGGTGACGATCCAGAAGATCACCTTGTAGGCCGTCCGCACCTGGGGCACGGCGCATGCGTCGTCCGGCGCGCAGGCGCGAGCCGGCCGGAAGATGCGACGCCACGCGAAGAACAGCGCCACGAGCGCCACGCCAATGAAGATCGGCCGGTACGGTTCCAGCGCGGTCAAGTTGCCGATCCAGGCGCCGGAGAAACCCAGCGTGATCAGCACCAGCGGACCGAGGCAGCAGGTCGAGGCGAGGATGGCGGCGAGGCCACCGGCGGCCAGTGCACCGCGGCCGTTGCTGGGGTCTGCCATGTGAGGGATCTCCTTCCGAGACGTTGCGTGATGCGCTAAGGTTACTTCCGTAGTCAAGTACGGAGTCAAGCGCGATGGTGAACGATCCGCAAACACTGACCATCGGGGCTTTCGCCAAGGCCGCTGGGGTCAACGTGGAGACCATCCGGTTCTATCAGCGCAAGGGGTTATTGCCAGAACCAGGTCGGCCCATCGGCAGTATTCGCCGCTACGGATCGGCGGACGTGGCGCGGGTGCGTTTCGTGAAATCCGCCCAGCGGCTGGGGTTCAACCTGGACGAAGTCGGCCAACTCCTACAGCTTGAGGACGGCACTCACTGCAGCGAAGCCGCCGAGCTGGCTGCGCTCCAGCTCACCGACGTGCGCACCAAGATGGCGGACCTGACGCGAATCGAAGCGGTGCTGTCACGGTTGGTCAACGAGTGCCATGCGCAGCGAGGCACTGTGTCGTGCCCGCTGATCGATTCTCTGCACGGGAGCTAGGCGCGTGGCTTAACCCGGTTTTCCGTTCCACTGCGCCTCAAACCCCAGTTCGAGCCGGGGGCAAGGTGACCTGCCACTGATTGTTTCCTTGCACCGACATGCGCCAGACAAAGCCCACACTGAAGGCTAAAAGCGCGTAAGCCTTGCGATACCAGAAACCTACCGAACGAGAGCTGTCAGACAAGAAGGGCTAGTGCGGTCTTCCCACACTAAAATCCGGATACCCAAAAAAAGCCGCGGCGTACTTCGCCAAGGGATGACGGCGAAGTACGCTTTCATGCGTGAGCACTTGGGCGAGTTCAGGCTGACGGCCATGTGTCGAGTGCTTGGGGTTAACCGCAGTGGCTACTACGCATGGGCGGGCAATTCGGGCAGGCCGCGTCGTCGTGAGGATGATCGTCTGCGCGGCCTTATCAAGCACGCGTGGTTGGCAAGCGGGACGGTGTACGGCTACCGCAAGATCACCCGGGAACTTCGTGAGGCCGGTGAACGTTGCAGCCGCCATCGTGTTCGACGTCTGATGAAGGCAGAGGGCATAAGGGCAGAAATTGGCTACGGCACCAAGCCGCGCCATCGAGGCGGTCCGCCTGGGATGGTTGAAAACGTCGTCAATCGCGACTTTTCGCCCGCTGCACCAAACAAGGTGTGGGTCACTGACATAACATACATCCGCACCTACGAGGGCTGGACTTTCCTGGCAGTGATCGTCGACCTTTACTCACGGCAAGTGGTTGGCTGGGCGATGCAGTCCCAGATGACCACCGACCTTGTGCTGCAGGCACTGGTATCGGCGGTGTGGAAGCGAAAGCCTGCTGCGGGCCTGATCATCCACTCTGACCAAGGCAGCCAGTTCACGAGCAGCGACTGGCTATCGTTGCTGAAGCAGAATGGCATGGTTCCAAGCATGAGTCGGCGTGGAAACTGCCATGACAATGCGGTGGCTGAGAGCTTTTTCAGTGCACTGAAGAAGGAGCGGATCAAGCGACTGATCTACCCGACCCGGGACGAGGCGCGCTCGGATGTATTCAATTACATCGAGATGTTTTACAACCCAATCCGACGCCACGGTTCCGCTGGCAACCTGGCCCCTGTAGAGTTTGAACGGCGCTACGCGCAAGGCGGCTCATGAATGTCTACGGAAGTCTGGCCGGTCCAGAGCCAGTGCGCGACGCAGCTCACTGCAGGTCGCAACCTGAGGTGTTTTCAAGAATTCTAACCCTAGCTGTTGGGCCCAGCACCTCCTACTGCCTGGCCACACACTGCATGATTGCCAGAAAGTGCGGGCAGCATGGCTGCATTGGAGAACTATCAAGTGATACCCCCGGGCTCTGCCATCTCTTGCAGCCTCGGCGAGCAGCATGTAGCCATCTGAATACGCACTGAGGGCTTGCGAGCTCGGCTTAGGGGCGCACAATTGGACTGCATGCCACCTTTGGTACCCGCACATGCCTGACTCAGTCACGAAAGGCGAGGCTTTTGCAGCGATCGAGTCGCTTCTCGCCAACGGAAAGCCACCTCATCATTTGAATGTCCGCGCAGCCCTAGGAGGCCGCGGCAGTGGGCCAACACTAAGCCGGTTCGTAGCCGCGTGGTTTGCAGAACGAGCAGCATTGCTGGCAGGTCGGCCGAGCTCAGTTGCCGACATGGCTCTTGCTGATGTCATTGCAGCTCTTAAGAGCTTGGGGGAGCCAGATGCCCAAGGAAATGTTCTTGCAAATCTGCCGAGTGCATTTGAGAGAATTGGGCTAACCCTCGACCAACTGTTCATAGTCCTACACGCCTGGGAATCTGATTTGGAGCGACGGGAAGGCATCTTGGCCAAGACGAACACGACGCTGGCAAGCGAAATCACATAGCCAAGGACGGAATTGAACAGAGAAAAGCAAAAACTCAATTGGCGCAGAGGTACAGCCTTAGTTGGCCCGTCAATAGGAGTACAAATTCACTTGGCGCAGAGGTACAGCCTTAGTTGGCCCGTCAGTCCGACCCTGCAAGGGCGGCCGAGGGTAGAATTCACCGATCCATCAATCGGTTAGCGAAGATCTGGCCGTGTTCGTAACGATTCCCTGCCAACCCTCGAGTTGGCCAAGGAGGTGACTGTATTGGCCATCACCCATCGATGGAGCGTTGTGACCGCAGCCGATCAGGTCATCGACCTTGTGGGGGATCGAAACCAGACTTCGTCATGCTGAACTACGTTCACTGGAAAACCGACAACAAGGTCGGCAACGCGCAGGGGCCGGATTCCGGCAACACTGTGGGCGTGCGAGCGCAGGTTTCGTTCTGATCTGGCTCTCGATCTACAAAGCAGACGACGTCCGATCAAGGAAACGGAAAAGGGAAGAGGTCCAAATTCTCTGGGTACTTGTCAGCGAACACGAACTGACGCCACGCGCGGAATGCGGACTCTGTAGGGTTGTCCACGACTTTTGTAGCGGTATGGTGCGCAGCACTTATTTCCTCCGGAGTTGCTGACGCCGCTACCAACGTGGATGCGAGTCTGGCTATCCGCTGTGATCGCTCCATTGAGGAAATCTTCTCCGTGATCCTCTCCTCAAAAAGTTGGACAAAACAGCTTCTGTGCGTTGTAAAAAAATAGTTCCGCTTGGAAGCCCCGAACGAATTAAGAGCCCACATTGCCTTGGTGAGGGAGCGGGTCTTGCAGAACTCGATATAGAATTCCGTATAGTCATTCAGAAGAACGTCTTCTTCAATCTCCTCTGGCGGACCAACCAAAGCGAAGAAAGGAGCACGGGCGGTATTGAGAACAGTTCGTGCCATGTGACCACCTGAGCAGGCGGCGACAGTCACCACCAGCCATCCCTTCATCATGTCATTGATCTTGGCCAACGGTACCGAGAGATCGGGCCAATCGATCAAGTCGTCATTCGTAAGTTGGAGCCCGTACTGGTTGCCGTGGGCCTCGATATGAAGTACTGGGTGATTTCCAGCAGCTGCTGACTGGAGTACATCATTCAAGCAGTCACTGAACTCCTTCAGGCTTTTCGGGGTGAGAAGCTTGACCTGAAGCTGCCTCGTGAGGGCTGCGTCGCTATTTTTTATCTTGCTGGACAAGAGGCTGCCGGTGGTCCGGTCACCCGGTCTCAGCGACTCAATAATCCATATCTCAGCCCCCATAACGTCCCCTTTTGATGTGGAGTCTCATCAATTTTCGCGAGTACGTTACCAGCAGAGTAGGGCGCCGGTACAGGAGACATCTCATGGCCGGCGGCATTACCGAATCTGGTGTTCACGCCGCCGCCGATGAGTTGCTGGCCAAGTGCGAGTACCCAACCGTCGAGCAGATCCGGGCTCACTTGGCGGGACTCGCCGACCAACATGACCCTCTGGCTGGTGACCTGGTGAAACCGACCATCAAGAGCTTGCTGAGTGAACAGTTGCTGGCTGCCCGGCGTGATGCACTGAGGATCAGATCCGTTTGCAGATCTCATGGCTCGCCGAGCAACGGGACACCGGGCTTCGGAGAGCCGATCGAGCCGAGGCAGCGAGACAGCAATTTGGCGTGCGGCTCCCCGCGGCCCTGGAGACAGCAAAATCTGAGCGGGAAGGCTGGACCAAGTACGTCAGATCTGTCGAGAATCGGACGTGAAGCGGTGTTGGTAGCGCGCGGCCAGAGATGGAGGTACTCCTGACGCAGCCAAGCAGGACATCCGAACGACACAGGGGCCTTGAGAAACAGCTGCGCCAAGAGATCGAAGCTGCCCAATCAGCGGACACCACGGCCAGGTGGCGGCCGGGCCAAGATGCTTGGAACATAATATACATTATGCGAAATGCTGTATCAGCCCGTCGTTGGCCTTGTCGCCCCTGCTGGCTCCCCCGACAAGGATGAGCTTGCTGACGAAGCAGGTAAATCTGTTACCTAGCGCCATGTACGGGTGTTACTAGTTCGAACGCAACGGAGTGCTTCAGTCGCTGGACCGTGGCTCCTGGCGATCCATTGAGCGGCGCAACTAAGATTGTACTTTTTTGCCCTGACTCCGCAGCTCGATCTCGCGCCTGGACAGGCTATCCTCTCGGCGCCGCAGGTCTGCTTCCCAAGCACTGAGCAGATCTATGAGTCTTCGCCAAGGACTATCTACCGGGATTGTGCCTGCCGCCAATGCCGGCGTACCCAAACCATCCGGCCGGAGCGATCGATGCTCATCCGCGCCCTCAGGTTCAGCGTTCGGCGGCGTCACCATCAGATGGCCAAACTGGGCGTAGAACGCATCGATGTACTGCTTTAGCGTGGGGCCCGAGCCGCGCCCGCCGAGTTCTTGTCGAAGAAGGTGCGGCCTTGGGTTGGGCGTACGCTCCCCTCTTCCAGCGGCAGCCAGTCAATCTGGTTCTTAAACACGGCGGTCAAAAGGCAGGCCGCAGCATGCGCCGGGCCACGCGCCCGGCAGGACCGTCTAGCCTTAGTCTGGAAAACGCCAGTGGGCCAACTTGTTGCGCACCAGATAGTCGGCCAACGCCAATCCATCGCCGGTAAGGTGCGCGCCACTGATCAATGCACTGCCTTGGTTGGGTTCGAAGTAGATGATCGCCCCCAGCTCGTCGGCGAACTCCTTGATCAGCGCAGTAGCGAGCCCGATTCTGCCGTAGCCTTCGGCCACTTCGATATTGGTGACAAGAAAGCGCTCGTCATCCTCATCGAGGACCTGAAATTGTGCGTGTCCGACTTGCGTACCTTGTTGATCAAAGGCGGTGGCGGTATGCACCACGTCACAAGCCTCCAGGCGCACCTTGGTTCCGCCGCGAAGCGTGATGGTGTTCGAAGAATCGTCGGTAGTCATCATAGGTACTCGTCGAGATCAAGGAAGGAGCGATGGTAAGCGGTGAGGGTCGCCGCCGGCCAGATGGCGCTGCACGATCTGCATCAGTCGCGCCAGTCCGGCGCTTCGTTCCACGCCATACCAGTCGGAGCGGGCCGCCTCCAACTGCGCTTCCAATCCGCTGTTGAGGGTGCGCAGCTCTTCCAGCTGAACCGCAGCGTTGTGCTGCTCCGAGGGCGTATCAGCATTGCGGCGGCTCAAGCGCTTTGCGTTGGATCCATGCGCTGATCAGGCCTGAAATCCGTGACGCCAGTGCAGACGATTCTTCGGAGGTCAGGTTGTCTGCGGTGAATCTGTACTTGGCGAGTCCTTGCATCTGCGTCCCCTGCTGTTATGGCATTGTGCCGGTCACTTCCTGTGCCTGACGCGGAACGATCGCCGTGGATGTCCCGCGCGGTGCGCGCCTGGCCGCATGCATGGAGGGCATGGGTGGCATTGGTTGTTAACGGCGCCCGCTGCGATATTGAGAGTCACTGGGATGCCCAGTCCAGTGGGCAACTGGGCTGGGCTCAGCGCGCACCGATTGCCGTGGGCGCCGGCGCCCCTGCCGGCGCCCCACGGATGCGGTCAGCCGCCTACACCGCCAGCAGGGGCTGCACGAAACGCACGCCGAACTGATCCAGCCGTCGGTAGATCGTTCGCAGCAAGACCGTCTTCACCGTATTGAGGTCGACCCTGTGGGTGCCTTCCTGTCCGTTGGGGTACAGGTCGCACAGCCACATCCCATCGACAAAGTTGCCACCCATCTCTCCTTCGCGGTAGTCCGGACCGTGCACGCCGTAGCCCGGCTCGACCACATAGTGCCAGCCTTGCTGTCGCGGCAGGCGGAAGGGGAACGAGCCGGCGCCAAGGCGCGTGAGGATCTGCGGACTCAGCCGGATCACGATCCGGTAGCCCCCCTCTGTATACCCTTCCGGCCAGTAGATATGGCAGTGCACACCCGGTGCGACAATGGCCAGCAGGCTGCGCGACAAAGCCGCGGTGACATTGCGGCGGCACTGCGTGTCGTCCTGCTGGTCCTGCGCCGAGTAGATGAACAGTCCGCCGGTCCACGTCGCATCCTTGAGCTTGGCCACCAGCGTGTTGCGCCCGCGCGCCTTGGCCTGCGGGCGCAAGTTGGGCTTTTCCAACGGCGCACGATGCCAGTGGGCCGAATCGACGCGGAAGTTTTCCACGCCCTTGCCGGAGAAGAACTCCGGCAGGATGATGAAAAGATCAGTCGCCACGGTCTGCGGATCGACCCCCCGCAGCTGCGCCGACACGTCGTAGGGTACATCCAGATATTTTTCGGGCCGCTGCCGCTGGCTCGGGTACTGGGTGATGTCCAGGTCCAAGCGGACCCCCAGCGCAATCGACCAGAGCGCCTGCGCGGTATCCCATGAGCCGGTCAGTCCGGCCATGCGTTCGGCAAATGCGAGATAGTCGAAGCGATCGGCCCGCCACTGCGGGTTGTGCAGTAATTGTTGTTCCCAGCCAGCTACGGTGCCCAGCCCCATGCCGCGTACCACGGCCTCACGAAGCTGGCGAAGATTGACCTTAAAGTAAGGGGACGCGGCGCTGCGGAGCTGGTCCGCAAAGTCGTACACGCCCGTGCTGTCTGCAACAAGCATAGATGTTCTCCTAAGTTGCAATCGAAGTACTGTCCAGGCTACGGCTTCTTCGTGGACACTCCGAATACAACGGGAGGACGCAGAAGTGGATCTTGGAGTCCGTAGCAGCTCAGGTGGATTGCTCCGCCTCGGGCTATTGCCCGGCCCCGACTTTGAGACGCCACATCGTGAAAGTCAAGCGCATCGACTGCACCGCGATTGCAGTGCGCGGTGGCCATCGGATCGGCAGGTGCGGGCCGCGCGGGCCGATGGCAGATCTGCGCGCGGGTCATGGCATTCGCTACTGGTGCCGGGAGCCGATCCGGCGCGGTGGCGCGCTAGGCGCGCGCATCGTCGCGGGGGAAGCCACCCCCAGTAGGCGGCATTGCCGCGCCGGTGGGTGTTGCCGGTTCGGGTTGGCCACCGCGTCATCGCTACAGTTGCGCCAGCTGTTGGCCAGCGCCCGCCGCAGCGCGCATAAGCATGGCGAACGCCCGCAGAAGAAGGCGGCCATTACCCGGATCGAGCTGCAGGCGCTGCTGGTCACCGGCGGAAACGACCTAGCCGGCCTGCGCGATCGCGCCCTGCTCTGCTTTGCCTTTGCCAGCGGCGGCCGCCGTCGCAGCGAAGTCGCCGCGGCCACGTTGGCGCATCTGCGCCCCCTGCCCGGGGGGGGCTTCGTCTATCGACTGGACCAGGGCAAGACGCTGCAGGACGGCCCCAAGGTTGGCGGCAGCCCTGATAAGCCGCTCCTGGGCGCGGCCGCGACCGCGTTGCAGGTGTGGCTGGACGCCGCGCAGCTCACCGAAGGGGCGCTGTTTCGCCGAGTGTGGGGTAACCGGGTCGGCCCAGCACTGAGCGACCGTGCCATCGCCCTGATCATCCAGCGGCGCGCTAAGCAAGCCGGCCTAGATGGAGACTTCGGCGGACACAGCCTGCGCTCGGGTTTTATTACCGAAGGGGCGCGGCGAGGCGTGGCGTTGCCGGCCCTGATGGCGATGACCGACCACCGCTCTATCGCGAGCGTGACCGGCTACTACCAGTCGGGTGGAGCGCAATGCAATCCAGCGGCACACCTGTTGGAGGACGCTTAACTGGCCGTCGCTGGTAGCCCATTGAGGTAACTCGGCCGCTATGCACTGTCCTGCCATCGCCGTCGCAATGATCCCAAGCGTGTTGCGCCGTGTCGTGGCAGGTATGATGGGGCGTCGGTCACATTTTCGGGGGGGGGGAGTGTGGGTTGCGCTGATATGCAGGAAGCAGATGAGAGCGGTGGCAAGACTGCAGCCGCACCGGAACAGGCGAAGCTCGCGCCGGAAGAACAGACAGTTGGACTGATTCTCCCGCTCTATGGCTACCATCAAGGACCTCACCCCCGGGCCGGTCGACACGTTGGTCTGCGCAGATCCCTGCGAACTGCAGTGGTTCTGGGCACGCTGGGTGATCAAACCGTGCTCGTCGCCGACGAGGAGGATGGGCGCGTCTACCGCACCTCCTCGGCCAGCTTGGTCACGGCTCGCCAGGCTGTTCGTCTAACACTTAGTGAGCACCTTGAGCTTGCCAAGCAATTGGCACTCAAGGGCAACCGCTATGGCATCTCCATCCTGGCGACCCACTTTCGCGGCATCAACGGCACTGCCTATGCCAGCCCGGCGGCCTTTGCTTGGTGTGTGCGAGCGATGTGCGAAGGCCACATGTTCAGAGGCGCAACCGCTGAGGTCGAGGCATGGATTCAGGCTCAGCTCGAGGCCACCCCCAATTCAGGCGACGACCACCCTCGTCCCGCACGGGGCGATGAGATCGAGCTGTGGTCTGGCAAGCCAGCGCAAGCGCAAGCGGCCACAGACGCGGCATTGCGCTCACTTGAAAGGGCACTGCAGCTCGGCGCCGGTTCCATTGCCCAAGCCGACGGAGACTTTGAGCTCCAGCGAACGTACGCGGATAGCCACAGCAGCAGACTGGCGACCGACGTTCAGTCCGGCCTTCAAGTGGTCGTACTGGGTCCCAGCAACCTCGAATCGGCAGAGGGATTTGTCGATGTGTTGTTTTTGGACAATCTCGAGGCATGCGCCCGTCATGCAAGCGGTCTAGGTTTCGGTGACGACACCATTGATCCGGGTTGGCTATGGGAAGTGGTCACCGACTCGGCGCGTCACGGCAAATCTCCGCTCCCGATCGCGCTCTGGCTGGCCGCCTCGGATATCGGCCCCTCCGGTCAAGCTGACGCAAGCTTGGAGCGATCCTTAACGCGGATCTTCGGCGCCGCATTTGCCGCCAGGCAGTGGGCGAACGATCGGCCTGCGCTCGCGCAGAAATGGCTACGGATCGCCCGAGAGTGCTGGCGATCTCTCCCTAAGGCGGAGCAATCGCGCGTCGCGGCCGCTATTCCTGAGCTGGTATCGTCGCTTTCGAAGCGGCGGGCTCCAGGCCCTGCCGCCCCACTCCGAGCCGCTTTCCGCGCAACGATCGATGGGCTGCTGACGCGACACCCGGTTCCTTCGATTGCGCGCGACAGGCCGCCTCCGCCGAGTGCTGCGGTCGAGATCGAGGGCATTGAAGCGGTTGATCTTGTGATCGAGGTCAATGCTGCTGCGCCTGTCATGGCAGTACCGCGAGCGAGCAACGCTCAGTCTCGCAGAAGGGTGGGCGCGGTTAAGTTTGGCAACTCACAGCGCGTCCTGCGCTTTGACTTGTCAGACCACGCACTGTTGGCTTCCGAATGGGCCTTGGTGGCGAAAGAGTCGGCCCATCTCGATGCGGTGACGTCGGCTCTCAGTTGGCTCGAGGGTCGAATGGGACTGAGCCTGCCTAAGACATGGCGAGAAGGGGCGCACGAGATTGAGCGCCAAGGCGTCACGCTTCAATTGGAGTCGGGTGACGGAATTTTTGCTTTCCGACTGGATCACCCTGATACGACCCACCCAACTCGGTGGTGGAGGATGGAGGCCACTGTCCTCGCGGGAATGGAGGGCATCGGCGGCATGGTGGGCGTTCGCCTAAGCGCACGTGACCTGGTGTCCCTTCCGGCGCCCTCTAGGACGGTTCCGGCTATTGTCCGTGAATGGGCCCGCTCGCCCGGGTTGGCTATCGCTGGTGCGCCCGCTGGAGCCCCTACATTCGTCCGTGATGAGGAGGGTCTGTCGCGTCTACTTGACGCCGTCCAAGACAGCGGTCGCGACGCACCTCTGTGGGTAGTGGCGGCTCGGTTTGAGCTGATCAAGCCGCTGCAGGCTCTGGCCAGGATGTATGTGGTTGAGCCGGCGATGTGGCCCCAGTATGCTGCCCGTTGCGGTTCGCTGGCTCCGAGCACGGTTCATGTGTTTCAAAAGGCTGGCGGTACCAGGGCGCACGTCGACATCAGCAAGGGACAGGGACTGGAGCAGCTTCGTGAGTTGACCCTCGAGGCCCGGCACCGCCCTGAGGTTCCTGCGTTTCGAGACATTCGGAACGCCATAGCCGAAGCTAGGTTGCGTGCGTTGGGCAATAGGAAAGACTCGGCGCTCAACGACGCCGTTCTTCCTCCGCCAACTCCAACCGCTGAAGACATTCGGGCTCTGATTTCCAGGGAAGTCAGGGACTATGAAGAGTTGCTGCAAGTGGCCGAAGACGAGCGAAACGCTGCGGTCGCAGACCGAGACTCCGCCCTGCACGATCTACAAACATCGACCGATGAGATAGTCGAGCTCAAGCGGCGCCTGCATAGCGCACAACTACGGCTGGGATCTGCAGCTCCCATTGATGAGCCGACAACAGAGCGGGCCGCGCCTCCGGCCACACTAGAGGGGCTCGCGGAGTGGGCAATCTCGCTGCGGCCTCGGGTGGTCTTTCCGGAGAAAACGCTCCGCTCCGCCAGTCGCGTGGCCCATAGCGAGACCGCGCTGATATATGCCTGCCTGGAACAACTGTCTGAAAGCTACTGGCGATCACGCTGGGCAGATGACGAAGCGAGTCGTCGCCAAGCGCGCGACGAGTGGGAGGAATTCCTGAAAGAGAATCGGCTTCGGTTGTCCGGCGTTGGTGTCATTGCAGCCCGCCACTTGGGCGAGTATCGAGGGATCGTGGGTGGGTCGACCTACACCATGGACATGCATGTTGCAGGCAGCAACGCCCACGATCCGCTCCGCTGCCTGCGGATCTACTGCTACGTCGATGAACCAAATCGAAGGGTGGTCGTAGGACATCTGCCCACGCATCTGACCAATGCCTTGACCTAGCTCAGCCACCCACAGCCAGGCCTTGACGATCTTCGCGCATCCATTGGGCGACTTCGTCGGGGTTCCCAACGATGACATGCTGCCGAGCCGCATCAGGTTGAATCTCGAGCGAATCGAGATTCAGATGGCGCAGCGTATAGAACAGCATCGCTTTTCGGCAGGGAAGAATCAGCGCGTCATCCTGCATCGCATAGTCCCGTGCCACCGCCGCCCGCTGGCTGGGCGTCAGCGCGGGGTGCGGGACTAGCTGAACCCCGACCTCCGTGAACCAGCCAATGTCGTTGCTTGGGTCGATCGCGTGGGAGGCGGCATGGATCGTGTGGATATCAAAGCGACCGATGGCGAAGTCCCGGAACATTAAGCGGGTGTGGCAGTAAGCCCGGACGTGCCATCTGAGGCCATCGTAGCCAAGCGCATGCGGGGAGATGCTCAGGTTGATGGGGGTGTCCTCGTCCATAGACTGATACCGGCCCTCCACCCTGCCACCGTCGCGGATGGCGCGCACCCACGTGGCGATCTCCGTTGCCGCAATCGGGCGTGCAGGGGTGCCGACAATGCCGGTCAACGGCACATAACCGATGAAGCTTTCATCGCGGGTTACCAGGCCGCGCTCCAGGCCATACAACTCGAATAGGTACTGGCTGGACGTTGCGCGGCCGCTGACCGGCAGAAAACCCGGCTGCGCCCGGTAGGCCCGTGCACTCGGGTCGTACTCCATGTTGCCTGGGGCGATCTTGACGTACTCGGCCAGGTCCGAAGACGCCTGGGGGACCGATATTCCAAAGAAATCAATAAGATCGCGCCGGTTCAAGCGGCCGTCGTATTGCAATCGTAGATCGATGAAGGCTATACGCCGCGCCTGCCCCCAACGCAGCGAATGGGTTTCTGAAGACATGGGCACCTCGATCTTGGGATGACTCACGATAGCATCCGTACAGAAACTTGACACGCATACAAACTACACGCATAGTAAATATGCGGGTGATGTTTAGCCTTGCTTCGACAACGCGCTACCCGCCCTTAAGCAGCCCCCGGGCTGCGTAGAGGATGGACCCAGCGCGTTCCAGCCAAGAAAGGAGAAGTGTTCATGCGTATTGAGATTTACCAGGATCGCGCCGGCGAATGGCGGTGGACGTTCTATGCCAGCAACGGCCGCAAGATTGCGGACTCCGGCGAAGGGTATGCGAGCGAGTACAACGCGGTGCGCGCTGCGCGGCGGCTGAAAGAGCTTGCCCCGAGCGCCCCGATCAAGCGGCCCGACGGCACCGTGTTGAACGAAAGTGCGCGCTCGGGCTTGGGGCCGGATCCGTTCTAGGACGGCAGCCCAGTCAGACCTGCGTAATCGCTGACCTCCTCCAGGTGCCAGAGCGAGCTTCGCCTTGGCACCTGGACGATTCCGTGGCGTTTCCCAACCCAATTGGGTGCGGGCCAGTCGCCCAGCAATCGCAGTGCCCTGCTCCTCTCACCGACGGAGATCGATCTATGGAACATGAGTACGCTGTCTTGGGCGGTTTCAACCGTGCCAATGTCGGCAAATGGGTTATGGGAGCCTCTGTCGGGCTGGCCGCAGCAGTGAGTGCCTTGGCCGGCCTGGTTGTGGCATTGGTTGTGGATTTCGGCGTGGAAATGCCGCGGCTGGTGCTCTGGCCGGTCACTGCCGGCTCGATCTATCTCCTGCTGTACGCGCTCTTTGACCGGTGGATGTGGCGGATACCGCGTCTCTCTAGGTGGTTACGCGTCCCCAACCTTTCTGGCACATGGATCTGCCACGGGCAAAGCCTGCATGCTTCCGACGACCGCCCGCTGCTGGCGTGGGAAGGCGAGGTCGAAATTGCACAGAGCTGGGACAAGATCCAGATTCGCCTGCGAACGCGCCAGTCCGTCTCCAAAAGCATGTCGGCCGCGCTCATTTATGACTGCACGGATGGCTACCGTGTCCTCTATAACTATCGCAACGACCCGGGCATCGGCGAGCCTGAACTCAAGGGGCATCGCGGTTGTGCGGAACTGCTGTTCCGCCCTGACCTGACCGCTGCCATCGGTGAGTACTTCAACGGCCACGGCCGCTACACCTACGGAACTCTCACCCTGACCCGAAAGGAAACCACGACACCATGAGTGCGGACATCAACAAACGTTTGCGTGCCCTCGACGCGCGGCGCCATGGCTTCGATCGGAGATCAGTCATCTTCGACTCTGCTTCCGGATTTGAGGCGCGGGCGCACCTGAGCGAGGCCTATCAGAAGCGTAGTAATGGGCACCATACGCGCTATGCACTGGGCGCCATGCAAGCGGTAGCCGCCAGCTACACCGCCCTGAGCATTGCCGAGGCCGAGCGTGTGCAAGCGCAAATTGCAACGCGATTGGATCGGGATGGGCTGAGCTGTACGTTCCGCCTGCAGGGCTCCGTTCCCGGCAACATCCATATCCGCGGTGTCAGTGATGTTGACTTCCTGGTCTTGGAGCAGCGATTCCATCACTACGATGCGACGGGGGTCTTGGCGCAGGCTGGGCACTACCGCAACCCGTACCGGCCGTCAGCCGTCGATACATTGCTCGATCTGCGTCACCGACTGGAGGCGGCGCTGAAGGATGCCTATCCGGCAGCGGAAGTCGACTGCGCAGGCGCCAAGGCCATCCAGCTCTCGGGTGGATCGCTGCGTCGGGAAGTTGATGTGGTGCCGGCCTCGTGGAATGACACCGCCGAGTATCAGCGGACACAAGCCGAGGATTTTCGGGGCGTCAACATCCTCGACAAACCCGCGCGTCAGTTGATCCACAATCTGCCCTTCCTGTATCTGCGACGCCTGCGCGAACGTGACGACGAAACGTGGGGCGGACTCAAAAAGGCCATTCGGCTTTGCAAAACACTGAAGGCAGACGCCATCAGCGACGGAAAGACGGTCGACATCAGCAGCTATGACATTGCCTCTGCGCTGTGGAACGCTGCTGCGGGCAGTCTGCAGGCGGGTATCGTTAAGGAGCTCAGCATCCTTGCGGCCACGACCGACTACTTCGTGTATCTGGTAGCCAATCCTGCTTACGCAGAGACGCTTCAGACCCCAGATGGGTCGCGTAAGGTATTTGACACCCAGGCCAAATTGGATGCCGCGGCGGTGCTCGCGCAGGAGCTGCTGGAGCTCTCTCGCGCCGTCAGTGACGAACATGCCCCGCGCACAGCGCACGCCAGCCTGCAACACGATTGGCTGAACACGCTCAAGGAAACTTCTGTGCCAGTTTTTGATTGAAAGCACGCCGTGTGGGAATGGAATCCCACGGGTCTGATCAGGTTGATCGCTGATGCCGCGCGATCAGCAACGAGTCACTCGACAACTGCGGGCATCGGGCGCGTGAGGTGGAATCCTCACGCTGGCGCCTTCGGTAGAAAAGTGTGCCGCGCACACGCCCCCCCGCCCCCACGAGAGGTCCGCGCTGTCGCAGATGACCGCTGTGGTCGTACGGAAGGATTCTAGCTGCTCTCTGAGGCAACTCTTCGCCACTCTTGGATGGACAAAGTGCAGCTGGAGCCGGCAAGGCTTTGGCCGGCGCCGGAGTTTGCCGGTTGATTTCGCCAGCCACGATAAATGTGCCAAGAATCATCAGAAGCAGCGTAGTCAGACCGAATCCACGAACAATGACGATCGGTAGAGGCTGCCCCTTAACACTCAATCGGTGACGGGCATAGATCAGGGCAGAGGCCATTCCGACGGAAAGTCCCAGCGCTGCGCATGCCCACGGGCCGATAACGCGCAAGACAGCTGGTGTGGAGCTGCGCATCACGATGAACGCTCCACCGAGCATTGCCAAGCCCAGCATGAGGCCCTTCATCAGCTCTAGAAAGTCCCGAAGTTCCTTCTCAAATTCATCGTCCTTAGTAGTCACCTTGGGAGCGACGCTGGAGTTGCCCTCGCGGCCTCGTGCAGTAGCGCTATTTGGTCGCTGACTCCCTCTTCTCTTCTTGCCCATTCGTTCTATTTCTTGAAGTGGAAGGATATACATTGGCCGATATCGCGCTACCTTGACGCCACATTCGGCGGATGTACCGCTCACAGCAGCGCCCTCCAAAGGGCAATTGGCCACCACTAAGGTTCGTTGGGTCTGGTGCGCTGAGCCTCCAGAACATGCCAGTCCATGAGTCTGAAATGCGGTAGCTTTTTTGTGGCACACCGGCATTGCGCGGAGGCAGCTCAGCCCGACGCCGCATAGCTACATAGGTGATGAACAGATTAGAGATTGCCGGCGCCAGCCTTGCTCAGCACGCCGACGGCAGTAGCGGAGATTCGTGCGCGCCGAGAGCGAGCGGAACGTAAGGTTTAACAGCCCCGCGTCGGGATTCACTGCACTGGAGGCCTCATATTCCGAAGGATGCAGGGCGACTGGGAGAGCGCTCTTGGCCAGCCGCGTCCGTGACTGATCACAAGTATCGGAACTTTTTCAGCCCGACCGGAAGCGGACGTTCAACACTTGAGTTAAGCCACGCCGGGAAGCGGCGTCGACCTGGATGAGCCTTAGGCGTGAGCAGTTGCTTGTGCCAACGCCTGACAGAGTATCGCTATAGCCGCAAGCGCGGCTCCGACAGAGTTCCACTTGGCTTGAGCAACGAATGTCTCCCGAATCTCCCAGCCATCAAAAGTCACTCCACTAAGGTCAGGATTGGCTCCGGTCTTTGCGGCTTTGCGGCGGCGCTGCGAGAGCCCCTTCTCGCGCGAGATCTTTACGCGGCTCGCGTAGAACCATGCTGCGGCTGACGCCAGTCCAGATCCGATTGAAATGGCGGTAAATATGTCCACAAAGTTGGCCTCACGCCTAATGACCCATTAGTCAGACCGGGGGTGCGGCCACTGGCATACCCACAGGCCGCCGTAGCGGCCACTACTCCCTTGATGCGACGCGATCTTAAGGTGGCTGGTTCCGGATAACAAGCCGACGTTTAAACGGCGAAAGACGTCCTTTGGGTAGCGACCTCCCCTGCCCCAGCAATTACCTCTCATCGCGACTGGATTGCCTTAGCAGGCGAAGCTGCCTCCCGCCCAATTTCCAACCTCCCCACATCGCCCACAGGCACAAGCAGCGCTAGCTTCTGCGCCGGATCCCACAGCACGTAGCTATCACCCAGCCGGCCAACCAGGCTAATGCCGCCCTGCGTCTTTCCATCAACCGTCACACTTACCGTGTAACTGCTCCCGACGGTGGTGATCGTCCTGGCACGCTCAGATCCAATCCAGATCGAAGAAATCGAGACATAGACAAGCATTATCAGAGCATAGATCAGCCATGGTGAGTCCTTTACCGCAGCAGGCAGTACAGGTGACAGGCGTACGGCTATTGCACATACGCCCACCAATGCGCCACCTATCAGAAGGGGCCATCCATTCGACCACCAGATAATTGCTCCCAATCCTGCAAGGCACAGCACCAGGATCAGCCACATTACGGGGCTGGGAACCGTTGTATTGGCCGTCACCTTCCCCTCGATCCAGCCACCAAGCAACGCTGCAACAAGCATGAAGAACAACACCATGCCGATGCCCGCGAGACCTGCCAGCGCAAGCTCGCTTACGGCAACAAACTGAAAGGGATCAAGGCCGAAGTGCCCCCAATACGCCTTCAGGTAGAGTGCCCCTTGAACCAAGCCGAACGTAACCAGCGCCGAACCCCAGCCTGCGACGTCGGCCATCGTCAGTGTCTTCTGCGTACGATCCATGTTTCCCCTTCCTTCAATGCAGCCCCGCCACATAGTGACATGTGGCGCCGCATGCAGCAGGACTCAACCCAATTAACGTGACGCGTCACGCTCGCGCGGCGGCCACTGACACGGCCAGAGGCATCTACATACAAAGCATGGGCTTGTCGCATCCGCCCTGCCCTTGCCGCCGCCAACCGAGCGGCAACCGAAAATAGACCTGTGTCACGCATGCCGCCGATAGCCTTGCAGCCCAAGGCTCCAGCCACGTTGCGCCATATACAACGATTCTGAAAATGTTGAATGTAGTGACGGGATCGGCCTTACTGCATTGGCATCGCGCACAACCGGGCGTATTCATTGCTGTGCCACCTTGAACGGGTGGCCGGGATTCGAAACCCCGGTAGTTCGCTGAAGTAAACGCTTGCCAGCCGGCATCACCCCTGTGTGGTGCCGGCTGGCAATCCGTCGGCCGGCTATGGCGGGCGGTGCGTGGAGGCCTTGTGCCTGCCGGTTCAGCGAACACCGGGTTTCGAACCACGCATCGTCCGCCACCTTTATGGGTGGCGGCTTCTGCCTGCCCGCAAGGAGCCCTGCCATGACCAAGCGCTACTCCCCTGCCCCGCAACCAATCCAGGAAGAGCCCGCGAACGGCCCCGCACTGGACCGGAACACCCTCGTTGCCCTGCTGCACAGCATCGGTTCGGGCGCTACGTCCGATGGCCAGCCCTGGCCAGAGCGCCACCTGATGCCGGGCCGACGCATCGCCCTGGCCGACACCGACTGCTCGCTGGCGGGCCTTCGCGTGGTGATGGAGATCCTGCTGGCCGCGCAGCGCGCCCGAGAGAACGGCGAGCTGGAGCAGGACGTCGGCCCGCGCATCATGGAGGGGTTGATCATGGCCGGGCTGGGGCTCACCGCACACGCCAGCACGCGAGTGCGCCCGGAGGGTTGAGTGGCCTGGTGCAGTTGGGCGGTCACGGCGCTGTGCGCTGGGGCCGTGATTGCGGCACAGGCGCGGTGGCTTGAGCCACCCGCCCCCTCGCCTATCGCGTTCCAGCGCATCTCCGACGATCGCTTCTCACAGCTGCGCCGCCAAGCAATCCGGTTCGTGGAGGTTCGGTCAGGTCACGGCTTCCAGTTCGTGGAACGGCATGAAGACGCCTCTTTCCAGATTCATTGCAGGGGTGTGCCCGTGTTGTGGCTGGAGAGGCGGCCGCAGCATGTGCTGTTGCAGGTCTCACTTGATGCGAATCAGCGGGCGCCTGCGGTTCTGCCGTTGCGTGCACTGCTTCAATGGCAGCTGGAACCCGTGGACTATCTGGAGCAGGTGCTGGCGGGTGTGCCGGAGCCTGTTCTGATGGATCGGGTGTTGCTGATGCTCGCGGGCGGGGTGCCTGATGGGGTGCGATGTGGCATGCCGTAGTCGAGCATGGCTCGACTCTACAAGGGCGCTGGCTGCGGGGGCTCGGGTTCGTGGATGGAGCCTTCGAGCAGGGCGACGTAGGTGTCCAGGCGGGTACGCAGGCCGATCAGCATCCATCCCGCAAGGTAGAGCAGCACCAGCCCGTATATGAGGAACGCACCAAGCGCCCCGACATCAAAGGCGCTGGCCCAATCACCCCATTGCCATCCGCGGACCTGCAGGTAGAGGGCAATCAACAGCGGAAACGGCCCGAGACGTTGCAGCCCGCCGTACATCAGGCCCATCCGCTCAATCATGCTTGTGCGCAGGTGGCCGACGTACTTGAGGCGACGCTCACGCTCGACCCTCGGAAATCTTCGGAGTTCGGCGATTACCCCTTGCCACTGGGAAAACTCGCCATCCATCTCCTGAGCATGCGACAGCCGTGGTTGGCTGAACTGGCGGATACCCCTACGGGCTGCGAAGACGCCGGCAACGATGAAGCTGGCAATCTCTACCACGAGGCATGCCGTGACGAGCGGAGAGGCAAAGGTGACCGCGACCCATCGCTCCGGAAGCTGGCTACTTAGAACCCCGACGAGGGCCGCCAATACTCCAACGCGAAACGCCCACCTCTCCACCCTGCCCGCCTTCGGGTAGATGCTGTGCTCAACCAGCCCCTGCACCCGCTGGTAGAGCCAGTGGAAGGTCAGCTCCTGCGAATCGGTCTTTGCCGGCGAATCGAGTCCGCCCCCTGTCTGCATGTCCATTGCATCCCCTGCCCCCGGCTACGATGCCGACCGTGGCATCGTAGCCGACGCGCGGCAGCTTTCAGAAATAGAACCCGATATTGAGGTTCAGCCGCGAATGCCAGCGCGAAGGTCCGCCGTTGTTGATGCCGATGCCATCGCCGCCGGCAAACCACATGTTGCGGCCGGCAATCCAGTCGACATAGGTGAGCATCACGCCCTTCTGCAGGCTGCAGCCGGTGACGTTCTGCCAGGAGTCGCGCACCCCGCTGCTGTGCCCCACCGGGCGCGTCATGCTGAGGTTGTTGTAGCAGGTCACATCGTCCAGCCAGCCGCGCTGGCCAAAGGAATAGGCGACGTTCGCACTGGGCACATCGGCCTCGGCCGCGATTTCAAACGGGGCCTGGAACGCCGACAGCGCAATGCGTTCGCCGGGCACGCTGTAGCGGTAGCGCGCCCATTGCAATTGGGTAGTCCAGCCATCGCGCTTCCACTGCGCATGCACGGCGGCGGCCTGGTGGTCGTGATGGCGGCGGCTGCGGGTGTTCTGCACCTTGCCTGCGAAGGCCGATGCGCCAACCAGCAGCTCGCCGCCGGCCCAGTCGCGGGATTGCTCGACGCGCACATTGAACCGCTGCCGTTCGCGATACGGCAACGCATCGGTCTGTGCCACATCGAAGGAATAGCGGTCGTAGCGCGCCCCGGTTCCGTACTCGTCACCCGAGAACCAGCCGAGGTGCCAGGTGGTATTGCCGGCCTGGTGGATCACCACCACGCCCGGGTCGTAGTCGTCCTCGATGCCCAGGTAGTAGCCGGACCCGAACCAGAAACTCTGCGAGACCGTGGGCAGCAGCCCGAACGGCACCTGCTGGATGCCGGCCTTCAGCTGCGTGGCGTCGGTGAACTGCCATCCCGCGTAGGCATGATGGACTGCATCGAAGCCGTCGTACCAGCGGTACTGCGCGGAGAAGGAGAAAGGCCCGCTGCCGGCGTCGATGTCGGCGCGAAGCAGCTCCAGCTGCAGGCGGCTGGTGGGCCCGTAATCGAGCCAACCATAGTTGAATCGAACGGCGCCACCGAGATCGAAATGAGGCGCTGTGTTGCGGTCTTCGCTGGCCGCGCGTGCATCAAGCGAGGGCGCGGCCAGTGCTGCGGCGATGATGATGGGAACTGCCTTCACGGTCGCGTCCTGCCTCCTGTTCTGCGAGTGAAAGCACTCGATTCCAGCCTTGGTGCGCGTCATGCCTCACCGTGAGGCATGACGTGCTGTGGCGTGCAGGTTACGCAATGGAGGGTGAAGCGAACGTCGGCCGGCCGTGCTCACATGCCCAGGTCAGACAGCCCCGGGTGATCATCCGGGCGACGCCCCAGCGGCCAATGGAACTTGCGCTCGCTCTCCTTGATCGGCATGTCGTTGATGCTCGAGAACCGATGCTCCATCAACCCATCCGCTCCGAATTCCCAGTTCTCGTTTCCATAGGAACGGAACCAGTTGCCGGAGTCGTCGTGCCATTCATAGGCGTAGCGCACGGCAATTCGGTTGCCGCTGAAGGCCCACAGTTCCTTGATCAAACGGTAGTCGAGTTCCTTCTTCCATTTGCGGGCCAGGAACTGCCGCGCTTCCTCGCGGCCGTGGGTGAACTCGGCGCGGTTGCGCCAGCGGGTGTCGAGCGAATAGGCCAGCGCGACCTTGTCGGCATCGCGGGAGTTCCAGCCATCCTCGGCAAGACGAACCTTCTCGATGGCCGATTCAAGGGTGAACGGCGGCAGCGGCGGACGGGGTGCTTCAGTGGACACGGTGGGGCCTCCAATCAAGTGGATGAACGGGGTGCTTCGACGGGTTTTGATGGCTCAGGCGTCAGCGCCTGGCCTGCTCCAACAACACTTCTGCAACGTCCCTGGCGGTGTCTGCGGCGTTGTAGTCGCCCATCACGCGCGAGACGGTGATGGCGCCTTCCATGAGAACCAGCAGCTGGCGCGCCAGCGCGTCCGGCTGCTGGATATCCAGTTGCGTGGTGAGTTCCAGCGTGTAATCCAGCAGCTTCTGCTTGTGGCTTTTTGCGATGTGGCGAATCGGATCGTCGGGGTCGCCCACCTCGCCCGCGGTATTGATGAAGGCGCAGCCGCGATAGCCCTCGGACTCGAACCAGCCCTTGAGCACAGTGAACATGCCGAGGATGCGCGCTTCGGGGCTGTCGGCCTTGTCGCACTCCTGCTGGAACCAGTCCAGCCAGCGCACGTCGCGCGCGTTCAATGCCGCAGCGGCCACCTGGTCCTTGTTTTCAAAGTGCCGGTAGATGCTTTTCCTTGCCACGCCGGAGGTCTTCACCAGCAGGTCCATGCCGGTGGCGTGGATTCCGTTCTGGTAGATCAGTGCCTCGGCGGTGGCGAGGATCTTCTGCGCAGTATCGCTGCCGGTCTTCTGCATGGCTGCAAGGTAGAACGAACGTTCTACCCTGTCAACACACGGTGGGCGGCGTTTCGGGTGCACACATCCATGCAAGACGATCTATCAAGAAATCCGGACAGTTCATCACCCAGGCGCCTGATTGCAGGCGCAAAGTACGCCTCACCACCCACGCATGAGAATTCCCGCATGAACACCTTCGCCCGCACCCTGGCCGTTGCCACCCTCGCCCTCTCGGTCCAGGCCGGCCTGTCCGCGCAGGCCGCCGAACCGGCCAAGCCGACGCCGATCACCAGCGTCGCCCGCACCGCCAGCTACATCACCACCGCCGATGGCGTGCAGCTCTACTACAAGGACTGGGGCCCGAAGGACGGCCCGGTCGTCACCTTCAGCCACGGCTGGCCGCTGAACTCGGACAGCTGGGAGTCGCAGATGATCTTCCTGGCCAACCACGGCTACCGCGTCATCGCACATGACCGTCGTGGCCACGGCCGCTCCAGCCAGCCGTGGGAAGGCAACGACATGGATCACTACGCCGATGACCTGGCCACGGTGATCAACACGCTCGACCTGCACGACGTGACCTTGGTGGGCTTCTCTACCGGCGGCGGCGAAGTGGCGCGCTACATCGGCCGCCATGGCACCGGCCGGGTGAAGAAGGCGGTGCTGATCAGCTCGGTGCCGCCGTTCATGCTGAAGACCGCCGACAACCCCAACGGCCTGCCGATTGAAGTGTTCGACGGCATCCGCAAGGCGCAGATGGACAACCGCGCGCAGCTGTACAAGGACATCCCGTCGGGCCCGTTCTACGGCTTCAACCGCCCGGGCGCGAAGGTGTCTCAGGGCTTGATCGATGCGTGGTGGGCGCAGGGCATGCAGGGCGGCCACAAGAACACCTACGATTCGATCGCTGCGTTCTCGGCAACCGATTTCCGCGCCGACCTGAAGAAGTTCGATGTGCCGACGCTGGTCATCCACGGCGATGACGACCAGATCGTGCCGATCGACATCTCCGGCCGCCAGTCGGCAAAGCTGATCAGGAACGCCCGGCTGATCGTGTACCCGGGCGCGCCGCATGGCCTGACCGACACGCACAAGGATCGCGTCAACCAGGACCTGCTGACGTTCCTGCAGGAAAAGTGAGTCCCGCGGGCTCCGGCATGCCGCCGGAGCCCCTTGCCTCACCTCACGCTTTCGCAGCCGCGCGCCATGCGGGCCACGCTTCGCGGATGACGCCCACCGCGGACTTCAGGAACAGCAGCGCGATGACCACACCCACCACGATATCCGGCCAGCCACGACCGGTGAGCGCGACGCCACCGGCAGCCACCAGTACGCCGATATTGGCGGCGACGTCGTTGCGCGAGCACGCAAAGGTGCTTTTCATGTTGATGTTGAGCGTGCGGAACCGCCACAGCAACGCCAGGCACACCAGATTGGCCGCCAGCGCGATGGCGCCGAAGCCGAGCATCACGCCGCTGGAAGGGGGTACGCCGTTTGCCAGCTTGGCGATGACCTCCAGCGAGATGAATACAAAGAAGCCCAGGAACAGCGCCCCCTTGGCCAGGGCTGCACCGGCTTCCCAGCGCGCACCCCGGTTCACCGCCCACAGGCTCAGGCCGTACACGATGGCGTCGCCCAGCATGTCGACAGCGTCGGCCTGCAGCGCGCTTGAGCGCGCCACGATGCCTGCGCCGAATTCGATGAGGAACATCGCCAGGTTGATGATCAGTACCGCCACCAGCACGTGCCGTTGCGCACTGTGGAGTGCCAGCGCTTCCAGTTCCTGGCACTTGTGGCCACAGCAGTGATCCATGGGTATCTCCGGCCAGGCCTGGCCTGGGCTTGAAAAGAGGCGGGGCAGCCGTTATCAACCCTGTAGTCCCTACAAGGTCAAGCCCATGCCCGCTCACCTCACCATCGGCCAGTTGGCCCGCCAGACCGGCACCAAGGCCGAGACCATCCGCTATTACGAAAAGATCGGCCTGCTCCAGCCGCCGCTGCGGTCGGACGGCAATTACCGTTACTACAGCGTACAGGACCAGCGGCGGCTGTCATTCGTGCGCCGGGCCCGTGAGCTGGGCTTTTCCATCGAGCAGATCCGCGAGCTGATCGCCTTTGGCGAGCAGCGCGAACACGAATGCAGCTCGGTGGACGACGTGGTGAAGGCGCATATCGCCGACATCGCGCGCCGGATCCGCGACCTGCAGGCGCTGCAGGGCGAACTGCAGCGGATGATCGGCAATTGCCCGGGCGGGCGCGTAGCCGATTGCAGGGTGCTGGAAGCACTTCAGCCGAAGGCCGCCGCTTGACCTTGTAGCTGCATCAAGGTTTACAAGACCGGGCCACTTCGCCACCGCGCGGCCTGCCCGCCCTGACGACCCATGACCCTGTTTCCCCATCCGCTTGCCCTGGCGTTGAGCGCCGCCCTGCTGTCCGCCGCTGCCTCAGCAAGTGCGCATGAACCACCCGCCGCGCACGACGGTGACCACGATGACGCTGTGGAGCTGGACGCAGTGGTGGTGCAGTCAACCCGGTCAGGGCGTCGCGTTTCCGACGAACCGATCCGGGTAGATGTCGTATCGCAGGAGGAGATCGAGGAAAAGCTGCTGATGTCGCCGGGCAACGTCTCCATGCTTGTGGCCGAGACGGCGGGCGTGCGGGTGCAGAACACCTCGCCGGGCATGGGGGCGTCGAATATCCGCATCCAGGGCATGCGCGGCCGGTATACCCAGCTGCTGGCCGATGGCCTGCCGCTGTACGGCGGTCAGTCATCGTCCATCGGCCTGCTGCAGATTCCCCCGACGGACCTGGGCAGTGTCGAGATCATCAAGGGCAGCGCATCGGCGTTGTACGGCCCGGCAGCGTTGGGCGGCGTGGTGAACCTGATATCGCGTCGGCCCAAGGAGACCGCCGAGGCTGAAATGCTGCTCAATGCCACCAGCCGCGGCGGCCAGGACGTGACTGGCTACGCAGCCGGGCCGCTGGCCGAGCACTGGGGCCTGTCGGTGGTGGGTGGCTACCATCGCCAGGACCGCCAGGACCTGGACGGAGACGGCTGGGCTGACATCCCCGGCTACGAGCGAGCCACGGTTCGGCCGCGTCTGTTCTGGGAATCGGACGATGGAGCGCGTGCGCTGCTGACGGCAGGCGCAATGCGCGAGAGTCGGCTGGGCGGGACGCTGCCCGGTCAGCTGGCGCCCGATGGGCAGCCCTTCGCTCTAACACAGCGCACGGAGCGCGTTGACGCTGGCGTCGTGCTCGATGTTCCGGTGCGCGAGAGCGACCGCCTGCAGCTACGTGCATCGGCCATGTCCACCGATCACGACCACGGGTATGGCCCTGAACAGGACAACGACACCCATCAGACCGGATTTGCCGAAGTGAGCTACGCGTCCGGCGCTGGCGCCACCAGCTGGCTGGCGGGCATTGCCGCGCAACAGGACCGGTTCCGTTCCGCGCGATACCCGCAGATTGATTACCGCTACACGGTGCCCGCCCTGTTCGTTCAGGCCGAGCAGGCGTTGCGCGATGACCTTACGCTTTCGGGCAGTGCGCGCTGGGATCAGCATAGCGCCTATGGCGGGCACTTCAGCCCCCGCGTATCACTGTTGTTCCGCCCTGATGCGTGGACTCTGCGCGCCTCGATCGGCAGAGGCTTCTACGCGCCTACCCCCTTTGTCGAGCAGATCGAGGCCGCTGGCCTGTCACGGCTGGAGCCGCTGAGTGGCCTTCGTGCAGAGATCGCTACCACCGGGTCCATCGATGCAGGCTACGTGCATGGTGCGTGGGAGCTGAACCTCAGCGTGTTCGCATCCGACATCGACCATGCGGTGCGCCTGGTGGAGTCTGTAACCGCCCCGGGTGAACGTGTGCAGCTGATCAATGTGGCGGGTGTCACCCGCACCCGTGGGAGTGAACTGCTGTTGCGCTACCGCTGGCAGGACGTCACGGTGACCGGCAGCTATGTCTACACCGACGCGCGAGAACCCGGCGCGGAAGCCGCTGGCCGCCGCCCGGTCTCGCTAACGCCCCGGCACAGCGCAGGACTGGTTGCCATGTGGGAGCAGCATGATCGTGGCCGCGTGGGGCTCGAAGCCTACTACACCGGCATCCAGGCGCTGGATGACAACCCCTGGCGTCGGCGCAGCCGGCCGTATCTGGAAGTGGGTGCATTGGGAGAGATTGTTCTGGGAAGAATCAGCCTGTTCCTCAACCTGGAAAACATCCTCAACGTCCGCCAGACCGACTACAACCGGATGCTGCGGCCTCGTCGCGCCGATGATGGCCAGTGGACCGTGGATGCATGGGCGCCGCTGGAGGGATTTGTGGTGAACGGCGGTGTGAGGATGAAGTTCTAGGGCGTGGTCCAGTGCGGAAGGGCGATGTCCGCCTCCGGGCAGAAGCGGACACTCGCCCTACCCTCGATAAACATCCCTGATCCTAGAGCTGGACTGCTTCCCTGCCCCATTCACCTGCCAATGTCCGCTATCGGCCCAGATCGGATCCGCCCTGGGCCGATAGACATCCCAAGGCCGAGGTCCAGAATCCGACGGCTACGGACTTGCGAATGCCATTGCGACGCCCCTGCCATCATGGCACGCGTGTCAATCAGAAGCCGCGCGAGAGCCCGATGAACAGCGTTGCACTCCCGCTGGTATCGCGTTCGATCAAGGGGCTGTCGGTGATCTTGTCCGGCAGGAATTTGTACTGCGCAAAGCCCATCAGCATCCATTTCTCGCCCAGCGGCCTGAAGTAGCTCACGCCCACGTGCGGGATGGTTACCGCGCCGGGCTTGTAGTCGACCACGCCGCGCGCCACCTCTTCCTTCAATGTGCCGTAGTAATAGTTGGCCATGTCCTTGGACTGCCACGTAACGCCCGCATTCGGGGTGAGCCGGGCCTTGCCCACATCAAAGCCGTAGCCGTACTGCAGCGAGAACTCCTGACCGCCGCTGGTGTCGGTGGCATCGGCCAGCAGTTCGGCCTCAAGTTCGCCGCCACGGCCGGACCACTTGACCTTGGCACCCAGGTCCAGGCCCATGTCGCGATCGTCCAGCAAGCGGTAGTCCACCCCGTTGCGTGCCAGCTCGCTGCGGCCCAGGTCCTTTACATCAAACCCATCCATGCGCCCTTTGGCTACAGCGGCCAGTTCAAAAGAATCGTTCTTGAGGAACACCCAGCCGGCGCCCAGCCCTTCGAAGTAGAACCGCTCGCCGTGGTAGCTCACCAGCGGGATCGGCATCACGCGGGTGCCTTCACCGGCATAGGGGCTGTCTGTTACCACGGCTGCCAGGCCCAGCCCCCAGCGTGGGGGGCCTTGGTCATCGGGACCGCCGCCGGGGCCCTCCTGCGCCAACGCCGCGAACGACAGACTGCAGGCCAATACGGGACAGAGAAACTTGATCATGGGACGCCAGACCTCACCAGGAAGAGAGCCCGCTGTTGCGGGAGAGGCCGCGCTGAATGCACGCGGCCGGTTCCAGGTGAGAATGAAGTGGCGATGTCGCCGCAATGTCGTGGGTGGAGCTCAGCGCATTACTAGCCGCTGTACGATCAGGGCACCTCGACTACGCTGGCTGACACATCCAGGGTAGCGCGGGTGCCGCGGGTGCCTGAGTCGATCCCCAGTGTCCAGCGGAAGCGCTCGCAGATGCGCCCAATCAGGAACAGTCCCAGTCCCTGGCCCCGCATCGGAGCCGGTTGACGAAGACTGTCCCGGTAGCGTCGCGCAGCTTCCACCGGGTCGAAGCCACTGCCCGAATCGATCACAGCCACCCTGCCCTGCGAAAGCACGATCTCTACGAATCCCACATCGGTGTTCTCGATCGCGTTGCGGATCAGGTTGCTTACCGCAATGCGCACCATCGCCTCTGGCGCCGCGACGAAGGTTGGCTCCAGCGCGCCAAGGCGGAGCTGGGCGTCCTTGCCGCGAAGCAGGTATTCATGATCGAGCACCAGGCGTGGCAGGAAGTCATGCAGTGCGGTTATCTCCGCGTCTTCAACGCCCGGTCCGGCCTCACGGGCCAGGTAGAGCAACGCGACCATCGTTTCAGACAGGTCCTCCACCGCGTACTCGATGCGTGCCAGCGCCGGCTGCGAGGCAGCTGGCAGTGGAAGCTGCCGCAGGACATCAGCCGCCCCGGCAATCACCGCAATGGGAGTGCGGAATTCGTGACTGGCCTGGTCCAACAGGCTGCGCTCACGTTGTATGAATTGAGCCACGCGTTCCAGGTGGGCATTGCTGGCCTGCGCGATCACCTGTATTTCTTCTCGCGGATAGTCTGTGGGCAGGCGTGCGCTGGCATCGCTTGGATCGATGGCCTGCATGCGGGCAGCGAGGTCGCGCACCGGGCGCACGAGGTTGGCATGCAGCCAGACGATGAAGCCACCAATGACCGCAGCAAAGCACAGGATCCAAAGCAGGCTGAGGCGCGCGTAATGATTCTGCTGCTGCTCAAGCGGCTCGATGTTCACTACGGTTACCAGCCTGCCATGTGGCAGGCCAGCCACCACGGCATGGTAGGTCTCCCCACTATCCAGGTTCACCGCATCGCCAAAGAGCGACGCTTCGGACGTGTAGATGCCCGGCGGAAGGTGGGCCAGCTGGCGCGGCAAGCCGGACGGAACGACGCCTTCGCGCAGGTACCAGGAGCGCACCAGTCCTTCGCTGGGCAGTGCGTCTTCGTGGCCGCTGCGGACCCGTTCTGCATGGTCGTCGGAGATCGCGCGGGTCAGATCTTCCCAGTAGCGATCTTCCATCAACAGTTGGCCGCTGAAGCTCTGTACTGCGATGGCTAGCAATACCAGTAGACCGAGCAGGATCAGGGCAACGCTGGTCCACCAGTGAACCCCACGCAGGCGCGGAGGACTATTCACCTGGGCTCAACCTGTAGCCCGACCCGGCTACGGTATGCAGCAACGGTGCTTCTTCATTCTGTTCAAGGGCGCGGCGCAACACGTACATATGTGAGCGCAGCAGATCGGTCCCTGGCGCCACCTCGCCCCAGGCCACGCGCTCCAGCTTTGCCCGGGTTACCACCTGCGGGCTCTCGCGCATCAACAGCTCCAGAAGGCGGCGGCCGGTACGGGTCAGGCTGATTTTCCTGCCGGCCCGGTGCGCCTGCAGGGTGCCAAGGTCGAAGGCCAGGTCGCCCACCCGCAGCACGTTGTCGGTGGCGCCGGCATGGCGGCGGCGCGCCACCAGCGAACGCAGCCGGACCTCGATCTCCGGTAGCGCCACCGGCTTCACAAGGTAGTCGTCCAGCCCTGCCTCGAATCCATCAATCTTGTCAGCCACCTGGTCGCGGGCGGTCAGCATGATCACCGGTACGTGTTTCTTTGCCTCGCCGCGCAGGCGCCGCAACACGGTCAGCCCGTCCAGGCGGGGCAGATTCCAGTCCAGGACAATCGCGTCATAGTCCTTGGACGAGGCCAGGTGCAGGCCAGAAAGACCGTCGGGTGCGGCGTCCAGGGTGTGTCCGCAGGCTTCCAGGAAATCGTAAAGGTTCGCCGCAAGCTGCGCGTTGTCTTCGATTATCAGGATGGACAGCGATTCCCTGTTCATGACATCCCCAGTAGGCCGAACAGCCTCAAGAGAAACCCTATCACGCCAATGATCGCTGCGAAGAGAAACAGCAGCAGGCTGGCGTTGAGCAGGTACTTCAATAGCGTATACACCAGGCGATGCCGATGCTTGAGCGCCACCCCGACCTCGCGGAGGGGCGCCAGACGGGCGAACAGCCAGCTGATCGGCCCCTGCCGGTCTTCGGGTGTATTGGGCACCGTCATCGCCCAGGCGAGTCTGGCATAGAGGCGGTTGAAGGCACGCCCCAGCAGGTTCATCGGACGCTCCACATCACACATCAGGATCACCCGATTCGTGGTGCTGTCGTTGCGTGCGAAGTGCGGGTAGGTCTCGTCGAAAACAAAGTCTCCGCCATTGCGCCAGGTTATGAAGTGGCCGTCCACGCAGATGTAGCAGTCCGCCGTGCCTGGCGTATCCAGTCCCAGGTGATAACGCAGGGAGCAGGCAAGTGGATCGGAATGCATGCTCAGCTCCGCGCCCGCAGGCAGCACCGAGAACATCGCGGCACGAATCCCTGGTATGCCCTCCAGCAGCCGCACCGTGGCCGGGCACAGGCGCTCTGCCGACCGGTGTGGATCGGCGTACCACTTGAGATAGAACTTGCGCCAGCCGCGCTTGTAGAACGTACGGAAACCAAGATCATGATGCCCGGCCGACCCCGGTGCCGACGCCGCTTCGAACGCGCCGGACGCATGCAGTTCCATTGCTTCGTCGCGGATCCTTCGCCAGTTGCGGCGCAGCCGCTCGATGCCCTCAATGTAATGCGGTTTCAGTACCGGTTGCCGCGCCTCGCGTGCCGTGGCCATGTACAGCAGGCAGTTGAGCGGTGCGAACACTGGCCAGCTTTTGCGCAGGTACTGCGAAAACCCCTGGTATCGCTGCTGTCCACGGAAGCGGTAGACATACAGGATGCACGCCGAGATGTAGATCAACATTCCGGCCATCACGATCATCATGACAATCATGCTGATACTCCCAACGAACCAGCTGTATCAGCGGCGACAGGACGCGTTCGCCTGCGCAGACCTCCGACCAGGTCGTCCATCGCGCAGTAGGCCACCGGGATGATCAACAGGCACAGCACCGTCGATGTCAGCAGGCCGCCGATCACCACAATCGCCATCGGTGCGCGGAAACTCGGATCAGCCCCCAGGCCCAGCGCCACCGGCAACATGCCCGCGCCCATCGCAATGGTGGTCATCACGATCGGTCGCACGCGCTTGCGGCAGGCATCCACCACTGCGCGGCGGCGATTCATGCCCAACTCGCGGCGCGCGATCACGATGTAGTCCACCAGCAGGATCGCGTTCTTGGTGGTGATGCCCATCAGCATGATCAAGCCGATCATCGAAGGCATCGACAGGCTCTGCCCAGTCAGCAGCAGCGCCACGAACGCCCCTGGTATTGACAGGCACAGCGCTACAAGTACCGTCAGCGGCTGCGCAAAGTCCTTCAGCAGCAGTACCAGCACCATGTAAACACACATTACCCCGGCAGCCATTGCCATTCCGAAGCCCGCCAGCAGTTCGCTCATGGCTTCGGCATCACCCGCGGGCGCCATGGTGATGCCGTGCGGCAGCCGCGACAGGCTCGGCAATGCCATTGCTGCACGTTCCACATCGCCCAGTGGCAGTCCATTGAGCGCGACCTTCAGGCTGATGTTTCTCTGCCGGTCGTAACGGGTCAGCTCGGCGGGGCCGGACAGCAGCGCCAGGTCTGCCACGCTCTCCAAGGGCACCGGACCGCGGACCCCGGGGACAGGCAATCGGCGCAGCGTTTCCAGGTCGTTGCGGCCGCTGTCGGCCAGCCTCACTAGCACCGGAACCTGCCGCTCGCTCAGGTTCAGTTTGGCCAGGTCCTGGACATAGTCACCCAGCGTGGCCACGCGCAGGGTATCGGCGATCGCGCGGGAGGTGACTCCCAGGTCGGCAGCGCGTGCGAAGTCGGGACGCACCACCAGTTCCGGCCGCACCAGTGCAGCGGAAGACACCACGGCACCGATGCCGGGTATGCCTCGCAGTTCCCGCTCAACGAGGCGCGCATGATCGGCCAACCGATCGCCGTCGTCGGCGCTCAGAACCAGTTCCAGTCCTTCGCTGTCGCTGCCCACGCTGACGCGCGCGCCCGCCAGTTGCTGCAGTTCCGTGCGTAGCTGCCCTTCGATGATTGAACGGGTAAGGCCATTGCGCTCACTGCGCGCCACCAGGTTGGCGGTGAGTACGGCCGTGGCTACGCTTGCCGTGGGTGCAGTTTCGCCCGGGTCTCCGGAGCCGCCGCTACCCCCGCCTATTGAGGTGTGCACCGAGGCCACCATCGGGCTGCGCACGGCGATCTCGCGGGCGCTCTCGGCCAGCCCAAGGGTGTCTGCCAGGGCGCTTCCCGGGGGTAGGGCCAGGCTGATCTGTACCTGGTTGCCGTCATCTGGCGGCATGAACTCGCCCGGCAGCTGCGCGGCCACCAGCATGCCCAGCGCAACCATCGCCACCGCACTGGCCAGGGTCAACACCGGCCGATGCATGCAGGCTCGTACCCACTGCAGATAGCGCAGTACCCAGCGCGGCTCCTTGTGCCGCTTCGCCGACGCCCTGAGCAGGAAGGCGGCCATGGTCGGGGTGAGCATCCGCGCCACCAGCAGGGAGAACAGGACCGCTACCGCTGCGGTCCATCCAAACTGCAGGAAGTACTGGCCGACGACGCCCCCCATCAACGAGGTAGGCAGGAAGACCGCCACCAGCGTGAGGGTGGTGGCGATCACCGCCATGCCGATCTCGTTGGCGGCTTCGCCGGCTGCGCGCAGGGGCGTCTTGCCCATCAGGAGGTGGCGCTCGATGTTCTCGATCTCCACGATCGCATCATCGACCAGCACGCCGACGACAAGTGACAGCGACAGCAATGACACCGTGTTGAGCGAGAAGCCCATCAGATGCATCACCGCGAACGTCGGAACGGCCGATAGTGGCAAGGCAATCGCGGCAATGAAGGTCGCACGCCAGTTGCGCAGGAAGCTGAGCACCACCACCACCGCCAGCACCGCACCTTCCAGCAGCAGCATCATCGAGCCGCGGTAGTTCTCCGCCACGGGCCCGGCGTAGTCCACCGCCTGTTCGAAGTGAATCTGCGGGTAGCTCTCCTGCAGGTCGGCAATAACGGACTGCGCTGCTCTGGCCACCTCCAGCTCGCTCGCGCCGCGCGAGCGCAGCACATTGAACGAAACTGCCGGGCGGCCATCCATCAACGCAGCCGTACGAGGCTCGGCCACGGTATCGCTTACCTCCGCCACCTCGCCCAGCCGTATGCGGCGGCCGTCGGTCAGGGTGAGATTCATGTCGGCGATGCGCTCGGCGGAATCCACGGTGGCGACAGTGCGAACTGACATCTCTGCACGCCCGAGAGCCACCCGCCCACCGGAGGCCTCCAGCTGCAGCTGACGCAACTGATGGGAAACATCGGCAGCGGTGGCATTCAACGCCAGCAGTCGGCCGGGGCTCAACGCCACCCGAACTTCGCGGTCCACGCCGCCAACGCGCGATACTGCACCTACGCCCGCCTTGCCTAGCAGCCGCTTGCTTACCTGGTTGTCCACGAACCAGGACAGCGCCTGCATGTCCAATGTGGTCGAGCTCAGCGCATAGGTCACCACCGGCTGGCTGGCCAGTTCCGCCTTCTGGATAACCGGGTCTCGAAGTTCGGCGGGCAGATCCGCGCGGACACCGGCCACCGCGTCGCGTACGTCATCCATTGCCTCTTGTACAGGTTTGCCGATGTGGAACTCAGCGCTGATGGTGGCCACGCTGTCGGCCAGCGTCGTCTTGATGTGCTTTATGCCCTGCCGATTGGCCAGAGCATCCTCGATCCTGCGTGCAACGTCGTTTTCCAGTTGTGCTGGTGAGGCGCCAGGTAGCGTTGCGGTGATGGTGATGATGGGAAAGTCGATATCCGGGAAATTCTGTACCTTCATCGCCGCAAAGCCGAAGGCACCGACCAACGCAAGCGCAACGAACAGCAGCGTCACTGCCACCGGATTGCGGATCGACCAGCCAGACACGTTGAGGTTCATGAGTGCGAGGCCTTACCTGAAGCAGGTACGCTGATAACCCGCACGAAGTCGCCGTCATTGAGGAAACCAAGACCAGAGGCCACCACCGCATCAGACGGTTCAAGGCCTGATACAACTTCCACCCGGTCCGCGCTGCGGCGGCCCACCTCAACACGGCGAGTGAGTACCCTGCCGTCCTGCCCTACCTGCATTACGTAATTGAAGCCATCGCGGAGCAGCACCGCAGCTTGGGGAAGTGTGAACATGCCCTCCTCGCCGACCGCGATGTATCCCTGCACGAATGCGCCCGCACGCAATGGCGCGCCGGCAGGAAGATCCACGTAGACCAGCCCGCTGCGCGTGGCGACGTCAATCACCGGCCCGAGCGCACGTACGCGCCCTTCCAGAGATCCGGCTCCCGGTATGCTGATGTTCACCGTCTGGCCGGGCCGCATGGCGAGCAGATCTTCCGATGCCACCACTGCACGCCACTCCAGGCGCCCATCCCGGATCAAGCGGAACAGTTCCTGGCCTGCTGGCACCACCGCGCCCACGGTGGCTGTGCGGGCACTGATGATCCCGTCGCTGGGTGCCAGTACCCGAGTCTGCAGTAGCCGTAGGCGGGCCCTCTGCACTACCGCCCGCGCTGAATCCAGGCGCGCGCGTGTAGTGAGCGCCGTGGCCTGGTACTGACTAAGCTGCTGCCGGGCAATAGCGCCGGAGGCATCCAGCACTTGAGCCCGCTGCAGGTTGGCGGCAGCCTGGCTCGACTCTGCAGCAGCCAGTGCTACCGCTGCAGCCGCCTCGCCCAGCTCGGCCTCAATCAGGCCAGGATTGAAGCTCGCCAGTAGCTGGCCGCGTTGTACTGTGTCGCCGACATTCACCTTCACATCGGTAAGGCGCAACCCGTTAGCCTCTGCACCAATGCTGGCTTCTTCCCACGCAGCAACGCTGCCAGTAGCTGGCGCGTGTACTTGCAGCGGAGTGTGCAGCGGCCGCACCAGATGCACGGAGATTACGGGGGCAGGCGCAGGGACGGGCGCTGCATCGTCCTCGGCAATGCGCACCCAGGCGGTGGCAACAGTTGCTGCGGCCAAACACAGCCCCGTTGCGAGGGCGAATCGGTTGCGTTTCATGGCTGGGCGTCCTCGAGCCTGCCCGTTGAGCGGTCAGGCCGACACCGGGCGCTCCTCACCGGCATGGTGAAGCGTCAGCGACGAGGATGGCCGGCACGTGTCGTTCAAATGTCGTGGATGCAGGACAGCGAGATTGGGCGCAACGGTGCCGCGAGCGATCAGCGGGGCACCAAGCCTGTGAGATCACTTGCGAAGATCATCGTGATTGCTCGCCCAACCCCGATGGGCGGTCCAGATCTCCTCCTGCTTCTACGCGCTGACGGTTGCGGGGTAATATTCCATCGCCCGCTACCGTTGTGGTTGATGTGGGCTTCCGCTAGCGCGGCGCTTGAACAGTAAAAATTCTCTCTGCGCCATTGAATGATTCAATCGGGAGCTGCGATGTGTGCACTCAGTGAGGTCAGTGCCCTGCTATCAAGACTGCAGGGTCAAGTTCGAGTTGAGGATCCAGTCGTACGCTACCTGGGCGCGCTCTTTGCCGAACTCGCGTACTACCACGTTCCGGAAGCGGAGCTCGATGACAGCAAGCGCGCCCTTCTGATCCCTTGCGAGAGTTACCAGGATCTGGTGCAGTCGGGAAGCCGACCGAACGTGCTGAAGTTGGTCAACCAAGTAGAAATCCCCGAGTCGGATACGTTCATCGTGACCAGCCCCGGGGTCATCGTAGTCGGAGTGCGCGTTCATCGAACGCTGTTCTTGGGCTTTCGCGGTACACAATTTCTGTTCGATTGGTCAATCAACCTGCGCTCATCCAGGATCAGTCTATCTCGATGGGCCGGGCGGAGTGATCGGTTTCATGAAGGCTTTGCGATGGAAGCCATCCGGATATCCCAACAGATTGATGGGAAGCTCTTCGAAATGGGGAGAGGTTCGTTTGACAATGTCGTCTTTAGTGGTCACTCGCTAGGTGGTGCTGTCGCCGCTATCAGCGCTTTGATCCTTGAATGGCCAAGATCGGCGGTCTGTCTCATGGGAGCGCCGCGGTACTGCAATCTGTCTGCGCTTGCTTCAGGCTATCGGCAACTGCCGATGCAGGTTCGTCGTGCTGGCGATGGAGTGCCTACCGTACCGCCAAAGTTTCTCGGCTACGCGGACCATCTCCGGCAGATCAGTACCGACGGCAGCGCATATTCAGAACCAGATCACTTTAGTGGTTTGTTTGGCGGTTTCGTTCGTTGGGCGGCTTTTCTCGTGTCTGGGGCCAAGTCTCATAGCGTGGAAAGCTATCGCAAGGAAATGGGACGCGCGGCAGGTGCGGCTAAGGCTGAGTCGGATCTGACGTGGCACCCACGACTAACCAATGCTCATGTGAGGAAGTCGAAGTCAGCTCCTTGATTTCTTTCTGGGCCTTCACGCGGTGGTTCTCTACTTGTAAACCGCCGCGCCGGGATGATTGCACACCGGATTTCGAGCCTTGCACCGCCCGCGACCTTTATCGGTGGCGGCTTCTGCCTGCCCGCAAGCAGCGCCGCCACGACCAAGCGCTACTCCCCTGCCCCGCAACCGATCCTGGAAGTGCCCGCGAACGGCCCCGCTCTGGACCGGAACGCCCGCACTGCCCTGCTGCGCAGCATCGGGTCGGGCGCCACCTCCGATGGCCAACCTTGGCCAGAGCGCCACCTGATGTCCGGCCGACGCATCGCCCTGGCTGACACCCACTGCTCGCTGGCCGGTTTCCTCGCCTGGCGCAGGTACGCGATGTGGCATGCGTTAGTCGAGCATGGCTCGACTCTACAGATGCGCTGGATGCACCAGCGCCACCCCGGGTCAGAACGAAACCTGCGCTCGCACGCCCACGGTATTGCCGGAGTCAGGCCCCTGGGCGTTGCCAACCTTGTTGTCGGTCTTCCAGTGAACGTAGTTCAACATCAGGCGCGACCAGTTGTTGAGGTACCAGTTCACCCCGAGCGTCCATGCCGTGCCCTCGCCGCCCCGGGCCGCATCGAGAAAGTCGTAGCGGTCATAGCGCGCGGCCAGCTCGAAGGCGCCAACGCCACCCTCCTGTACCGGACGCAATACGCGCGTGGTACCCCAGACCCCAGAGCGGCTGCTGAACCCGGGGCGCTCGCCGGTGATCAGCCAGCCTGCGTAGACCGATGTCGCCCGCTGGTCGACCGAGTCGACCGTGCGTGACGCGATGGTGCGGGTGGTGTGCTCGGCGAAGGCCCACACCGGGCCGTACACTCCGCCCAGCTCAAGCCCCCAGGCGCGGTTGTCGGTGACGTTGGCGATGGAGCTGGCCGACACGCGCACGTTGCCGTTCCAGCCCAGCGCGATCGGAGAGGTCTTGTTGATGCTGCCGACATCCTGGCCGAGATCCTCGTACCAGTACCAGCCTCCCAGATGCACGAAGCCTGCCTGGCCACGCAATGGGTTCCAGTGCGCGCGCAGCAAATACGCAATGGTGTCGCTGGCCGTGCTGTCATTGCCGATATCGTCACCGGTCACCGCCGCGCTGGCGTGCCAGCCATCACCGATCACCTTGGTGGTGACGCCCAGCCCGTAGTACCCGCTCTGCTGGGCACCGACCGACGCCACCGCATTGCGCTGCATGAAAGGTGTATTGACGCCGCTGGTGCCACCATCGATCCCACGGTCCTTGAGCTTGTTGCCCACGTAGATTTCCGTTGGCAGGCCACCCAGCCGCGTGTCCCAGGACAGATAGGTATCCTTCAGCGAGACATCGTTGCCCGCAAAGTCCGCATCGATCTTGTAACCCAGTGGTCCCATCCGACCTTCGGCACCGAGGCGTCCGCTGGCCAGATCGGTGCCGTTGATGTTGCGTGCGTCGAATGCGGAACCGTGGGTACTGCTGAAATCGACCATCACCCGGCCGCGCGGGTGGAAGGTGAACTGGCCATCACTGCTGCGGAACTCAGGTCCACCCTTGCGCCAGCGCACATTGCCGTCACCGCCTCCACCGGTTGCGGCGAGCTGTGCCACCTGCGCCTGCAGAATGGCCATGTCGTCCTGGCGGGTGTCAGCGATGGCCGCAGCCACCTGTGCATCGAGGCCCGCATCGCTGCCGGGTGCCACGCCGGTACTTTGAGAGGCCCCCTCCAGTGCAGCCAGTCGTGCGCTCAGCTGCTCCAGCAGGGATGCCTGATCGCGCAGTTGCTTTGCCTGCTGCTGCACCTGCGCACGCAATCCGGCTTCGGTATCGCCAGCCGCGGCCAGCACAGAGGGGGAAGCCAGCAACAGGCAGCCGCCGGCAGCCGCGCCAAGCGCGGCACGCTTCAGTGAGTTCATGCAGTTCTCCCGAATGAAATACAGTGTGCGGCTCAGTCGCCCGCGCCATCATCGTCCAGCGAGCGAGGTGGCTGAGCAGCAGCGGCGGGTATCGCGCTGGCATCGTGCGGCGGCAGCCGCACAGGCGGCGGCCCGAGGTAGCCGTGGCTGCGTGCCCAGTTGGCGAAAAGCCGCGGCCACTGCGCCACCAATGTCCCGGGCTTGCCCAACCCCCAGCTGTGGCCTCCGGCTTCGAACAGATGCAGCTCCACCGGAATGCCCGCCGCATGCGTGGCCTGGTACATCGCCACGCTGTGGCCGACATCCACGGTACGATCGTCCACGGCCTGGGCCAGGAACACCGGCGGCATGTCCTTGCGGACGTGTTGTTCGACCGAATAGGCCTGCTGTGCGTCGTTCTGGCTGGCCAGTTCCCGCTTCGACCGGGTGTGGTCCAGCGGCGGGCGCATTGAAACGACCGGATAGATCATGCCAAGGAAGTCCGGGCGCGCTGACAGCTGGTCGGCTGCATCCACCGGCGGATACAACGGGGCATCGAAGCGCGTGGCGACGATACCGGCCAGATTGCCGCCGGCGGAAAAGCCCAATGCGCCGATGCGCTCCGGATCGACCCCCAGGCTTGCGGCCTGCGCGCGCAGCAGCCGCATGGCGCGCTGGCCATCCTGGAAGGGCGAAACCGGCGCCCACCCGTCGGCAGGCAGCCGGTAGTACACCACGGCGGCCGTGACGCCCAGCGATTGCAGCCACTGCGCCGTCGGCTTGCCGGCGCTGCCAATCTGGATGCGGAAGTAGCCGCCACCGCCGAAAACCACCACGGCTGTTCCGTTCGGTTTCAGCGGTCGGTAGATCTCCATGCGCGCGTTACTGATTCCCGAGACCGCGCCCTTCGCGCTGCCTTCGGCGCCGATCCGTTCCGGGCCACGCGCGCGTTGCTGCCAGTGGTCCTGCGGCCACAGCGGAATCACCTCGGGTGCCGATGCAGGCGGCGCCGCCGGCACCGCACCGGCAAGCATGGGATTCAGCAGGAACAGAAGCACCGCCAACCCGCGCAGCTTCCCCACATGCAGACTCATGTCACGCCCTCCCGTCGGCCTTTACGGGGCGAAGTGTGCGTCGAGTCGCGCTGGCGTCCTATAGCCGGATGGGACTAGCTGGGCCGTGCTTTTCTGTGTGCGCTGCAACATCAAAGTGGATGCTTCTGGCTGGAGCGTCACCAGAGGATTCGCCATTACACGCTTCGCCAGGCGTTCTTGTTTTCCCGCCCCTCCCCGCTCCAGCAACCGGCTTTGCTGCAGGAGGCGCTGCTTCCATGGGAAGCGATTGGCTCGAGGGTCAGCCGAGCATGGCTCGGCTCTACAGAAGAGCCAGCTCGCGCGCAAGGAATGCCGCCGTCCTGCTGCCTTTGGCCCGCGCCACCTGCTGCGGTGTTCCCTTCGCCACGATGGTGCCCCCTGCCCCGCCAGCGCCGGGGCCTACATCAATCACCCAGTCCGCCTGCGCGACCGCGCGCATGTCGTGCTCGATCATCACCACGGTATTGCCGGCGTCCACCAGCCGCTGCAGCTGCACCAGCAGCCGATCCGCGTCGGAGGCATGCAGGCCGGTGGTGGGTTCGTCCAGCACGTACAGCGTGCGCCCGCGCTGGCTGCGCTGCAGCTCGGTGGCCAGCTTGATGCGCTGGGCCTCGCCGCCTGAAAGCTCGGTGGCCGGCTGGCCAAGCCTCAGGTAGCCCAGGCCGATTTCCTGCAGTAACTGCAGTGGGCGGGCAATGGCATCCTCTTCGCTGAAGAACGCACGCGCCTGGTCCACCGTCATCTGCAGGACTTCGGCGATGTTGCGGTCATTCCACTGCACCTTCAGCGTGGCTTCGTTGTAGCGGGCGCCATGGCAGGTCGGGCACGGCGCATAGACGCTGGGCATGAACAGCAGTTCGACGCTGACAAACCCTTCGCCTTCGCAGGTTTCGCATCGGCCCTTGGCCACGTTGAACGAGAAACGGCCGGCGTCGAAACGGCGGCGGCGCGCGGCCGGTGTTGCGGCGAACAGCTTGCGCACGTGATCGAACAGGCCGGTATAGGTGGCCAGATTGGAGCGCGGCGTGCGCCCGATGGGCTTCTGGTCGACCTGCACGACGCGTTGGATGGCATCTACATCGCCGGCCAACCGGCCTCGCGTTGCTTCGATCACGCTGGGCCCGTCGGTGGGCTCGGCGTCCGCGCCCTCGTCCATCGGCTCGTGCCCCAGGTGCGCCAGCATCAACTCCGGCAGCGCCTGTGCCATCAGGCTGGACTTGCCCGAGCCGGAAATGCCGGTGACGGCGGTCAGCAACCCCAGTGGCACCTGTGCGTCCACGCCCTGCAGGTTGTGCCGATGGATGCCTTGCAGCTCCAGCCAGTTGCCGGCGCTGCGCTGGCGGCTGGCGGGCGCAGGCACCTGGTCGAAAAGATATCGCGCCGTGCGCGAGTCCTGGACGTGGCGCAGGCCATCCGGCTCGCCACTGTAGAGAACGCGCCCGCCGTGCTCTCCCGCCTCCGGCCCCACATCCACCAGCCACTGCGCGCGGCGCATCAGTTCCAGGTCGTGTTCAACCACGAACACCGAGTTGCCGCCGTCGCGCAGCCGGTCCAGCGCGTCGTACAGCGCCTGGCTGTCGGCAGGATGCAGGCCGGCCGAGGGCTCGTCGAGCACGTACAGCACGCCGAACAGCAACGAGCTGAGCTGCGTGGCCAGCCGCAGGCGCTGCAGTTCGCCGGCCGACAGCGTGGGCGTGGCGCGATCCAGCGAGAGATAGCCCAGGCCCAGTTCACGCAGCTGGCGTACCCGTGCCATCACCCCGCCTGCCAGCCGCTGGGCTGCAAGGCGTTTCTCTTCGGACAGGGCCGAGGTCAGCCGCACGTCGGGGGCGCCGGTGTGCGTCGCTTGGCCACTCGCGGCCCGACGCGCGCGATCCCGGGGTGTCGCACTCCTGCGGGTGCGAGCGCCCTTGCTGTGCGCGCTGAAATCACCTTGCGCCACCGGCTCCAGCAGCTCCGCCAGCTGGTCCAGTGGCAGCCGCATGAACTCACCGATATCCACGCCGGCAAAGGTGACCGACAGCGCCTCCGGCTTCAGGCGCTTTCCGTGGCAGGCCGGGCACAGCTTGCCTTCCATGTAGCGCGAAACGCGTTTGCGCATCAGCGCGCTCTGGGTGTTGGCAAAGGTGTGCAGCACGTAGCGGCGCGCGCCGGTATAGGTGCCCATGTAGCTGGGTTCGAGCTTGCGCTTGAGCGCGGCGCGGGTCTCTGCAGGGGTGAACCCGGCGTAGACCGGCACGCTGGGCGTTTCCTCGGTGAACAGGATCCAGTCGCGGGCCTTCTTCGGCAGCTTCTTCCACGGCACGTCGATGTCGTAGCCCAGCGTGACCAGGATGTCGCGCAGGTTCTGGCCATGCCAGGCCGGCGGCCAGGACGCGATGGCGCGCTCACGGATCGTCAGCGACGGGTCCGGCACCATCAGCGCTTCGGTCACTTCGTAGACATGCCCCAGGCCGTGGCAGGTGCTGCAGGCGCCCTGCGGCATGTTGGGCGAGAAGTCTTCGGCGTACAGCATGGGCTGATGGGCCGGGTAGGCCCCGGCGCGCGAGTACATCATGCGCACCAGGCTGGACAGCGTGGTCACGCTGCCCACCGATGAACGCGCATTGCTGGCACCGCGTTGCTGCTGCAGGGCCACTGCCGGCGGCAGGCCGTCGATGGCATCCACATCGGGCACGCCCACCTGGTCGATCAGGCGCCGTGCATACGGCGCCACCGACTCGAAGTAGCGCCGCTGCGCTTCGGCGAACACGGTTCCGAAGGCCAGCGATGACTTGCCCGAACCCGAGACCCCGGAGAACACCACCAGTGCATTGCGCGGGATGGAAACATCGACATTCTTGAGGTTGTGCTCGCGCGCGCCGCGCACCTCGACGCAACCGCTGGCGGCGGCAGCGCATGACGACTCGCCAAAGGGGGTGTTGGACATCGTTACGATCCTGCAGGCAGTGAGCGGCGCGCCAGGGCGCCCAGGGATGCATTTTCGCTGCTGTGGGGTGAATGTGGTGAGGGTGAGCCGTGCCCCCTGCCCTCACCCCGGCCGCAGCATCGCCACCAACACTCCCATCAGGGCGCTCCCTGCCGCCACGACCAGCCAGACCTTCCCCACGCTACGGGCGCTGAAGATGCCCACGGCGACGGCGATCAACAGCACGAACCCCAGCAGCGAACTGGTCAGGACCGAAACGGACGTGCGTACATTCACCAGCGAGGGCAACAACAGCGCCAGTGCCGTGGCGGTAAGCGCGGTGAACACGTAGCCCCCCACCGAGGCAGCCAGCACCCGGCTCGCGACCTGCCAGCGATGGGCCGCGCCCTGCCCGGGCGCCGGCTTGGCGCTGCGCGCGGCCTCCTGCGTCTGTGGCCAGCGGCGCTGCAGCATCAGGGCCATTCTTGCCAACACCAGCCCGAAGGCCAGTGCGACCAGCTCCACGCCGGCCTGCTGCCATGCGCCCCGCTGCAGGTACATCAGCAGCCCCTGCCCGGTGGTTGCCAGATTCACCAGCGGCAGTGCCAGGCACAGTGCGGCGGCCAGCCACAACTGCTCGATCCAGGCCAGGCGCGTTGGGCGCCACAGCGCGTGCAGCACCGAGGCCGCGCAGGTTAGAAGGAAAATGCGTATTTCCCACGCGCTGCGATCGCTCATCGTCAGTGGCAGCAGTCGGTTTCCGTGCAGGTAGACGATGCTTGCCAGTGCCACCCCGGCCAGCGATGCCACGTTGAAGGCTTCCACGCAGCGATAGATGCCTGCCGTGGCCGCGCCGAACTCCTGCTCGCTGCGCTTGCGCCGCTTGATGGAGAACAGCAGCGTGCCGATGGCGATCATCGCCGTGCCCAGCAGGCCGCTGATGAAGTACAGCCACTTCATCGGCCAGCCGCCGAAATCGGCCTTGTGCAGTGCTTCGATGGTTTCGTGTACCTGCACGGCACCAATGGCATGCGGGTGTGCGCCATGCCATTGCAACAGCGTGCCGCTGGCGGCGTCGAACGTTGCCCGGCTGGCCTCAGTCAGCAGGCGCCTGGCCGCGCCACCCTCGGGCTTGCGACCGATCACCTCCACCACGCTGTGCACGGTGCCGGGCGCCTGGATCACCACCAGTGCCGGCGGCTGCCCGCTGATGGCCTGCACGCGTGCCAGCAGTTGCTGCAGGTCTGGCAGTTGCGCGGTGGATACCAGGATGCCTGGCGGAGCCGGCTGCGCAGGCACCAGTTCGGCTTCATAGCGCGCATAGGCGTCATCGGCATCGCCATAGGCTGCCTGCACCGGCCACGGCAGATAGCTGCTGTAGAAGAAAGTCAACCCGGTGTAGCCGATCATGAACAGGAACGGCAGGGTCAGCACGGCACTCAGGTTGTGCGCATCCAGCCAGCTGCGCTGGCCCTTGCCTGGGCGGAAGGTGAAGAAGTCCTTGAAGATGCGCTTGTGCACCACCACGCCGGACACCAGCGCCAGCAGCATGCAGGCGGTGATCCAGCCGACCAGCCAGTAGCCGGCCATGCCGCCGTGCAGGGTGTAATGGAAGGACATGAAGTGGCGCCCGCCTTCGGTTTCCCGAAGACGAGGTGGTGGTTGTGGCATTCCGGTGCCGGCCTCTACCCAGCGTTCGTGCGCGCTGCCGCCGTCATCCTCCCATGAGAGCTGCAGCGGCCAGCCGTGCTGGGCAGGCCAACGGATCTGCCATGCCCGGGCATCGGCGGCGTTTGCAGCCAACCACTGCTGCGCTCGCGCTGCCTGCGCACCTGCATCCATTTCCTGCGGGGAGGCCGGCACCGGGCCGGCCTCCATCCATTGCGTGATCGGCTCGCGGAACACGCTGAGCGTGCCGGTGAGGAAGATCGCGCACAACAGCCAGCCGCAGGTGAGGCCGCACCAGGTGTGCAGCCACGACATGCTCTGCCGGAAGCCCGCCTTCATGCCATCCCCGTGGCGGGCATGCCCTCGTCCCGCCGGTTGCGGAGGATCACAGCGCGCCGCGCAGCGTCAGCATCACGTTGCGGGGTTCGCCAAAGAAGTTGCCGCGGCGGATCTGGCTGATCATCGCGTAATAGCGCGTGTCGAACAGGTTGGCCACGTTGACGCCCACGCTCCAGCGCGGATTGATCCGGTAGCCGGCACGCAGGTCCCACACCGCGCGTCCCGCAGCACCCATGCGCCAGTCCGGGTCGTCGTAGGCCGGATAGGAATAGCTGCTCTGTGCAGAGACGCCACCGCCCACGGAGAACGCATTCCACCGGCCGGGCAGCTGGTAGGACGTTGACAGGCGCAGCAGATGGCGCGGCGTTTCGGCGCTGATGGTGGCGCCCTCATCGTCGCGGCTGGTGACGTGGGTATAGCCCGCCATCATCTGCCAGCCGGGTGCCAGTTCGCCGCTGGCTTCGAGTTCAAAGCCCTTGCTGCGCAGCTTTCCACCATTGCGGTAGCAATCGGACGAGGCCAGCGAGCCGGGGCAGCTGCCCGGGTCAGAGGCGTCCACCACGGCGTTGCCGGTCTTGCGGATGGAAAACACCGCAGCGGAGACGTTCAGGCGCCCATCGTTCAGTTCGCCCTTCACGCCCAGCTCGTAGTTGGCGCCGATGGCGGGATCGAGCACCGCACCGGATGAGGTGACGTAGGAGCTCTGCGGCTGGAAGGTATCGGCGTAGCTGGCGTAGACCGACCACTGCGGGCCCAGGTCGTAGACGAGGCCGGCGTACGGGGTGAATTCGTGCTTCTGTTCGTAGTCGCGGCTCCTGGCTCCGGTGAAGCCATCGTTGGACTGGTACTTCACCCAGCTCAGCCGGCCACCCAGCGTGAGGTGCAGCGGTTCTGCCAGCTGCAGGCGCAGGTTGCTGTACAGGCCGCTTTGTTGCGCACGCGCGTTTTCCGACCAGTCCCACGCGGGTTGCAGTGGCTGTGCAATGGCGCTGTGGTCCGGTGCGTAGACATCGATCGGCACGTCGATGGCCAGGTCCGCCGAGCTCTGGCGGGTACGCTGGCGCGACCACATCGCCCCCAGCAGCAGCTGGTGGGTGCGGCCGAAGGCGTCGAAACTGCCGGTGGTGTGCAGGTCGATGCCATCGCTGCGCACGCGCGATCGGTTGAAGTAGATGTCATAGAAGCGCGAGCCGATGCCGGTGGCCCGGTCCACCCCGCCCACCGGAACCGCAACGCGCTGGTCCAGGTCCGATTCGGTGCGGTTCACCGACAGGCGCGCCTTCCAGCGCTCGTTGAAGCGGTGCTCCGCTTCGGCGAAGGCTTCGTCAACGGAGCCTTCCTGGCGGTTCCAGTCCTGGATGAGCGAGGTGGAGCGCTTGATGTCCAGCGCCCCGCCATCGGTGTAGCGCGGCAGGCCGAACAGCCAGTAGCCGTCGGTGTCACTGGCCTGATGTCGCAGGCCGAAGGTGAGCGTGGTGTCCTGGCCCAGGTCGGCATCGATCACGCCGTAGGCCACCGGCGTCTTCGATGAGGTGCCGCGCTGGAAGTAGTCGCGGTCCTGGTAGGCGGCGACGAGTCGGCCGCGCACGCTGCCGGCGGCATTGAGCGGGCCGCCACCATCGACCTCGAGGCGATAGTTGTCCCACGAGCCCAGCGTGGCCGCCAGATCGAGATGGGCCTGGTCGCGCGGGCGCTTGCGCACCATGTTGATCGCTCCGCTGGGGTCGGCCGCGCCGAGCATCATGCCGCCGGCACCGCGCAGCACTTCAACCCGCTCCAGCACGGCGGTGTCGATCGGCAGCCAGCCCACCGGGGCATAGACAATGCCGGCCACGCCATCGACCAGATAGTTGCTGTCGTCCACGGTGAAGCTGCGGATCGAGAACTTGTGGTTGCCGAAGTTGCGCGCGGTCTTGGTCACGCCCGTGGTCTGCGCCAGTGCCTCGTCCAGCGTGGTGAGGTTGCGGTCGTCCAGCTGCTGGCGGGTGATCACGCTGACCGATTGCGGGGTCTGGCGGATGCTCTGCCCCAGCTTGCCCAGGCTCAGCTCACGTGTCGTGTAGGAGCCATCGCCTGGGCCGTTGGCGGTCACGTTCACCGTCTGCAGGGTGGTCTGGGCATCCTTGCTGCGCGCAGGTGACGCTGCGTCCTGCGCCAGCGTGAACACGCCGGGGCGGGTGGCGTTGACACGTACCCCACTGCCCTCCAGCAGGCGCGCCAGTGCTTCCTGCGGCGTGTAGCTGCCCGTCACCGCCGGCGCGCGGCGGCCGGCCACTGCCGATTCACTGAACAACACCTGCTGCCGTGACTGCTCGGAGAATCGGCGCAGTGCCGCATCCAGCGGTTGGGCTGGAATATTGAACGGGATGCGCGCCGCCGGCTGCGCCTGTGCGATGGCCGGCGCAGCCAGTGCGCTGGAAATGCACACGGCCAGCAGCGGCAGCCGCGTGGCCTGTACCCCGGTAGAGAACGCGCGGGCGACAAGCGCGCGCTTGATCTTCATGTACCCCATTACCGCTCCATCATGCTTGGCCACCACTGGCCTCACTGGGGTAAACGGAAAACAGCGATGGGGTGGGAACCCGTGCTGGAACAATTTCTTCCTGCGGCGTCAGCGCGTGACAGGCCGCTCGTCGATGCGATAGCCGCCCTGCGCCGTGCGGGTCACCCGCACAGGCAACAGATCCGGCAGCGCCTCGACGAAGCTGGCCGGGGCGTCGGTGGCGGCGTAGCCGGAAACGGGCAGGAATTTCAGCCCCGGCTGGCCCAGCGTGACCGGTTGGCCCAGATACTGCGCGACTTCCTGCGCCACTTCGTCCAGCGGGGTGCGCCGGAACACCAGGCGCCCGTTGCGCCAACCGCCGATGCTGTCTGCACTGGCAGAAATGGGACGATACGTGGCTGTGGCAGTGGTCACGGCCAGGCCCTGTTCGGCGTAAAGGCTGACCGGCGTGGTGCCTTCGGTGCGATCCGGCTGTACCCGCACGTGCCCATGCAGCACCTTGACCAGCACTTCGCCCGGCCCATTGCGCACATTGAAGGCGGTGCCGACCACGGTCACTCGGCTGCGCTGGGCATCGACGGTGAAGGGCCGCTCGGCCGCCGGGGCGACCTCGAAGAACGCCTCGCCCCGGCTGAGCACCACTTGGCGACGGGCGTGATAGAAGTGCACGGCCAGCGTGCTGCGCGCGTTGATCGAAATCCGTGAGCCGTCGGGCAGTTGCAGATCACGGATCTCGCCAGCGCCGGTGCTCACGTCCTGTACGTAGCTGGGCGCGGTGTACCACCCGTAGCCGACCCAACCCAGGGCCAGGAGTGCCACCGCCGCAGCGGTCGCCACGCGAGGAAGGCGTCGCGATCGCGCGCGGCGCGTCACGCCGTCCCGTCGCAGGGCGACAGGTGCCGCTGGCGCAGGCGCGGCCTGAGTGTCCGAGGCCAATGCGGGGCGCTGCAGCTGGCCGAGGTCGTGCCAGGTCCTGGCCACTTCGGTGAACGCCTGTTGGTGCGCTTCGCTTTCGGCGAGCCAGTGCTGCAGGGCCGCCTCGTCCTCCGGGCGCCAGTCCACATCCTGCCGTCGCAGCAGCCACGTGGCCGCCGCCTCGTGCAGGGCAAACGGGTCAGAACCTGCGGCAGAAGGGAGATCGGTCATCGGCAGGGAAGATCGGCATCAATGGCAGGTCCCAACTCCTCGCCTGCCCCGGTGGACCGATGCAGTTCCTGCATCTGTTCCAGCGACGCATAGCGTACCCGCACTTGGCAGTAGGCAACCGCGCGCGACAGGTGCTTGACCACCATGCGCCGGGAGATCTGCATGCGGGCGGCCACCTCTTCCTGGGTCAGGCCATCGAAGCGGCAGAGCACGAAGGCTTCGCGTTGGCGCTCGGGCAGTTCGGCCATCGCATCTGCCAGGCGTTGCAGGCGCTGGCGCTGTGCGGTGAGCTGCAACGGGCACTGTGATTCATCGCTGGCCATGGGGTGGCCGGCATCCTCCGCATCTGCCAGAGGCACGGTCTGCACGTGGCGGCCTGCGCTGCGCTCGCGGTACTCATCGGCCACGGTGTTCATTACCGTCCGGCGAAGGTAGGCGCCCTGCTGGTCGCTGGAGGCCAGCGAAGGATTTGCCGCAATCCATTTGACTGCACCGTCGTGCAGGGCGTCCTCAGCGTCCCTTCCTCTGACACGCGCAAGGCCGCGCAGGATGGGCGCCCGCCAACGGGCATAGGCTTTGGCCAGCAGGTTCCCGCCCGTGGATGGGCCGCTCTCGGCCAGGCCGGCCTCTGCTGATGCGCTGTGGTTCGCGGCCCCGCCCGTGCCCCGGCCTAGCGCGGACACGGCGTCCTCAGGACAGATGCCTGCGGTCTGCACAGGTAGGGCGGGACGTTCACTTGGATAGCCGGCGGATGGGCCGCACTAGGCGACAGACGGGTGGAGACCTGCAAGTGTAGTGAGAGTCATTTGCAATTGGAACTCCCCCGCCCTGCCCGCCCCCCCCTCGCGAAAGGCGCGCCGGTGCTACATCACTCGCGCGACGGGCCAGCACCCTCGGCAACCCTGACGAAGACAGGGTTGGAATAGAACCACAGGTCGTCCCACGGATCCTCGCCGGGCGCGTCCGCCAGTGCATCCACCGCACCGGTGCTGTTGCCCCGCACCCGCACGAAGCCACCGCGCGGCGGCACCGGCACTGACCAGCGCGCCACGATCCAGTCGCCGTCACGCCGCCAGGTTGCGGCGTCGAATCCGCGCCGCTGCATCTGCAGCGCACCGCCCTCGTCCCTGCTGCCCACGATCAGCTCGATGCGCTTCAGCGCCGGGTGCTGCCCGTTCGCGTTGGCGCGCGCCGGCTGCCGTGCCCGCACCTCCAGCTGCATCGTCTGCGCTGCCGGCAGCTCCAGCGTGCCGCCCATCCCGGCGCTGGAGTCGCCTGCGGCCACCCGCAGCTCCAAGGCGTCGATCAGGTCGCCGGTGACGGTGAACATGCGGCCGTTGCGCAGGGCATCCAGGATGTCTTCGGCCTCCGGCCGCGCCCATGCATAGGTCTTGCTGTACTCGCCCGGGTCGTAATCGCGTCCGCCATCGCGCAGGTTCACATGCGAGTCGGAGTTGGCGGTGATCCAGAAGCGGATGCCATCGGCCAGCATCTGGTCCCAGATTCCGCCGACCTGTGCGGTCATCTGGTCGTAGCCGCCCAGTGTCGGCGCGGCCGCGTTACGGTACAGCCCGCGTTCGCTGCGGATGGCCTGGTGCCCGGGGGCGCCCTCCATGCCCACCAGTACCTGGGGTGCGGCTGCATGCCAGCCGCGCAGCTCGTCCGGGGTTACCTCGCCCCACTTGCCGATGCCGGTCGCGGTGCGCGAAGGATGGTTGATGAACATCAGTGGCGCAGGGGCCAGCCCACGCAGGTAGACCAGCGCCGCCTGCATCTGCTGTTCGCTATCGCGGCTGCCGTGCAGTGGCTCACTGCGGCTGAAGTCGCGCTCGGCGATGACCAGCTGCTCCCGCTCCTGCGGGCCCGGCGCGATGATCAGCGAGGCGTGCTCGCCGGCCGGCACATCGAATTCCATGCCATTGAACTGGATCACCTCAGGGACGTCGGTACGCGCCTGCAGCAGCGCCGGATAGGCGTGGTCGCGGGTGACCGCGGAGTGGCCGGGGCCACCGTGGTCGGTGTGGACCATCCAGCGCAGGCCGAAGGCCCTGGCCTGCGCCGCGTTGTGGCTGCGGCTGTACGGCGAGTCGCCACCACGCACGGGCGTGGGCGGCGTGGTGCGGCGGTCCCAGTCCACGCTCCATTCGCTGTGCACATGGTGGTCGCCGGCCAGCCATTGGCGGCCAGCGTCGACTGGCGGGGCTGCCTCCGCCGGGGCGGACAATGCCGGGGCCGCCGCTGCGAACAGCGCCAGCATTACAAGATTCTTCATGGATTCACCTCTGGAAAGCGCGCGAACGACGCACGGACCCTCGCGGGTCCGCACGCTGCCGGTGCGTGGATGCCTGCTTAGAAGTCCGCGCGCAGGCCCAGGCTGATGCGGCGGCCCGAGGTCTCATCCATGGTCGGGAAGGACGGGTCCATGGTGTAACCGCTGGTCCGCTCGTTGGTGAGGTTGATGCCCTTCAGGCTGATCTTGATGTTGTCGGTGATGCGGTAGCCGATCGACACATCCATCTGGCCATAGGCATCGCGCCAGATCGGGTACAGGTTGTAGCCGATCGATTCGACGTAGGCGCCCTTGTGGTTGTAGGACACGCGCGCGTCGAAGCGCGAATTCTCATAGTAGGCGGTGAGGTTCCAGGTCTTCTCCGACAGCCCCGGCATCGGGGTGCGGATGCCCAGGCTGGATTCGCCGGCCAGCGAGCTGTCCAGCATGGTGTAGTTGGCATTGATGCCAAACCCGTCCAGCCACGGCGTGAACATGTTCAGCGGCAGCTGCGCCACCAGTTCAACGCCATCGACCTGGTAGGAACCCTTGGCATTCACCGGCTGGTAGACGTCGAAATCGTAGATGCCATTGAGGCTGCCGTTGGCGTTGTATACCGCCACATCCTGCACCACGCCGGTCAGGGAGTTGATCACCACGCCATCGATGTTCTTGCGGAAGTAGCTGGCGGCGAACAGCGCGCCGTTGTCCAGGTACTTCTCCAGGCCGACCTCCCACTGCTTGGCATAAGTGGGCTTCAGCTCAGGATTGCCATCGGTGAAACGGTAGGAGCCCCAGCTGGCGGTGCGCTTGTAGGCGATGTCGGTCAGCGCCGGGCGCATCATCACCTTGGACGCCGCCGCGCGCAGCAGCAGGCCGTGCGACAGCTCGGCGGTCATGTTGAAGCTGGGCAGCAGGTCGTCATAGCTGCCGTCCTTCGACACCGGGGTGTCGGTGTAGCCGGTGCTGCCGTTGGGCAGCTGGATCGGGTGATAGCCGAACGAATCAACCTTCGTGTCCACGTAGCGCGCACCCGCATTGACGGTGAACGGCACGCTGCCGATGTCGAAGGCGAAGTCGGCCATCGCGTAGAAGCTCATCACCTTCTCGTCGACCTGGTAGAACTGGCCAGGATCGAACGGGGTCTGGAAGCCCGCGTAGCGGAACGCGCTGCGTGCGTAGTCGTTGGAGATCTGCTGCCAGGCCAGCCCCTTGTTGGAGTAGCTGCCGCCGGGAACGATGTCGTCGATGTACTGAAGCGGGCTGTCGGCCATCGTGCGGGTGTTGACCCAGGCGCTGCTGCCCGCGCTCGGCCCGGTGATCTTCAGTTCACCGTACTGGCGCTCCTTGGAGCGATCGGTGTAGCGCGCACCGAACCGGACCGTGTGCAGCGCGGGCAGGAAGGCCATGTCCAGCAGGCGGGTGACATTGACCTGGGCGGCGTACTTGTCGTCCTTCACCTTCTCCAGCGTGGTCTCGTAGGCCTCGAACAGGTACCGGCTCGGGTCGTTGTACATGTCGAAGCTGCCGGCGGCGGCGGTCGGGATGGTCTCACCGCTGCTGCCGGTCCAGCGGGTGCGCGACGGCGCATAGGCCACGTGCTTGAGGTTGGAGAAATCCGAGGTCTTCTCCGCGCCGGAGTAGCCCACCAGCGCATCCACGTACCAGCGGTCGCCCTTCCAGTCCATCGCCATGCTGTACTGGCTGTAGTCGGTCTTGTTGATCCGCTCCTTGCTCAGCATCTCGTGCTGGGTGGCGGTGTAGGACACATCACGCAGCACCACCATGCCGTACTCGGACAGCGTAGTGGCATCGTAGGCATGGATGGTGTCGAACGTACTGCGGCTGGAGGCCGAATAGGCGGCCGCGTCGTACTCGTCCTCGGTGCTGTCATAGCCGCCGACCATCGCGTCGAAGGTCAGGCTGAAGGTGTTGCTGGGCTTGTACTGCAGCGACCCGGTGGCGCCCCACTTGTCCTGCTCGTTGAGATAAACGCGGTCACCCACCTTGTCCTGGAACACGACCCGGTTGGTCTGCTCGGCATCATTGCGATTGGTGATGTTGACGCCCGCATCGCGCAGCAGCACCGCCTGCGCCTGGGTGCCGCGGGTGCCCGAGGCAGTGAGGAAGCGCGAGGACGGCCGGAAGTTGATGCCCGAGGTGGAGTCGGTGCGGTTGGTGCGCTTGGACTGCGAGTACGAGACCAGCGCGCCCCAGTCACCCCAGGTATCGGCGGCGAGGAAGGCAAAACGCGGATCCACCTCCTCCGAGATGCTGTTGTGCGCACCTTCGGCGGAGAACACCAGCTTGCGTTCGTTGTAGTCGAACGGGCGTGCGGTGGAGATCTTCACCGAGCCGGCAATGCCGCCCTCTTCGTCGGCGGCGGTGGGCGACTTCTGCACGGTCACCTGCTGGATGATCTCCGAGGCGAACATGTCGAACTCTACATCGCGACCGCCACTGCCCGAGGCGGTCGCCAGATCGTTGATCGAAACGTGGGTGTACTCCGAAGGCAGGCCGCGCACATTGACCTTGGTGCCCAGCCCCTTGTTGCGCTCGATGGTCACGCCCGGCATGCGCTGCAGGGCTTCAGCGAGATTCTGTTCGGGAAAATCGGCCACGTCGGTCGCGACGATCGAATCTGAAAAGCCCACCGTGGCGCGCTTGATGTCTACGGCCTTCTCCAGGCTGCGGCTGTAGCTGCCGGTGACCTGGATGGTTTCCAGGTTGGCGGCCTGCGCACCGGAACTCGCAGCGCCGGCCGGTGCCGATGCCGCAACTGCGCCCACCACCGCCGCGGGTGCTGCCAGCGCGGAGGTGGCGGCCGGTGCGCTGGCGTCCTGTGCTTCGATGGTGACCGTGGTGGCATTGAGATAGCGGTAGCGCAGGCCGGTGCCGGCCAGCAGGCGGGTCAGCGCTGCGTCCGCGCTCAGGCCGGCCGGTACGCCCGGCGTGCGCGGATTGCCCGCATTCTGCGCGTTGTAGACGAACTGCAGGCCAGTCTGGCGCGACAGCGCGTTGAGCGCCCCATCCAGCGGCTGCGAGGCGATCGCTTCGCTGGCGACGCGTGCCGGTTCTGCGGCGTTGGCGCCGGCCGTGGCGGTGATCTGCAGTGCAAGGGCAATGGAAAGGAACAGGGTGCGGCGCATCGTAGGGTCCAGTAGGGAATGGCGGTGGTCGCGGAACAGGTGTGTTCCTGCATTCCCCATCTACGAGGGCGCAGCGCGCCGATCGGGCACCACTTGTTCGATGAATTTTTTCTTACAGCGCCTGCGGCGCTCCAGCGCGCAACCGCACATGGATTCCGTCCGGCGCCACCTGCGTAACCAGTGTTGGTTGCTGGTCGAGGAACGCGCGCAGCGACGCCACGTCATCCGCGCGCAGGTTGCCGGTCAGGCGCAGCGCACCAGCGTCATCACTCACGTGCAGGCGCAGCGCGTTGCGCCGGTTGAAGCGGTCGGCCACGTCGCGCAGCGCCTCGTCGCGGAACAGCACCCGCCCCGTCCACCATGCCGTCATGCTGGCGGCATCCTCCTCGCGGATGCGCACGCGCTGGTCACGGTAGTCGACCTGTGCGGCCTGCCCGGCGCCCAGGTCGGCCAGCATGCGTCCGCGGCCACCATCGCCGCGGACGTGCACGCGCCCTTCGCTGACCCCGATGCGGGCCTGCTCGCGCAGCAGCGAAACATCGAACGTGGTGCCGATGTCCGTCACCTGCAGGCCAGCAGCATGTACTGCGAACGGGCGCCGGTCCTTGGCCACGACGAAGCTGGCCTGGCCACGTTCAAGCTCGACGCGCCGCCCCAGCAGGGTCATGCGCACCGAAATTTCGCTTTCAGCGTCCAGGCGCACGACGGTGCTGTCTGGCAGCGTTACCTGCCGCGGCATGCCATGTGCGGCCACATAGTGCCCGGTGCGCGGCCAGGCGATGGTGGCGCCTACGCCTACAGCGAGCATCAGCGCCGCTGCGGCCGCGATTCGCGGCAAGCCGGGTGCGGGCCGTGCCCGGCGCTGGCTTGGTGCGGCGGACGGGCGTGGCGACAACCGCACGACGTTGTGATCATTGCGCGTCGGCGCGGGAGCCTTCAACAGTGCGTCGACGTCATCCGGCATGCCGCGCAGCGCATCGCCCAAGGCACCGGCCACCTCGCTGATGGCCATGTACTCGCGCAGATGCTCAGGGGAAACCAGCAGCCACTGCATGAAGGCGTGCTGCTGCGAAGGGCTGAGGTCGCCTTCGCGCTGCAGCGCGTGCCACTGCGCGGCGGCCAGGGTCAGCGCCGATGGATGATCAATGGCCACGCTCACGACCTCCCTGCCGGTTCGGCCAGCGCCCGGCGGCACACCGAAAGCCCGCGCACCACGTGCTTCTTCACCATATGCGCTGACACGCCCATCCGTTCGGCGATCTGCTTGTAGCTCAGACCATCGCGGTACTGCATGACCAGCACCGCCCGGGTGTGTTCGGGCAGGGTCTCCAGCAACGTCTGCAGGCGCTGGCGGCGCTGCTCCCGTTCGGCGGCGTCTTCCACGCATTCCCCGCTGGCCAGGTTTTGGCCCGGGCCTTCGATCTCTTCGATGGACAGGGTCGACCAGCGCCGGCGCGCGGCCTGCTCGCGCGCCAGATTCTGCGCGACGGTGAACAGGTACGCTTCGGGGTTGGCGATCGGCTCGCCCTTGCCTTCATGCGCACGCAGCAGGCGCAGATAGGTTTCCTGCACCAGGTCTTCGGCGTCCTGCCGCGCACCGCGTCGCACGAAGAAGCCACGCAATAGCGGCGCGTGCTCTTCGAACATGCGCGCCAGGCGCCGTCTTGCCTGTTCGGCCACCTGCGTCGCCCCTGCCCCCTGAAGTGCGCCGCAAGGTACGGGCGCGGCGTGACGCCTTCATGACGGCTTCACGTTGGCCATGGAGATGTTCCTTCTCCCACCCGGCTACGTATCGGCGGCATCCAGGCTGGCCCCTCTACGCCGCGACTGGCATCCTACGGGCCGGTAATCACTTCGAAACCGGCCGCTTTCCATTCGGGAAAGCCATCCTCCAGGCGCCGCACAGTGAAGCCCAGCGCCCTCAGTTTTTCCACGACCTCGAAGGACATCACGCAATACGGGCCTCGGCAGTAGGCCACGATCTCCCTGTCCTTGGGCAGGTTGATCAATGCCGCTTCCAGTTCCGAGGCGGGAACGTTCAAGGCACCGGGAAGATGGCCCAGGGCGTATTCCGACGAAGGCCGAACATCCAGAAGGGTCACTCCATCCGTCGCCAGGCGCTCCAGCAGCGCTTCGCGCGATACGGGTTCAAGGGCGTCGCGCTGTTCGAAGAAATCCCGCATGACACCCTGCACTTCGGCAACATTGCGCTCGCCGAAGCAGCCCAGCGCCCGCAGCAGCGCAACGACCTCGGCCTCGCCGGACAGGCTGTAATAGATGTGCTTGCCCTGGCGATCGGGCTCCACCAGCCGGGCCCGCCGCAGCAACTGAAGGTGTCGCGAGGTATTGGCCACGCTCAACCCGGTCGCCTCCGCCAGCGCCTCGACGCTGCGCGGCCCCTGCGAAATCGCCTCCAGCAGCTCCAGCCGGTGAACATGCCCGATCGCCTGGGCGACGTCAGCCAGGGCGTGATAGATCGCCTGCCTGGGCTGGGGGATTGACTTTGCCTTATCCATACTCAAACATTCTGCATATTGATTGAATGTTAGTCCAGTCACTGGCTGAACCCGCGTCACGGCACCCATCCTATCCAAGAAGCGTCCCCATGCCCGGCAACCCCATGCATCGGCAGGTGTTCCTGCTGGCCAGCGCCCAGGCGCTGTTCCAGATTGTCTCGGTGATCGTCATGACCGTCGGCGGGCTGGCGGGTGCTCACCTCGCCCCTGCCCCGCAGTGGGCCACCCTCCCCATCGCGACCATGTTTCTGGGAACGGCATTGACCACCTTCCCCGCCGCCATGTGGATGGCCAGGGCCGGGCGGCGGGTCGGATTCATCTGCGGTTCGCTGCTGGGCCTGGCCGGCGGCGGCATTGCTGCGCTGGGAATCGCCCGGCATTCGATGGCCTTGCTGGCTGCCGGCACGCTGCTGGTGGGCGCTTACCAGGCCTTCGCGCAGTTCTATCGCTTCGCCGCCAGCGAGGTGGCAGACGAAGCATTCCGCCCTCGGGCGATTTCGCTGGTGATGGCCGGTGGCATCATCGCGGCGCTGGTCGGGCCATCGCTGGCCCGCCTGGGTGGGCCGCTGCTGCAGGCGGAGTATCAAGGCTCCTTCATCATCCTCGCCGTGGTCTCGCTGGTGGCGACCGGAGTGCTGGCCGGATTGAGAATGCCGGCTACCCCCAAAGCCGACCCGGGTGAGCCCGCTGGGCGCCCATGGCAGCAGATCGTGTTCCAGCCCGCGTACCTGGTGGCGCTGTTCGGCGCTGCGACCGGCTATGGAATCATGATCCTAGCGATGACGGCGACGCCCATTGCCATGGTTCACCATCATCACGCCCTTGGCAGTGCCGCAACGGTGATCCAGCTCCATGTGCTGGGCATGTTCCTGCCCTCGTTCCTTACCGGATCGCTGATCGCTCGTTTTGGCGCTGTCCGCATCATGCTGGCCGGTGCGGTGATCTTCGTCGGGCATGTACTGATGACGACCACCGGCACTGGATTCGGCTCCTTTGCGACGGCACTGGTCATGCTCGGCGTGGGCTGGAACTTCATGTACGTGGGAGGCACGGCACTGCTCACCACGACCTACACGCAGGCCGAGCGCGCCCGGGCACAGGCGATCAACGACATGACCATCTTCGTTGTCGGTCTGGGCTGTTCGTTTGGTGCAGGAGGCCTGTTGGATGCGCTTGGCTGGCAGCGCATGAACCTGATGCTGATTCCGTGGCTGCTGGCCGCGGCGGCGGCACTGGCCTGGCTTGGGCGCAAAGGGCGGCGCGCCGCCCTGGCATCGGGTGTGTAGATGCGGCGTTGCGTCGGCAGAGGGCTATTACTGTGACGCGTCACGCTCGAGCGGAACTCAGCCCGCGATCCCCAGCCCCTTGCCCGCCGCGTCCAGCCGCAACGAAGCCAGGTAGCGGCAGTACTTGCCAATGAACAGGCCGGTGAATCCACCCGACAGCAGCAGGTACGCCGCGCTGGCGCCGGCATGGTTGGTCAATGCGGGCGAGATCGCAAAGGCGACTTCGAAGCCGTACTTCACCAGGAACGTGACCAGCAGCAGCGGCAACACGCTGTAGTCCGCATTGCGCCAGAGCTTCCCGGTGGCGCTGTCGAACGTCAGCTTCACGTGGCCCAGCAGCAGCCACCCCAGCGCCGCGCCCGAGCCGATGCCGGCCAGCCACTCAGCCCAGGTACTCAGGGACATCCCGTAGCGGTGGCTGATCGACCAGGCACCCCATACGGTGAACAGCACAGGCACCACGGCCAGCTTCTGCAGGGACGTTTCGCCCGGCTTCATGGCGGCAATACCGCGCGTGACCAGGAAGGCCAGAAGCAGCCAGACCCAGGTAGGCGTCTGCGACACAAGGTGCTGGAGCATGTTCATGGGTCGTCCCTCGGCTGAATGGTGGCGGAGCGTCTCCGCCTTGGTGCTCACTATTCGCTTCCAGCCCAGTTGCGGCCAGTGACAGCTGTCAGCCATCGAGGGTTACTTGGGGGAACGGAATGAGACGAGGACGCTCTCGATCCAATCCACATACCGCGACACCCGAACGTTGTGCACCACCTGGCCGTAAAAGCCCGCCTCGAGGGCATGCTCGGGAACGGCGCTGATCCAGGAGCCCAAGCCGACCAACTGCCAGGTTCCATGATCCTCGACCAGCAACGGTCCACCGCTGTCGCCGTTGCCGAGCACCCCCTCGAGCGGCAGGCCCTGCGGCGGCGCATCGAACCGATACCAGAGATAGCGATCGTTGCCGCCGGTAATGGCGTTGCATGCGCGCCGCAAGGCGGTTCGATGCGATCCTCCCGGCACCAGCCCAACCACACCATTGCCTGTGGCGCCCTTGCCTATCAGGGTGGCGGCCTGCGTGACCTCGGCATTGCCGCGATAGAGCGCCACGGGTGGCACATCGTTCACCGGCGCTGCGAGCCGGATCAACGCAATGTCATCCGATCCGGCCAGGAACGCGTGGATCTTCGCGGGGCTGCCCGTCGCCAGCGCCTCCTTGCCCAGCGCATCGGGCATCTTCCTGTAGCCGGGGTGCAGTATCACCCGCTCCACGCCGTAGTCGGTTCCATTGATGGCGATCGCCTGCCCCATTCCTTCCATCGGTGCGGCATGCGCTGCAGTCAGCACCCATCGCGGCGCGATCAGAACGCCCTGCCCCTCGCCCGGCATGTCGGCCAGGGCTGGAAATTCGGATCCATCGATCCGGTATCGGGCATCGTCCACATCGTGCCGGATCACGACGGCCCCGGCAACGGATGGCAGGGCGGCGAACGCGAGGAGCAGCCAGCGAATCATGTGGACCTTTGTCGTTGCGTTCAGTCGCAGCAGCCTAGCCGAACACTTCCCGCAAAGTCAGTGCCTGCGACCGGACCTCCACGTTCAACGACGAACGCAGTGAAAACCGCCTTCGAAGAGGCTCCGGCCACATGCCGTTAACGGCCCGGCCCTATGCTGGAGCTTCATGCAAACCCACGAGACGCGACCCATGACCAAGCTGCACACCCTGCTGCTGACCGGCAGCCTGCTCGCCCTGAGCCCGCTGGCCTCGGCCGAGACCGTGAACCTGACCAACAGCGCGGACGGCGCCAACCGCGAAGCCGGCATCACGGCGGTGAAGAAGAAACTGCAGGATGCGTGTACCGACCGCAAGGGCTCGCCCGATGCCGCCTCGTTCGAAGTGGTGTTCGAGAAGACCAGCGAGAACCCCAACGTACCCAAGCCCTACTATGTGGACGGCCGGATGAAGTGCGAACTGCCGGGCTGAAGGGCCAGGCCCTACTCCTGTTCCAGCTCCTTCAATACGGCGCGCAGGCGCGCATCATTGGGCGCCAGCGCCGCCGCCGTGCGGTAGCTGTTGATCGCCTGCTTGCGCTGGCCATTGGCCCGGTAGGCTTCGCCCAGGCTGTCATGCACATTCGCCGATTGCGGGTGTGCGCGGGCGTTCCACTGGAACACGGCCACTGATTCCGGCACGCGCTTCATCCTCAACAGGCGGTAGCCCAGCGAGTTCAGCGCCTGCTCGGAGGTGTCGTACTGGCTGGCCGCAGGCCCCAGTGCCTCATAGGCGCGGGTCATGCCCGGCACACCCGCTGACAGTGCGGCCGGCACCAGCAGGGTGCCCAGATTCTTCCGGGCCAGGGTAACCGGCATGCCGTGCAGTACGCCCATCAGTTGCTTGCCGAGGCTCGCTGCGGTTTCGCCCTGCCAATAGTTGTCCAGCACGATCACCACCGACTGGTCCTGCCCGGCGCGGAGCCAGTAGGTCTGGTAGCCCGGAACGCTGCCTGTATGCGATTCCACCGGGTAGCTGCCACCGGCAGGCAAGGGCCAGTTCTCCACTTCCCAGCCGTAGCCATAGCCCGAGCGATGGTTGGTCCACATGGCCTGCCGCGAAGGCGCGCTCAGCAGCGAATCATCCTGCAGGGCCTGGTCCAGCCGCAGCAGATCGTCAACGGTGGAGTACAGGCCGGCGGCCGAGAACGAGACGCTCGGATCGATCGGCATCGGGCGCGCCAGGCTGAAGTCCGGCCGGGTCTGGTAGCCGGTCGCCAGGCGCGGAATGAGTGCGCTGGCGCGGTACAGCCCGCTGTTGGTCATGCCGGCCTTGTCCAGGATCCGGCGCTGCAGGTTGGCCTCGTAGCTGGCGCCCGTTGCCTTCTCGATGATCAGGCCGAGCAGGAAGTAGCCATTGTTGTTGTAGCGCCACTCGGCCCCCGGCGCGCTCTGCAGTGTGCCGGGAATCCACGCTTTGGCGAAGTCATCGGGCGCCAGCGAGAGCCGGGCCTGCGTCTGCCACCACGGGTCTTCGTAACTGCGTGGCAGGTCGGCAATGCCGGACGTGTGATTCAACAGCTGCGCCACCGTGACCGCAGCCGCAGGCGTGCCGGCATAGAGCGCGGGCAGGTACTCGCCCAGCGTGCCGTCCAGCCGTAATGTGTTTTCCTGCACCAGCTGCATCACCAGGATGGCGGTGATCGGCTTGCTCAGCGAGCCGATGCGGAAAACACCATCCTCGACGTTCGGCACCTGCCATTCGCGGTTGGCCAGTCCATGGGCGCCCCGATACAGGATGCGCCCGTGCTGGGCGACAAGCACGACGCCGTTGAAATCACGATTCGCTGCATAACTGTCCACCAGCTGCGCGATCTCGGCCGGGCCAGCGGCCGCCCTCGCCTGCCCGGCGATGCCGGCCAGCAACACCAGCGAACCCGCCGCTGCGGAAACCATCCTCAGCACTGACCGCTTCCACTCCATGGAGAACTGCAGGATGGCGCTGGGCATCTACCTACCTCACGAGTCGATGCCGCAGTGTAGCGGTGCCGGGCTGCCGCGAACGCGTCCCGGCCGCCATGACTGATGGCCTATGAGGGGCTGGACGCCAGTGCGCGCTGCCGATAGCGCTCGATCCACGCCAGCGACGGTGCGATGCCGCCAAACGGAAAGAAGTGCGGACTGACCGCGCCATGGGCGTCGGTCAGCCCCCGCACGAGGTGGTCGACAAACACCTCCGGCCCGGCCGTTCCCAGCAACCGGCCGATCGAGATGCCGTACCGCGCCAGCATCGAGGCACTGGCTCCCACGCCACACATCGCGGCGTAGCGCGCCAGCCGCGTGATGCTGGCCGGCCCTGGCACGCCCACCAGCACCGGAACGCGGATGCCGCGGGAGCGCAGATCATCCAGCCAGGCCAGGACGATGTCGGCATCAAAGGCGAACTGGGTGATGATCAGCGGCGCCATGCGCCGTGCTTCGATGGCCTGGCACTTGCGTTCAAGCACCTGCCAGCGCTCGCCACTGCCCATCACCGGGTGGCCTTCCGGGTGCCCGCCGATGGCGACCACCTTGATGCCGGAGCCTTCGAGAATGCCGGTGTCGATGATCGCGGTACTGTCGGCGAACGGCCCGGCCGGCGCCGCCAGATCGCCGGCGATCAACAGGCATCGTTCCACCCCGGCCTCGCTCGCGGCACGCTGCATGAAACGCTCAAGCGCAGCCCGCGACTCGATGCGGCGCGCCGACAGATGTGGCATCGGCTCGAAACCCAGCTGGCGCACAATGCGTGCCGCTGCCAGCCGCGCGTTGTCGTCTTCGCTTGCCAGGTACGGAATGGAAATGGTCGTGCCCGGCGGGATGCGATCTGCTTCGGCGCGCAACGCAGGCAGGGCCTTCGCGCCGACCTCCAGCGAATACCTGTTGATGAAAGCCGCTGCCTGGGCAGGCGCACGTGCGGACATCACCCGCCCCCGCGCACGTTGCTGGCGATGGGCGTGCTGTTGCGGGCCAGTTCGACGAAGGCCTGCAGGTAGTCGATGGTGGTGTCCGCCTCGCGTGCTCCCAGGTAGATCTGCTTGGGTATGCCCTTCGCACCCAGGCGCACCGGCACCACGTCCATGCGCGCGGCGTACTCTTCCACCAGCCAGCGCGGCATGGCGGCGACGCCCCGGCCGCTTGCCACCATCTGCATCATGATGTCGGTGGTTTCAATGGTCTTGTGGCGACGCGGCGTGATGCCGGCCGGCAGCAGGAACTGGTTGTAGATGTCCAGCCGCTCGAACGGCACCGGGTAGCTGATCAGCACCTCCTGGCCGAGCTGGCGCGGCTTTACGTGGTCGACCCTGGCCAGGGCATGGCTGCTGGCCACCACCAGCACCTGCTCGTAGTCGAACACGGGCACGAACTTCAGGCCGGGCTTGAGCAGCGGATCGGGCGTGACCAGCAGGTCGATCTCGTAGCCGAACAGCGCGCCGATGCCGCCGAACTGGAACTTCTGCTTGACGTCCACGTCCACGTCCGGCCACGCGGCCAGGTAGGGCGAGACGATCTTCAGCAGCCACTGGTAGCAGGGGTGGCATTCCATGCCGATGCGCAGCGCGCCGCGCTCGCCCTGCGCGAACTGGCCCAATCGCTCCTCGGCCAGGTCCAGCTGCGGCAGCACGCGATTGGCCACTGCCAGCAGGTACTGCCCGGCCTGGGTCAGGCGCAGGCTGCGGCCTTCGCGCAACCAGACATCGGTACCGAGCTGCTGCTCCAGCTTCTTCATGCTGTGGCTGAGCGCCGACTGGGTCAGGTTGAGGACGCCGGCAGCGGCGGTCAACGAGCCCTGCTGCTCGACCTGCTGCACGATGCTGAGGTGGATCCGCTCCAGCATGATGATGAATCCCGCTCATGGATTGGTGAAGTAATACCATTTTACGTCATGGAATGGCATGGCTAGCATCGGCTCATGCCTTCGGTTGCCTGTACGCCCGGCCACCCCGCCGGCCTGCAGGACTGCGTCCGCGCAGACCGCCCGAAGCAGCCCCTCCCCAGCTGAAAGCAGAACCGATGACCCGCCCCCTCCGTATCGTCGCCGTCTCCGGCGGACTGCAGCGCCCCTCCCGGGCTGCAACTCTGGCCGAGCACCTGCTGGACCTGATCGGCGAAGACGTTGCCTGCGAACCGCACCTGATCGAGCTGGGCGAGCTGGCGCCGCAGCTGGCTGGCGCGCTGTGGCGATCGCAGCTGCCCGAGGCGGTGGAGCGGCAGCTGGCCGCGGTCGAGCAGGCCGACGTGCTGGTGGTGGCCACGCCGGTCTACCGCGGCTCCTACACGGGGCTGTTCAAGCACTTTTTCGACTTCATCCACCAGGACGCGCTGGTCGATACCCCCATCCTGCTGGCCGCCACTGGCGGCAGCGAACGCCACGCGCTGGTGATCGACCACCAGCTGCGGCCGCTCTTCAGCTTCTTCCAGGCCCGCACCCTGCCACTGGGTGTCTATGCCACCGACCGCGATTTCGCCGATGGCCGCGTGCACAACGAGGCGCTGATCCAGCGGGCGCGGCTGGCGGTGCAGCGGGCGATGCCCCTGCTTGCCCTGTCCCACCGCGCCGCACCGGCCACCGCCGAGATCGCAGCAGCCCTTTGAATGCCGAATGCCGCAATCCTGCATTCGGATGTGACCCCGCAACCCGGAACGCCACCCATGACGACCGACAGCTTTACCTTCAGCATCACGCGCATCCCCTTCAACGAAGACTACCAGCCCGCTGACGGCACGCGCATCACCACCAATTTCGCCAACCTGGCCCGTGGCGCGTCGCGGCAGGAGAACCTTCGCAACACGATCAGCATGATCAACAACCGCTTCAACGACCTGGCCCACTGGGACAACCCCAATGCCGACCGTTACGCGGTCGAATTGGACATCATCTCGGTGGAGATGCACATCGACGGCGGCGATGGCAGTGATCCGTTCCCGCTGATCGAAGTGCTGCGGCCAACCATCGTTGACACGCAGACCGGCATGCGCACCGAAGGCATCGTCGGCAATAACTTCTCGTCCTATGTGCGCGACTACGACTTCAGCGTGGTGCTGCCGGCCAGCAACGAGGGCAAGGCCACCTTCGGCATTCCGGACGGCTTCGGCGACCTGCACGGCAAGCTGTTCAGGCACTTCCTGGCGTCGGACGCCTACCGCGCCAACTTCAGCAAGGCGCCGGTGATCTGCATCAGCGTGTCCAGCAGCAAGACCTATCACCGCACCGAGAACCACCACCCGATCCTGGGCGTGGAGTATCGGCAGGGCGAGTTCTCCCCCACCGACCAGTACTTCGACAAGATGGGGCTGCAGGTGCGCTACTTCATGCCGCCGGGCAGCGTCGCGCCGCTGGCGTTCTACTTCCGCGGCGACCTGCTGGGCGACTACTCGAACCTGGAGCTGATCGGCACCATCAGCACCATGGAAGCGTTCCAGAAGATCTACCGCCCGGAGATCTACAACGCCAACTCGGTGGCCGGCAAGGTCTACCAGCCCAGCCTGAAGCACCAGGACTATTCCTCCACCCGCATCGTCTACGACCGCGAAGAGCGCAGCCAGCTGGCGGTCAAGCAGGGCCGGTTCACCGAAGAGCACTTCATCAAGCCGTACCGCGCCGTGCTTGAGCAGTGGGCTGCCCGCTGATCCATCGATTTCCACTCGCCCCCAGGAAACAACACGCAATGTCGACGAAGAAACTGCTCCCCACCTCCACCGCCGGCAGCCTGCCCAAGCCCTCCTGGCTGGCAGAGCCCGAGAAGCTCTGGTCGCCCTGGAAGCTGCAGGACGACGCCCTGACCGAAGGCAAGCAGGACGCGCTGCGCCTGTCCCTGCAGGAACAGCAGCATGCCGGCATCGATATCGTCAGCGACGGTGAGCAGACCCGGCAGCACTTCGTGACCACGTTCATCGAGCACCTCAGCGGCGTCGATTTCGAGAAGCGCGAGACCGTGCGCATCCGCAACCGCTACGATGCCAGCGTGCCCACCGTGGTCGGCGCGGTCAGCCGCCCGAAGCCGGTGTTCGTGGAGGATGCGAAGTTCCTGCGGCGGCAGACCTCGCAGCCGATCAAGTGGGCCCTGCCCGGCCCGATGACCATGATCGACACGCTGTACGACGCGCACTACAAGAGCCGCGAGAAGCTGGCGTGGGAGTTCGCGAAGCTCCTCAATGAGGAAGCGAGGGAGCTGGAGGCTGCCGGCGTGGACATCATCCAGTTCGACGAGCCGGCCTTCAATGTGTTCTTCGACGAAGTGAACGACTGGGGCGTGGCCGCGCTGGAACGGGCGGTTGAAGGACTGAAGTGCGAAACCGCCGTGCACATCTGCTACGGCTACGGCATCAAGGCCAACACCGACTGGAAGCAGACGCTGGGCTCGGAGTGGCGCCAGTACGAGGAATCGTTCCCGAAGCTGCGGACGTCCAGCCTGGACATCATCTCGCTGGAATGCCACAACTCGCACGTGCCGATCGACCTGATCGAACTGGTGCGCGGCAAGAAGGTGATGGTCGGCGCCATCGATGTGGCCTCCAGCACGGTGGAAACGGCCGAGGAAGTGGCCAGCACCCTGCGCAGGGCGCTGCAGTTCGTCGATGCCGACAAGCTGTACCCGAGCACCAACTGTGGCATGGCACCGCTGGCCCGTGATGTCGCCCGGGGCAAGCTGCGCGCGCTCAGCGGAGGGGCGAGGATCGTGCGCGAGGAACTCTCGGCCTGACCCCGGCCCGGGCGTGGTTGCCCGCTGCAACACAGTTCGCAGGGTATGATGCCGCCTCCCTCCGAACTGCTGTGGGTGCAGCGGGCGTGCTGCTGTTGATAGCGTGCCGGCGCAGCCGAGATCCCCCGCCCGATGCCCGCTTCCTACTCACCTTTGTTGATCTGGGCGGCTGTGGCTGTGGCCACGGTCGGCCTGCTGTTCCGTCCGTTCCGCATTCCGGAATACGTGTGGGCGCTGGGGGCTGCCGCATTGCTGCCGCTGCTGGGTGCGGTATCGCTGGACATGACCTGGGGTGCGGTGGCCGAGGGCCGTGATGTCTATCTGTTCCTGGTCGGGATGATGGTGCTGGCCGAGCTTGCCCGTCGCGAAGGCCTGTTCGACTGGCTGGCGCTCTATGCCGTTCGTCATGCCGGCGGCTCGGGGCGGCGCCTGTTCGATCTGGTGTTCCTGGTCGGCACGCTGGTAACCGTGTTCCTCTCCAACGATGCCACGGCCGTGGTGCTGACGCCCGCGGTCTACGCGGCCTGCAGGGCGGCGCGTGCCAACCCGCTGCCCTACCTGTTCGTCTGCGCGTTCATCGCCAATGCGGCCAGCTTCGTGCTGCCCATTTCCAATCCGGCCAATCTGGTGGTGTACGGCCAGCACATGCCACCGCTGCTGCAGTGGCTGGCGCAGTTCGCACTGCCCTCGCTGGCTGCGATCGGCGCCACCTACCTGGTGCTGCGCTGGGTCCACCGGCACGAGATCGCCCAGCCGCTGGTGGCGGCACCAGAGCATCGGCCATTGACCAACGGCGGCCGGCTGAGCGCGATGGGCGTCCTGTTCACCGGCAGCGTGCTGCTGGTGACCTCGGCGCTGAACGGCCCGCTGGGCCTGGCCACATTCTGTGCCGGCGGGCTCAGCGTCGCCGTGGTGGCGATCCGGCAGCGCCGCAGCCCGCTGCCGATGCTGCGCCACGTGTCGTGGGGCGTACTGCCGCTGGTGGCTGGCCTGTTCGTGCTGGTGGAGGCTGTCGCACAGACCGGCGCCATCCAGAGCACGGCCAGCGCATTGCAGGCCCTGGCACAGGCGTCGCCCGGGCAGGCCAGCTGGCTGGCCGGGGGCGCCGCCGCGCTGCTGAGCAACGTGGCCAACAATCTTCCAGTGGGGTTGGCAGCCGGCTCGCTGGGCCAGATGGCCGATCTGCCGGCACAGACCCGGGCCGCGCTGCTGGTGGGCGTGGACCTGGGCCCCAACCTGTCGGTGACCGGCTCGTTGGCCACGATGCTGTGGCTGGTGGCGCTGCGCCGCGAAGGCGAGCATGTCAGCGCGCTCGACTTCCTGCGCGTTGGTGCGCTGGTGATGCCGCCCGCGCTGATCGGCGCCTTGCTGCTGCTGTAGCCGTGCGCTGCCTCACCCTGCCCGAGGCGGTAACGCTTCGCGTGCGACCACTTTTCCGACAAGCGTATCGATCGCCGCTTCCATGGCACGCGCGGTCTGGTCGCCGCTCTGGTTGGTGATGACGAAGATACCCAGGTCATGCTTCGGCATGATGTAGATGTAGCATTGCGATCGGGGGACGCCGCCATGGTGGGCGTAGTAGACGCCCTTCTGGCGATCGCCAGCGACGATGTTCCAGAAGTAGCCGACGCTGAACTCATCGTCGAACCGGGCCAAAGCGCGATGTGATTCCTTTACCACCGGCCCATTGGCCAGCTGGAACTGAAGGTACTTCACCATCTCGGGGACAGTAGCCTTCACACCGCCGGAAGCACCCCACGGCAACGGCGGCATCGGCGTGGTCGGTACCGGATTGTCACTGTGGTAGCCGACCGCCAGCCGCGAAGCATCGGCATCGTCCAGCCTGATCCTGAGGCCGGTCATCGCGGCGGCGTCGCTGAAGAAGCCACGCAGCAGTGACTGGTAGTCTCGCTGGTGGATCACCTCCAGGATGTGCGCGGTCAGTTCGGTCCCGGCGCTGGAGTATGCGTACTCCTTGCCGGGCGCGCGCGGGATCCGTACGGCGTGCAGATCCCTGAGGAAATCCGGCTTTCCGTAGTGCGCGTACAGCGCATTGAGCTCGGCGGGCGTGCGGTGATCGGTGAAGTCTTCCAGCACCGTGTTTGCGCGCTCGGGCAGCATGTTCGGCAGCCCACTGGTGTGCGACAGCAGGTGGCGGACCCGGATGGGCTCCCCCTGGTATTGCAGGTTCGGGTAGTTGCCCTGCAGGAACGTGCGGACGTCGTCATCCAGGCTGAGCCGGCCGTCCAGCACCGCATCGGCCATCAACGTGCCTGCCAGCGTCTTGCTCAGCGAGCCGATCTCGTAGATCGTTGCATCGGTCGGTGCGCCTGGGCTGCCGGCCACCATCTGGCCGCGATGACCGATGAAACTCCGGCCCCGGTGAACCACCGCGATGGAGGCCGAGTGCAGCAAGGGCTGCTCGACCAGGGTCTGCGCCACTTCATCGATATCTGCTTGAAGATCCGCCGAGGGCTTCTGCCCCCCGCACCCGGCCAGCAGGAGCACGCTGGACATCAGCAGGACCGGGAGCCAGAGCCTGTACCGGATCGTCTTCAAGGGAGCTTCCATGCGTTGGCGCTTCAGGGGGGCGGAAAGAGCGCCCAACATAGCGGATTGGCGCGCGAGCATGCACCCGCCGGGCGCCTGCACGGCTTTGGCCGGATTGATGAATCACCTGGCGGAACTGTCGAATGACCCCGTTCCGGCCGCCGAATACGCTTGTCATCCTCGACCACAGAGGATGCCGACATGAGCGACACCACCGCGGCCGTCGCCGCCCCAGGTGCTGACCTGCCCATCGTCCACGTCCTGATGGGCTTCATCTGCGTCTGGCACAGGCGCGAACCGGAGCAGGCACGTGACGAGGCCTGAACGCCACTACAGGGCCGGCCCGACGCGCACCGGGCGGGTAACGAAGTGACGATATCGCTTGCAGGGCAGGACGAGGTCGATCCGGACTACCCCGATCGGATCGACGTGCCGGTGATGGTGCTTGGACTGGAACCCATTCCCGATGCCTGGGAAATGCCTTTCCATGAACACCGGAAGGCACAGGTCATGGTCGCTACGCGTGGGTTGATCACGCTGGAGACCCATGCCGGCCTCTGGGTGGTTCCACCGCAGGGGGCGGTATGGATTCCGGGCGGGCTGACCCATCGGGCCAGCAGCAGCGGAAAACCGCATGGATTCGTCGTGTTCGTTGAACCCGGAGCGGTACCGGGTTTGCCCACGCATTGCCGCACGATGGCGATCACTCCGTTCATGCACGCCCTGCTCGAACGCGTGGCAGATCACCCCCAACAGTACGAGCACGGCAGCGCACAGGCGCGGCTGATGGCGGTGCTCCTGGACGAACTCATTGCCGCGCCACCGGAGTGGATCCACCTGCCGATGCCATCCGAACCGAGGCTGCGCCGGTTGGCCAGTGCGATGTTGGCCGCGCCCGCCGAGCGGGCAACGCTGGACGTCTGGGCCGGCCGGATCGGCATGAGCGAGCGCAACATGTCCCGGTTGTTCTCCGGTGAAACCGGCCTGAGCGTCAGGCGCTGGCGCCGGCAGATGCACGTGGTGGTCGCGCTGCCGATGCTGGCCGGCGGCAAGACCGTCCAGGCCGTTGCGGATGAGCTGGGGTATGACAGCGCGGGCGCATTCGTGACCATGTTCCGCAAGACCGTGGGTGCCCCGCCCAAGCGCTTCCTGGCCGAACGGAGCACCCGACTGCGCGGGCCCGGCGCTGAAGACCAGGCTCAGCGCTGGTAGTCCTTCAGGAACAACCAGGTAATCAGCGTGGCGTCCGGCCCCTTGGGGTCGGTGAACGGCAGGCCCGACTGGCTGCCGCTCCACGCATGCCCCATGCCCTGCACCACATAGTGCTGGACCAGCGTGCGGCCGCCGTAGGCATAGGTATCCACCGTATAGGCGCGGCCACCCGGTACCTGCCCGTGATAGGTGCTGGTCGGCACATACTTCACCGAGTCATTGTCCTGGCCGTCATCGGCCAGATCGTTGGTCTGCAGGAACTGGCGCACGGCCTGCTGTCCGTTCACCGGGTTGACGGTGAGATCGGCGCTGCCATGGAACACCAGTACCGGCAGCGGTCGCGGCGACGGCGATCCGGAACACTGCCAGGCCAGCCGGCCGTTGCTGTCGGGCGAGTAGATGCTGCCGGCCAGCAGTGCATAGGCGCTGCCGGAAATCGTGGTCGCGCCCTTGAACATGCCGCCCGAATGGATGGCACCGGCGGCAAACACGTCCGAGTAGCAGGCCAGCATGATCGAGGTCATTGCACCGCCGGCGGAAATGCCGGTGACGTAGACGCGGTGCGGATCAACGCTGTAGCCCGCCTTCACCTTGTCCACGATGCCGGCCAGGATCGCCGCTTCGCCGCTGTCGCGCGCCTGGTTGATCGGCAGCTGCCAGTTCCAGCAACGCGCCGGGTTGGCGGTGACGTTCTGTCGTGGGTACACCACGATGAAGCCCTCGGTATCGGCCACATCGTTGAAGCCCGAGGCCTCGCCCATCAGGTTCGGCCCGGTCACGCAGCCGTGCAGCACCAGCAGCAGCGGAAGCGGCTGGGCGTCGTCGTAGCCGGCAGGTACCCAGACCTGGTACTCGCGGGCGCCGAACAGATTTCCGTACAGGCCGATGTCCCAATGTCCGGCCGGGCCTGCAGCGGAAGCGCTGCCCGCTGCCAGGCAGAGGCACAGCATCAGCAGCACCCGCTTGATCGAATCGATTGTGGAGTTCATGACCAGATCCTCCTGCGTGGGTCGTGGATGAAGGCGTACCGGGGAGCGTTCCCGGCTGGGGGCGCCCCCAGTATCCGCATCCCATGGCCACTGCCGACTGGACCTAGGTCCACTCGCTGGCGGCGGATGACACCGCTAGCCTTGGCTGCAGGGATGGCAAGGGGCCATCAATACGGACATGCCTGGGGGAGGAGTGGATGAAGCGGAACGGTTTGAGTCTCATGATCGGCGCATGGCTGGCCGCAGGGCCGGTACTGGCACAGGAAGCGCCGCCGGCCGGCCGGTCCGCCTCGCCGACCAACCTGGACAGCATCAAGGTCACCGCCCGCAAGCGCGAGGAAACCCTGCAGGAAGTGCCGGTGGCGGTCACCGCCTTTACTTCCGAAGCGCTGGACAGGATGAATGTCCAGGACATCAGCGACCTGGATGCGCAGGTGCCCAACCTCACCATCTACGCCGCGCGCGGCGCCAGCAGCACGGTCACCGCCTATATCCGCGGCATCGGCCAGTCCGACCCGACCTGGGGCGCCGACCCGGGCGTGGGCATCTATCTGGATGACGTCTACATCGCGCGCCCGCAGGGCGCCCTGCTGGACGTGTTCGATGTCTCGCGCATCGAGGTGCTGCGCGGCCCGCAGGGCACGCTGTACGGCAAGAACACCATCGGCGGCGCGATCAAGTACATCTCGCGCGGCCTGCCCACCCAGACCGAGGGCTTCGCCCAGATCACCGTGGGCAACTACAGCCAGCTCGATGCCAAGGCGGCCATCGGTGGCCCGATCGGCGGCGCCGACAGCGGCCTGCGCGCGCGCGTGGCGGTGGCCAGCATGAATCACGATGGCTTTGGCGAAAACACCGTCAATGGCCAACCGGTCAGCGACAAGCAGGTCAACGCGGCACGCCTGAATCTCGGCGCCTACGCGGGCGACGACTTCGACGTGCAGTTCGCACTGGACTGGATCGACGACCAGTCCGGCATGCGTGGCTCGAAGATGCTGGCACCGAACCCGTTCCTGCGCCCCTACCCGCCGATGGACAGCCGCTACGACATCCGCTCGGGCATGCGCAACCTCAACAACGTGGAGACGAAGGGCGCTTCGGCCACGGTGAACTGGCGGCCGAACGAGGACATCGCCGTGAAGTACGTGGTGGCCAAGCGCGAATCGGACAGCGAGGCCAACATCGACTTCGACACCACGCCGGTCAAGCTGGCCGACGTCAGCGGCACCTACAACGACAACCAGGTCAGCAACGAAGTGCAGCTGAACTACGATGCGGGCGGCCGCGTGCGCGGCGTGGTCGGCCTGTACCAGTTCAGCGGCGAGGCCGGTGGCCAGATCCAGAACAACTACTTCAGCGCGCAGTTCGCCGACAACCAGGGCAAGGTGCTGACCGACAGCATTGCGCTGTATGCGGACTGGACCTTCGACCTGACCAGCAGGCTCAAGCTGGATGTGGGCGCCCGCTACACCGACGAGGACAAGCGCGCGATCGTGCTCAACCGGCTCTATGCCGACCCGGGCTTCAGCCGGCCGGTGGCGGTGACCGCGGATTTCGACAAGAAGACCAACTTCACGAACGTCTCGCCCAAGGTCTCGCTGGACTACCAGATTACCCCGGACATCATGGTCTACGGCCTGGCCACGCGCGGCTTCAAGTCCGGTGGCTACAACATCCGCGCCAATGCGGTGGCGGTGCCGCGCTCGGCCGAGCCGTTCGACGACGAGACCGTGGACAGCTACGAGGTCGGCAGCAAGATGGCCTTCCTCGACCAGCGCCTGTTCCTGAACCTGTCGGCCTTCTACAACAAGTACAAGGACATCCAGCTGTCGGTGTTCACCGGCCTGGATACCAATGGCGATGGCATCGATGATTCCTTCTTCGGCGACTTCACAAATGCCGGCGCCGGCACCGTCAAGGGCCTGGAGGTCGAATACCAGTACCTGCCCACCCAGCACTGGCTGATCTCCGGCAACCTGGCCTGGCTGGACACCAAGTACGACGAGTACCTGGACCGTGGCGTCAACGTGGCCCCGCAGATGAAGTTCACCAATGCGCCGGAATTCTCCGGTGCGTTGAACGTGGAATACCGCACCGAGCTGGCCAACGGCAGCAACCTGTCGGCACGGGTGAGCTACAGCTACCAGAGCGAAGTGTGGCCGACCACCGACCTGAGCCCGGTGATCCGCCAGGACGGTTACGGGCTGGTCAATGCCGGCGTGATCTGGCGTCTGGATGATGCCTGGACCTTCTCGCTGCAGGGCACCAACCTGACCGACAAGGAGTACCGCACCACCGGCTACAACATCCCGGCGGTCGGCACGCTGATTGGCTTCTACGGCCCGCCACGCCAATATAGCCTCAGCGTCCGTTACGATTTCTAGAGCATCCGATACGATTTCCAGGAAGCCCCGTGCATGATGCAGTCTTACGTAGATCTGTACTGGAACAGCGACGATGGCCTGCGCCTGCACGCGCGTGACCATGCACCGGATACCGGGCAGGCGGCCCGCGGCACGGTGGTCTGCATCCCCGGCCTGACCCGCAATGGCGCCGATTTCGATGCGCTCGCCGGCATCCTCACTGCCGTGGGCTGGCGCGTGATCGCGGTTGACCTGCGTGGCCGCGCCGGATCAGAACGTGCGCATGATCCGTCCAGCTACAACCCGCGCACCTACGCAGATGACATGGTGGCGCTGCTGCGCGCGCAGAACATCGACAAGGCGGTGTTCATCGGCACCTCGCTGGGCGTCCTGGTGACCATCACCCTCGCCTCGCGCGCACCGCAGCTGATTTCCGCAGCGGTGCTGAACGACGCCGGCCCGAAAGTGCCGCGCGAAGCGCTGGCGCGGATTGGCAAGTACGCCGGCAAGCCGGTGCCGCCGATGGATCTGGAGCAGGCCACGGCCTATGTGGCGTCGATCGGCAAGGCCGCGTTTCCGCGCTTCAGCACCGAAGACTGGCGGGCGATGGCGGTGCGCACCTTCCGCCCGCGCAGCGATGGGCGGCTGGAACTGGACTACGACCCGGCGGTGATCCGCACGACGCGTCCCTGGCTGTTGTGGCTGCTGCGCCCCGTGCTGTGGCGCGCGGTGCGCGGGCTGACCGCGCGGGTGCCGGTGCTGGTGGTGCGCGGTGCGTTGTCCGATATCCTGCCGGCCGATGTTGCCCGGCAGATGGCGGCGACATCGGAGCGTGCCCGCCTGGTCGAAGTGCCCGACGTCGGCCATGCACCGATGTTGTCCGAGCCGGAAGCACGCGATGCGATCCTGGCCCTGCTGGAGCGTGTGCGGTGAGCAGCGGCCCTGTGGCGGACGCGCTGCCCAGTGCGCTGCAGGCCCTGCATCGGTGGGCCGCGGAGGAACGCGTGGGCGCCGGCATGCGCATCACGCAGGCAACGATCGACGCCTTCGCCGACGCCACCGGCGACCACAACTGGATCCACGTCGATCCGCGGCGCGCACAGGCGCAGTTGCCCGGTGGATGCACCATTGCACACGGCTTCCTGCTGCTCTCGCTCACCGTGCAGGACGACGTGGCGGCCCTGGCCGGATTTCCCGGTATTGCCCATGTCCTCAATTACGGCCTGAACAAGGTCCGCTTCCTGGCGCCGGTATCCAGCGGCACCGACGTACGCGTGCGCTCGCAGCTGGTGTCGCTGGATGCACGCCAGCCGGGGCAGTGGCTGCTCACCCAGCGCAAGGCCGTCGAACGCGTTGACGATGGCGAGCTGGCACTGGTTGCTGAGCAGCTGTCATTGATCGTGCTTGCCCCGTAGCACCCGCCTGCCCGGCTCCCTGCCTACACTGGAGCGATGTTGACGCCTACTGTCGTCCTGTTCGCCTGTATTGCGTGGACCGTACTGCTGTTTGGCGTGGCCCTCTGGGGCGAGCGCCAGGGGCACCGGCTGGCGCGCGCGTGGCCGGCCATCTATGCGCTGTCGCTGGCGGTGCACTGCACCGCATGGACCTACTACGGCGCCGCTTCGCAGGGCCTGCAATGGGGCTTTCCGATTCCACCGACCCTGGCCGGGATGGCGCTGATCTTCGCCTTCGGCCTGCCCTTCCTGGTGCGGCTGGGGCGCCTGGCCAAGCAGCACAACAGTGCCACCATCGCCGACCTGGTGGTGGCCCGGCTGCGCGCAGATCGCGGCCTCGGCTTCACCATCACCCTGGTTGCTCTGTTCGGCATCATTCCCTACATCGCGCTGCAGCTGAAAGCCGTCAGCCAGGGACTGGGGGCATTGCTTGGCGATCGCTTCGCACCGGCCGGCACGCACCTGGACATGTCGTTCTGGTTCGCGTTGACGATGGCGGCCTTCACCCTGCTGTTCGGCGCGCGCAAGGCGTCGGCCACCGAACCGAACCGTGGCATCGTCGTCGCGCTGGGCCTGGAATCACTGTTGAAGCTGGCCGCGCTGCTGGCCATTGGCCTGTATGCGGCATTGTCTGTGCACCGGTCCGGCATGCCGCTGCTGGACAGGATGGCGCAGCTGCCGCCACCGGCCATCGTCCCGGACTACCTCACCATGGTCGCGTTGGGCGCGATCTCTGCCTTCACCCTGCCCCACCAGTTCCATGTCGGGGTGGTGGAACTGCGCCAGAGCTCGGACCTGAAAACGGCGCGCTGGATGTTTCCGGTCTATCTGCTGCTGATCGGCCTACCCTCGGTGCCCATGGCACTGTCTGGAGCCGCGCAGCTGCCGGCGTCGGTGACGCCCGACCTGTACGTGCTGGCCTTGCCGCAGGCCGGTGGCCACCACCTGCTGGCGCTGCTGGCCTACCTGGGCAGCCTGAGCGCAGCAACCGGCATGATGATCCTGTCCGGGCTGACCCTGTCGATCATGCTCGGCAACCACGGCTTCGGTTCGCGCCTGATCAGTGGCTTCGAGGGCGGCGTGGCGCATGCCGACCTGCGTCCGCGCGTGCTGGCGTTCCGCCGTGCCGGCATCCTCGCCGTGTTCCTGATGTCGTGGCTGTACAGCCGCGCGATGAGCGATACCGAGGCGCTCAGCGATTTCGGCCTGATGTCCTTCACCGCGCTCTCGCAGCTGGCACCGGCGGTGCTGCTGGCGGTGTACCGCCCACGCACGCCCTCGCCGGCCATCGTCGCGGGCATCGTACTGGGTTCACTGGCCTGGTTGTGGCTGGTACTGCTGCCGATGGTGCTCCCTGCGCCGGCCGCCAGCGCCGAGGGCCTGCACTGGCTGACGGTGGTTTCGCTGCGGATGCAGCCCGGCCATATCGCCATCAGCATGGGCGCAAGCCTGGCGGTCAACCTGCTCACCGTTGCCCTGGTATCGAGGGCCGTGCGCCCTTCGCTGCCGAGGCAGCGCGACGCGGTGGCAGCGGCCTCGCTGCGGAAGACGGCCGGCCGCTTCCTCGGCCAGGAGCGTGCGCGCCAGTTGCTGGCAGGAGATGCGGGGCAGTTGCTGGATGACGACCGGGTCACTGCCGTCGAACGTGAGCTGACCGCCGTGGTCGGCGCCGGCATGGCGCGCCTGCTGGTCGAGGCCGCACGCGACGGGGGCGCCGCGCCACTTGAAGCGGTGACCCGTGCCGTCGGCGAAGCGACCCAGGTGCTGCGCTTCAACCAGCGCCTGCTGGAAGCGGCGCTGGAAAACATGAGCCAGGGCATCAGCGTGGTTGACGCGCAGCTGCAGCTGGTGGCCTGGAACAGCCGTTACGCTGCATTGTTCCGTTTTCCACCGGAGCTGTTGCAGGTGGGACAGCCGGTGATCAACCTCACCGCCTGGGCATTGGCGCAGCTGAAGATCGGCGAGGGCCCCGCTGACTCTCCGCAGCAGGCACTGCAGCGTCGCGTCGCGCACATGCAGCGCGGCACCCCGCATCTCTCCGAGCGGGTCTTCCCGGACAACACCATCGTCGAGATCCGCGGCAACCCGATGCCCGGTGGCGGCTACGTAGCCACCTTCACCGATGTCACCGCGTTCCGCCGCGCCGAGGATGCACTTAGGCGCAGCAACGAAACACTGGAGCGCCGCGTGCAGGACCGTACCGCCCGGCTGCAGCAGGCGGTACAGGACGCCGAGCGCGCGAACGCGGCCAAAACCCGCTTCCTGACGGCCGTCGGCCACGATCTGATGCAACCCCTGCACGCCGCACAGCTGCTGACCGATGCCATGTCGCAGCACATCGAATCCGGGTTCCTTGACAGTTTCCTGCACCAGATCCGCGGTGCGCTGGATTCCACCGATGACCTGCTGTCCGGCCTGCTGGACATCTCCCGGCTGGAAGCCGGCGGTCTGGTGGCCGATCCGCGCCCGTTCGCACTTTCAACCGTACTGGACCCGCTGGCGCAGGAATTTGCGGTACTGGCGGCGGCGCGCGGCCTGCAGTTCCGCTACCTGCGCACCCACGCCTGGGTGCATAGCGATCCGCTGCTGCTGCGCCGCGTGCTGCAGAACTTCCTGGCCAATGCCATCCGCTACACCCGGCACGGCGGCGTCCTGCTGGGCGTGCGTCGCCAAGGCCAATGCCTGTCCATCGGTGTGCACGACACCGGGCCCGGCATCGCAGCCGAGCAGCAGGCGGTGGTGTTCGAGGAATTCCATCGGGTGGACCGCAGCAATGGCCAGGGCCTGGGGTTGGGGCTGACCATCGCGCAACGCATCGCGGCCCTGCTGCACGCACCGTTGCAGTTGCGCAGCGTGGTCAATCGCGGTTCGGTGTTCTCGGTCAGCGTGGCGCGCAGTGCAGCACCGGTGGCACCGCGGATCGAACCGCCTGCCAACGCCGGCAGCACCCTCAGGGGCACCCGCGTCCTGGTGGTCGACAACGATGCCGACGCCCTGGCGGCCATGCAGCAGCTGCTGCTGTCCTGGGGCTGCGATGTCATCGCCCTGCACGGCGCCGAAGGCATCGATGCGTCGGCGCACGATGCGGCACTGTGGCTGTTCGACTACCACCTCGATGACGGCGATACCGGCGTGGCACTGTTCACGCGCCTGGCTGCAGCGCACGGGCCACGGCCCACGGTGATCCTCAGTGCCGACACCGGCGCCGAGACCCGTGAGGCGGTGCGCGGCGCGGGGCTGTCATTGCTGAGCAAGCCCTTCAAGCCACTGGCGCTGCGCTGGGCGATCAACCACCTGCTGGCCTCTGCCGCAGCGACAGCGCCCTGAGCGGTCAGCGCTCCGCTGCGTCTTCGATCTGCCGAGAGGGATCGGCCAGCCCCATTTCATGCAGAACGCGGATCGCCTGCGCCCGATTGCGGACTCCCAGCCGCTCCATGATCCGTGTCATGTGCGCCTTGACGGTGCGCAGCTGTACCCCGAGCCGGTCGGCAATCTGCTTGTTGAGCAGGCCTTCGGCCACTAGGCTCAGTACCCGGTACTGATGCGCCGACAGGCTGGCCAGGCGCGCGGCCAGGTCGGCATCCTTGCTGAACGCCGCTACCCGGGCCACCGGTTCGCGCAGCAGTGAAGGTATCCAGCGTTCTCCTTCCAGCACGGACTGCAGCGCAGACTGCAGTTCGTTCAGGCCTGAACTCTTGGGCAGATAGCCGGCGGCGCCGAGGTCGATGGCACGGCGGATTACCTGCGGCTCTTCATTGGCCGAAACGATGATGATCGCCAGCCCCGGCTGCAACGCGCGCAGCGTGGCCAGTCCGGCCAGGCCGTGGTTGCCCGGCATGTGCAGGTCCAGCAGCATCAGGTCGATCGGCTGGCGCTCAAGCACGTCGAGCACGCCCCCCAGTGAATCGGCTTCACTGATCTGCAGGTCGGCCACGGCCTCTTCGGCCGCGCGATGCAGGGCCGCGCGGAACAAGGGGTGATCGTCGGCGATGAGCAGGGTTGGCATGTGCAGGCGAGAGTAGCAAATCGTCCCCCCTTGGGCAGGCGTACCTAGGTACGCTGGCGCCGCGTCGGCGCGCGGCTAGTGTGGCGGTATGAAGGGCGGCCACCGATACGTCGTCCACGAGGACACCCCATGTCATTCCCCCCTGCTGCCGGCGCCTCCACCTGTCCGCTGCTGATCAAGCAGCTGCTGCACACGCCACTGGTGGTGAACCCAGGCCAGGAGATCGTCTATGGCGATTCGGTCCGCTTCGACTACCGGACGCTGCAGGCACGCATCGGCCAGCTGGCCGGGCTGTTGACCTCGCTCGGGGTCAGGCACGGCGATACCGTGGCAGTGATGGACTGGGACAGCAACCGTTACCTGGAGGCCTACTTCGCCGTGCCGATGATCGGCGCGGTGCTGATGATGGTGAACGTGCGCCTGGCCCCCGAACAGATTGCCTACACGCTCAACCACAGTGGCGCGCGGGTGCTGCTCGCCCATCGCGAGTTCCTGCCGATACTGGACGGCATCGACGAGCAGCTGCCGGATCTGCGCACGCGCATCCTGCTGGAGGATGCCGTCGGCCCGTTGCCGCAGGGTTTCGTGACCGAGTACGAGGCCGGCCTGCGCGCCGCCCCTGCAGTCACGCAGTTCCCGGACTTCGATGAGAACACCCGTGCCACGATGTTCTACACCACCGGGACCACCGGCCTGCCCAAGGGCGTCCATTTCAGCCACCGGCAACTGGTCCTGCATTCGCTGACCGGCATGGCCGCGCTGGGCAGCGCAGCCACCCAGGGGCGCCTGCATCGCGGTGATGTCTACATGCCGATGACTCCCATGTTCCATGTGCATGCCTGGGGCCTGCCCTATGTGGCCACACTGCTGGGCATCAAGCAGGTCTACCCGGGGCGCTACCTGCCTGCCAACCTGCTGGCACTGATCGCGCGCGAGAAGGTGACCTTCTCGCACTGCGTACCGACCATCCTGCACATGCTGCTGGAGCATCCCGCTGCGGCGGACACCGATCTGGCCCACTGGAAGGTCATCATCGGTGGGGCGGCCCTGCCGCGTGCACTGGCACAACGGGCACTGGCACGCGGCATCGACATCTTCGGGGGCTATGGCATGTCGGAGACCTGTCCGCTGCTGACCGTCGCCCAGATCGACGCCGAGGCCGTGACCGATGCGGATGAGGTTCTCTCGCTGCGCACCAAGGCCGGCATACCGGTGCCGCTGGTCGAGCTGCGCATCGTCGACCCGGACATGAACGACGTAGCCCACGACGGCATCGCCACCGGCGAGGTGGTGGTACGCGCGCCCTGGCTGACCGAAGGCTACCTGCACGACCCGGCAGCGTCCGAGGCGCTGTGGGCGGGCGGCTACCTGCATACCGGGGATATCGGCAACATCGACGGAGGTGGCTACCTGCGCGTGACCGACCGCATCAAGGATGTGATCAAGACCGGCGGCGAGTGGATCTCCTCGCTTGCCCTGGAGGACATCATCGCCCTGCACCCCGCGGTCAGCGAAGTGGCCGTGATCGGGATCGCAGACACCAAATGGGGCGAGCGGCCGCTGCCGCTGGTGGTCAGGAAGGTCGGCAGCGACGTCACGGAAGCGGAGATCATTGACCTCGTCGCCGCGCGCAGCCGCTCGGGCGACATCTCGCGCTATGCGATTCCGGAACGCGTCAGCTTCGTGCAGTCCATCGAGCGTACCAGCGTGGGCAAGATCAACAAAAAAAAGCTGCGCGGGATGCATGATCCGGGGCGACCCTGACCGGGCGGGGCCAGAGTGTGCCCCGCCAGCGCACTGGCACCGATGCTATTCGCCCCGGAAGCGGGGCTCTCTTGGCTCAGGCAGAAGCGGTTTCGGTCCACTGCTGGCGATCGAGAGGATCGGAACATGACCTCCCCCACTCTTGTCCGGCCCGGGCATATCGTCCGGCGGCAACCACCCGCCATACTCGATATCGAGCTCCCGGCGCAGCCTCTGCTGGATCTGGGCGAGATGATTGACGAATGCCGAACGCTCAATCGCCCGGTGGAAGAAGTGCGGCTCGTGGTCGTAGTCAAACGATGCAGTGAACGCCGCACTGCGAAAGTGGCGATCAATCTCCTTCATGATCGCCAGTTTGAGCAGGGGCTGGATACCCAGAAGCGTACTTATCTTCGCACCGCGCGAAGTGGGTTTCAGCACGTTCGTACGGGAGGACAGGAATGTGTAGCTGGATTGCGTGGCCGCCCCCAGCATGGTGGTTAGAAAGCGCGACCAATGGTCGTCGCCACTCACCGTGCCGGGCGTGAAGTGTTCACCCACGGTGCCAAGGAAGAAATGCTCCAGTACCTCGGCAAAGTCCTCGTTGCAGGCAATGTTCGTGACCGGTGGGGTCGGCTGGACCTGTCCGCATGCCCATGTTGTCCTCGGCGTCCCCTTCCCGCCATCAGGCGGATAACGTGATGCATCAAAAGCCGCCGTGGGCGCAGCAAGCGGTAATACCGCCGGATGCGGGTGGGCCTGGCCATCAAAGATGGCCACATACTGGCCAAACCTGCCCAATGGATTGGAAAGACTGAAGTCCCAGGGTTGCTCCACGCCCCCCGTCGGCGTCGGGTCCGGACAGTGGCCGAGGCGACCGTCACCGTGAAAACGCGGCCAGTCCTTGTACAGGAGATACTGGATCTGCGGCTTGCCTTCCGAGATGTCGCCGCTGTCCGGATGCTTGTTCCTCTTGGCCTGCAGGAGCAGCGCCCGCCCCTCGACGGAGTCGGTTGTCGTAACGAAGTGCTGCCGCACCAGCAGCAGATCGCCGATCTCCACCGCACTGCGGCCTTCAGGCGTCACCAATGGGGTCTTGTGGGTGAAAATGCTGTTGACCTGTACGCTTGCGCTGCTGCCGAGCGCGCCCTGAAGGCTGGCTTCGAGCTGATTCTGTATGGATTCATCGAGAAACGCCGAAACCAGCCCGGGTTCGTCGGGAATGTTGGATGCGCTGGGCGAGTCTCCCGCGCCCTTCCAGGCCAACGCATGAGACAGGTTGATCAGGTCGCGAAGTTCCTGCTGAAGCGCCATGACAGCATCCTTGTTATCGATTCGGGAACGCCAACGCACTGAGTCTCCCGGGATACGCCCTTCAACGCAAGCCGCTGGAAGAGGACTGCGCTTCGCTTTCCGGCCGCGCTGATGAACTGGTTAGAATCCACGCAGCAAGGAGCGACCATGGACTTCACCGGCTTCACCTCGAGGTTTCCGAGCAACCGTCCCCTCGCCGCGTTCGATCGAGAGCATCGGCTGCGGCAGAAGACGCGTCTCGACGTGCCTCTGCTGGCCCAGCTCTGCGTCGTGAAGATGAACTCGAACTGCCTGGTCTCAGTGGATCGGTGGTACGGCCCCCGAGGCTTTGTCGCCCTGCTGGATGCGATAGGCGTGGCGTTCGGAGTTGGCGGCATGTCGATGCTGCTGTGGCTGCTGGTCGTGGAGAAGCTGCCCAACGAGAATGGCCTCTGGGCAGCCGTGTTCATCAGCATCGCGATGCTTGCGGTGTTCACTGCAGCAAGTGCGTGGGTAGCGTGCCGCGAACTGTTCCGCTGGACCTACTACCCCATCGTGCTCGACCGCAAGCATCGCCAGGTTCATGTGTTCCGGTTGGACGGGACGATCCTCAGCGCGGGATGGGACCAGATCTATTTCACCTTGGGCCGCGGAACCGGAACCTTCGGCTGGCGCAACTGGGATGTCCGCGGCCTGATCCTGGACGCGGACGGCGCGACGGTCAGGGAAGCATTCGCCTTCTGCATCGCCACCTCCCGCATCAAGAATGCGCATGCGCACTGGGAATTCCTGCGGCGCTACATGGAGGAAGGGCCGGCGGCGGTGCTGGATGCGGTGCAGTACTGCATGCCGGTGGACGGCAAGCGCGAGAGCCTTGCATTCTGCAAGGAACGCATCTTCGCCGCTGACGCGCAGATGCCTGCGGTGATGTGGTTGACCATGCTGCCGTTCAACCACCTGCACGCGATGATGCGCTGGGCGGTGATGCGGACCAGCAGGATTCCCATGTTCCCGCCGGACATCGAAGCGCGATTGCAGCCTGAGCCCGGCGATGCCCATGTGCGCGACGCATCAATGAATCCGCCGGACCTGCGCTGATCACCTCGCCAGTGGCGAGTCAAAGCCCGCAATGAAGCTGACTGCGCTGAGGCACGCAGCAAGCAGCATCACCAGAACGAACCCGATCCGGCGCACCCCGGCCCACCATGCAATCGCCGCAACCACCGAGCTGCCCAGCAGTGCCGCCAATGCCGCGCACGCCAGCAGGATCGGCAGCATCATCATCACCCCCATTCCGCCATATATCCCACCGGGCCTGGCCAGTGGCAGGATGGCGCTGCCCAGGTAGATCAGCAGGGCCACGCCGAACAACGCGGCGAGTGTCAGCATCCAGCGACGCAGCGCCCTGCCCTGGGAGGGCGTGGTTGCAGGATCAGGGCTTGGAGTGTTCAAGCGGTGGTCTCCTATGGTGGGCCCACTGGACCGGGCCCGCTGTTCTGTTGCAGCGAAAGTACCCACGCTTCCAGCGCCGGCGTATACCGCATGTCGCCACCATAACGGCGATCCGGTGCGTGAGGCTCGTTCGAACCGCGCACCCGCCCACGGAACACCTTCATCGGTACCGAGATCCGGGCCAGCCCGCTGGGCAGCATGTCGGGCCTGACATCCATGTACAGGCTGTCGGCCGAGGTCTCGACACCCACCTGCACCGCACCCAGGCGCTTCCACAGGTCCAGCGCATCCAGGCAGGCGGAACCACAGGCGGCATCGGCCACGATCACCACCCCGCCCGCGCGCACGGGTGCGGCGGGCGCCGGCGCCGCACTCGCCTTGGCCTCCGACGGCTCACGCCACAAGGCTTCCCCCCGCCCTCGCGCCTGCGCCATTCCCGCTGTCACGGTTTCCAGCATGCGCAGCAGCTCCGGCGACGCATCGGGCGCCTGTTCCAGCTTCTGCAGGAAGCCGCGCAGCTGCGCGATGTTGGCATCCGACGCCCGCCATTCCACCCAGCTGTGGTCCGGCAGCGCATCCACGGCAGCACGCCCCCATATCAATCGCGCCAGCTCGATGCTCCACTGCGACGCGCCACCGGTGTTTCCGCGCACATCCAGCACCACCAGCGGCGCCTGTTGCAGTGGTTCGGGCACCCGCGCAAGCGCTTCAAGCAACGCTGTCAGTTCCTTGAAATTCTGCGCGGCCGGATCGGCATTGAAGCTGCTGGTGGTGATCCAGTAGCCGCCCCCGGGCAGGGCGCGCCAAGCGTTGGCCGGCCGGAAACTGCGACGGGTATCGGCCAGCCGCTGCGTACGCTGCGCTGGATCGAGTGGCGTCCATTGCAGCGCATACGCCGTCTCACGCCCATCGGCGCGGAACTCGCAGCGGCGCGGCGTGGGCAGGAAGGGATTGCCCTGCTCCAGCAGTACTTCGCCACCGCCCTGGATGCGGCTGGCCTGCAGGTTCCAGCGCCCACTGAAGTCGCCCACCCGACGCGCGGCAAGCGTCGCCGCATCGACGCCGTCACAGGACAACAGTTGTGCACCCAACGGCGGATGGCCTGGGCCATCGTCCACGCTCATGATCACCTGCACGTCGCCGTCGAAGCCGGTCAGGAAGCCCGGCCACCGCGTCGGCAGCGCCGGCGCAGCGGCACGCGCGTTGAGGCTGACATGGCCATCATTGAACGAGGCCGCGTAACCCTTCATGGCCCACCAGTAGCCGGCGAAGCTGTCGACCGTGTCCGCGCGTGACCGCGCAAGGGCCAGCGCATCCCGCAACTGGAGGACGAATCCCGGGTTCTGCCGGTCCACCGTGCCAGGATGACTGCCGCGCATCGCCGCGTCGGCAGCCTCCAGGTCCGTCAACAGCGTGCCCCGCCAATCCGTCGCTGCGCCTGCCGCGCCCGGCGCAACAAGTACCGCGGCAAGCAGCAGCCGCGCGATGGTCATGGGTCCACCGGTCATGGGTCCATCCCTGCCCTGGCCAGTCTCAATGCAACGGCACCTTCAGCATCGAGGGCGCGCCGGCCGGCGAGCTGAAGGTCACCGTCCCCCCCAGCTGGCTGATGCCGGCGTAGCGCAGGTCCACCGTGTCGACCACCAGGGTCAGGCGGCTGCCTGCAGGCAGGTTCCAGCTGCTCGCCTCCAGGCGCAGGTCGAGCGTCTTCGGTTGCCCTGGCGTGGCGCCACGCAGCGTGTACGGCTTGTGGCTGATCAGCTGGCCATTGCCCAGCACATCCTCGGCGTACAGGTAGGCATACAGCGTGGTGTTGGCACGACTGGGGGTGACGGTCAGGCGCACTTCCGGCGCGCCATCCAGGCGTCGTGCGCTCCACTGCACCGGCCCCTGCCAGACCCCGGCAGCACTACGCCCGACAAACGGCACGTAGGCACCCGGCGGCAGGTTGATCATCTGCAGCGCGCCGGAGGCCATCGCCACGCCGGAGTTGGCCGCGGTCAGCAGCCCGCTGCCGATGCGGTAGTTCCAGCCGGTCGTGCCGCCCTTCTCCGCCAGGCCGCCGGTCGGCAGCAGCAGGCCCGAAGGTGCGGTCAGCCCGTAGCTGACGGCACCGTCACTGGTCGCCTTCCAGTCCGGATAGCGGCTCCAACTGCCCTTCTGTGACTTCAGCTGCACTGCCGGTTGGCGATCAATGCCATTGGCCACCGCCTTCAGGTAATGATCGAACCAGTCGCCCACCTGGTCGTAGACCTCGTTGGGAATGCCCAGTGCCCCGAATGCTTCGTTGAGCGCATGGTCGCCGTGGCGCAGCTGCAGCTGCTTGGGGCCCTTCAGCCGGTTGAAGAAGTCCACCAGCTGGCCCGGCGGGAACAGGCTGTCGTTGAACGCATTGGCCAGGAACACCGCCGGCTGGTTGGCGTTGATTTCGTCGATGCTCGCCGCAGGACTGCGCTGGGCCGCCACCGGCAGCAGCGAGTCCACTGCGCCCTGGTAATTGCCGACCAGCACATTGCGGTTGATGGTGGCCAGCTCTGCCCCCGGGCGCCCGGTGGCCAATCCGGCCGCCACCAGCAGGGCAATCCCCTGCGCGCTGGGGGTGTCGTTGCTGTACAGCGAGGCCTGCAGATCGGCCCAGCCGCTGAGCGCGGCCACCGCCTTGATGCGCGGATCGCGTGCCGCTGCCAGCAGGCTGGTACCGGCGCCGTAGGAGATGCCCGAAACGCCGATCCGGGACGGATCGGCGCGGGTGTTGTCCAGCGCCCAGTCAATCAGCGCGCTGACATCCTCGACCGTGGCCGGCCCGGCGATGTCGATGCTGCCGCCGGACTCCCAGAAGCCACGCGAGCTGTAGCTGATGACCACATAGCCACGCCGTGCCAGCGCCTGCGCCACGCCCACGTACTCGACGCTGGGCACGGCCCAGCTGCTGGGCATCACCAGCAGCGGGTAACGGCCGCTGCCCGCATCCTGCGGTTCGATGACGAAGGCCCCGAGAGGCGTTCCATCCCAGCTGGGAATGGTCCGGTGGGTGGTCTTGACCGTGGCGGCCCAGGCGCTGGGGGCCAACCCGGTCAGCAGGAGCAACAGCAGCAGAACCTTGCGCATCGTCGTCTCTCCCCGTCGGTGGTGGTGCAACGGCTCGGACCGTACCAGTGCGAATGGTGGCTGGCACCTTGCGACGCAGCATGACGCTTGCTGCTTCGCCTGCCGCTCGGAGCACTGCTGATCGCGCCGGGTCCCAAGCACGGATCGACGTCATGAGGCGGCACCTCTTCTGCCTTGCGGCACGGGCGCCATCTGCCCCACATACCGTGATGGCAGGCAACGCGACGCCCTAGCACGCCCGCGTTTCAGCTACGTCCTCCTCCATCTGACGCATCGCCAGTGCTTGCGCGCTGTCACAGCTTCGTCGTTTCGTCATTGACCGAAAGACGCCAGCTTGTGACGCTTACGACACCGCACGGCCTCCGCGGCCCTGTCATCGCGGTCACGTCTCACCGCAGTCCGCAGCACCCCTTTCCGCAACCGATTCCCCGACCTCGCACCGGCCTGGTCGTGGCGGACGGCTGCGCCCTGAATCTTCTGCTGGAGCACCGCAATGCGCCTTGCAAGCTTCTTCCTCGCGTTCGTCCTCAGCGCCTTCGCCGGCGCCGCCCAGGCCCAGGTCGTCACCCTCAACAAGGGCGGCTTCGTGCTGACCTACGACTGCAGCATCCACAGCGCCACCCGCTACGAATACACGCTCACCGCCGATACCGGCTCTGCCGCGCGTCCGTCCAGCTTCTACAAGGACCCGGACCTGCCGGCCGGCTGCCTCGGCCAGACCAGCACCGCCTCGTATGCCAGCATCCGGTCCGGCTATGACCGCGGCCACCTGGTGACCTCCAACCACATGGACTACAACGCGACCTACATCCGCCGCGCCAACTACATGACCAACATCGTGCCGCAGGTGTCCAGCTTCAACCAGGGCATCTGGGTGAAGGCCGAGAACGTGGCCGAGTGCTACCGCGACATCGCGCCGGTGGATGTCTACGGCGGTGTGGTCTACGGCGACGCCTCCAACGACTACTTCCTGTCCAGCCACGGCATCCCGACGCCGGAATTCTTCTGGAAGACGATCATCACCCGCGACCCGAACACCGGCACCGCCAAGGCGATCAGCTGGATCATCCCCAATGAAGCCAACCTGGGCAGCCTGGACAGCTACCTGGTCACCATCGCCGACCTGGAAGATCTGCTGGGTGCCAGCTACGTGGCCATCAATGCGCCGGCCTCGCTGAAGAACATGCTGCCGGCCACCACCTGGCCGCAGCCGGCGGGCTGCGACCTGAGCTGATCGGCCCGCCGCGTCGAGGCACCCTGTGATCGTCGGGTGCCTCGTCCTCGCCGCTATGGGAAAATGGCGGATACCCGCGCCCAACCGCCTGCCCCAGGAGCTGTAGATGTCCCGTTTTCCCTTCGATGCCGTGCTGTTCGACTGTGACGGCGTGCTGGTCGATTCCGAGCCGCTGGTGGCCCGCGTGCTCTCCGAAATGCTGACCGAGCGTGGCTGGCCGCTGACCCCGGCACAGGCGGGTGAAGTCTTCCTCGGCCAGTCGGTGGCCCATCTGGCCGGCTTGATCGAGGAACGCACCGGCAAGCCGTTCACCGAGGAATGGCTGGAGGAATTCCGCCTGCAGCGCAACATCGCGCTGGAGCGTGACCTGCAGGCCATCCAGGGTGCGCCGGGGGCGGTGCGCGCGATCGCGGCGGCCACCGGCGGCCGGATCGCCTGTGCCTCCGGTGCCGACCTGCACAAGGTGCAGCTGCAGCTGGGCAAGGTCGGCATCCTCGATGCCTTCGGTGACCACGTCTACAGCGGCCAGGACATGCCGAACACCAAGCCGCACCCGGATGTCTACCTGGCGGCCGCCGCTGCACTGGGCGTGGACCCGAAGCGTTGCGCGGTGATTGAAGACACCGTGACCGGCGCCACCGCGGGTGTGGCAGCGGGCGCCACCGTGTTCGGCTTCAGCGAAGGTGGCCCGCACCACAGCACGCCGGAGGCGCTGCGCGCGGCCGGCGCCCAGGTCATCTTCCAGCGCATGGAAGACCTGCCGGCCCTGCTTGCCGGCTACGCGATCGACGCGGTCGCCTGATCCACGCTCAGCCCGCAGCGCCCAGCGCGGCGCTGCGGCGCCTTACTGCGTAATGCAGCGCAAACAGGTACAGGCCGGTGAACAGCTGCAGGAACAACGGGGGTAGCGGCGAGTAGGTGATCCACGCCGCAGGTTCACCCTGCCCCATCGCGCGCGCCACAAAGTTGGCGATCACCGCCAGGGTGAACACGATCGAGGTCCAGCGGTGCACCGGCCGCGCCCAACCACCGCGACTCATTGACGACGCCTCGCTTCGGAGCGGGCTTCAATCATCTTCCAGCCGTTCCCGGACGGATCACGGAATCCGGCGTCGATGGCGCCGAAGCGCTCGACCGGTGCCTGGATGAACTCCACGCCCTTTTCCTGCCATTGCGCATAGCGTGCCTGGCAGTCGTCCACCGCCAGCACCAGCGGTGGCATCGCCCCCTTGGCCACCAGCTGCTGCAGCGCCTGCGCCGTCGCCGCGTCATGGGTCGGCGGGCCGGGAACGAACAGGCCAAGCTGGAAACCGTCCTGGCCGGGGCTGCGTACCGTCAACCAGCGGTAGCTGCCATTGCGCACGTCGGTGTGCACCTCGAAACCGAGCGTGCCGACGTAGAATTCGAGTGCTTCATCCTGGTCGCGTACATACAGGCCGACCGTGTTCACGGTATTCGTCATGGGACCTCCCTCAGGTGCGGTCCACGTTAGCAACGGCCTGGCGGCGGCGCTTCTCCAAAACTGCGATGTTGAGGTCAGGCCGCTGCGCCGCACGGGCATGGCACTCGGGTACGCTCTCCGCCGCGGCGTGCCCGGCGTGCCCGGCGCGCTCGCGGTCACGCACGTTGCCCGGGCTGTCGCCGGTGATGTCGCGGAAGATCCGGCCGAAGGTCCCCAGGCTGGTCCAGCCCGTCTGCGCCGCGATCTCGGTGATCGCCAGCTCGGTGTCGCGCAGCAGCGCCACCGCCCGTTCGATGCGCCGGCTGAGCAGGTAACGGTGCGGTGGCAGGCCGAAGGCCTGCTTGAACGAGCGCGCGAAGTGGGCGGGGGAAACCGCGCTGACCTCGGCCAGGCGGGCAACCGGCCAGTCTTCATGGCTGGCCCGGTCCATCCGGTCCTTGGCACGCAACAGGCGGCGCAGCAGTTCGGGGCTCTGGTTCATTCGCGCAGGGCAAGGGCGGCGGTCGTTGGCCGCAGACTGGGTGGTACGGGCGGCGGCGTCAACCCGGCTCAGCGCTGTGCCGGCAGCTCCAGCCGGTGCTTGCGGCAAAGGCGGTACACCGTCACCCGCGAGATCTGCATCTGCCGTGCGCACTCGGACACGTTGTAGCCGGTGTGGCGCAGCGTCTGCAGCAGTACATCGCGTTCGGCCTGACCACGCGCATCATGCAGCATCGCGCTGGGCAGCGCCTCGGCCGGTTCGCCCAGTTCAAGGTCACGCTCGCTGATCAGCTCGCCCTCGGCCATGATCGCCGCCCGCTGCACGCGGTTGAGCAGTTCACGCACATTGCCAGGCCAGCCAAAGCGTCGCATCGCCTGGCTTGCTGTGGGCGAGAAGCCGCGTGCGCGCACCGTGTGACGCCGCCGGAAGCAACGCAGGAAGTGCTCGGCCAGCAGCAGCACATCGGCGCCGCGCTCGCGCAGCGGTGGCATCAGCAGGCGCAGCACGTTGAGCCGGTAATAGAGATCGCTGCGGAACCGTCCCTGCGCCACGGCCTGTTCCAGTTCCACGTGGGTCGCGGCCAGTACGCGGACATCGGCACGCAGCGACTGGCTGCTGCCGACACGCTCGAACGTCCCCTCCTGCAACACCCGCAGCAGGCTGGTCTGGGCCTCGGCGGGCAGATCGCCCACCTCATCCAGGAACACGGTGCCGCCCTGCGCGGATTCGAACACGCCGATCTGGCGCTTGTCGGCGCCGGTAAAGGAACCGCGCTCGTGCCCAAACAGTTCCGACTGCACCAGGTTGGCCGGAATCGCACCGCAGTTCACTGCGATGAAAGGCTTGCCGGCACGCCCGGACAGCGCATGCAGCGCATGCGCGGCCAGCTCCTTGCCGGTGCCGGTTTCGCCGGTGACCAGCACCGGCAGCTCCACCGGTGCGAACTTGTGCAGCACCGTGCGCACCGCATGCAGCGCCGGGCTTTCGCCGATCAATGCGCGCGGCCCCTGCCCTGCGCAGGCCTCGTCGGTGGGCAGATCATCCGCATCGAACTGGCTGCGCATCGCGCAGACCAGGTCCTGCAGGCCGAATGGCAGGGTGAACCGTGCAGGACAGTGCTGCAGCACGGGCAACCATGCCGACGGTGTGGCACCTGCGCCTGGCGGCAGCACAGCCAGCCAGGGCAGATGCCGGTGCTGTTCGATCCATGGCGCGAGCAGCTGCAACGCCGTTGCGTCCAGGTGGCGAAGATCGATCACGGCCAGCAATCGATCACGGCCACGCAGCCCGATCGCCATGGCAGGGTCAGGTTGAATGCTGCGCACATACCAACCGGCGGCCGCGAGCGCACTGCGCTCATTCGGCAGCGGCTGGCCAAACCACAGCACACAGCGCGAGCTTGAAGCTTCCGGGACCGCCGCCATGCTTCCCCCAGCATCCGGACACCGTCGGCGGGCTGTCAGTCGATCGCCGGCGTGCCGCCCTCCGCCGGGACTTCCACGGCCACCTCGGCGGCCTTTGTTGGGCGGATCCTAGCGCCGCGCTAAACGGCGGCGCAATGAGCAGCGCGTCAAGAAATCACCGGCTGAAGCGGCACCGTTGCAGTCCGCGACGGCACCTGTAACAACAATGCGACAGTCGGCCGCCCCCTTGCCCTGTGGCGCCTGCGGGTTGCGCAATCCCAACAATTTCCCGACGCCGCTGTAACGCCCCGGCAGCACCCCACCCCGCCGCACCGCCGGCATCGGCTGCTGCACCAGCCTTTGGCAGTTGGCACGGTTGATGCGTGGTTCCGCCGCACCCATCGCGGGAGATCGGCATGGACGGCACCACCCTGATTCGTGGCCTGGCTGCATCGCTGGCCCTTGCCCTGCTGGCCGTCGCCACGGGTGCAGGCGCGTCCGGCGCCCGCCAGGGGGTGAAGGCACAACCGGGCGAAATAGTCCTGTTGCGCGATGTCGCGGCCCGGCCGGCCTACCGCATGGCGCCACCGGGCATCGCGTTGATTGCCGATCCGAAGCCGCAGCGCGAGGTCGCCGCGGCGCTCGGAAGCGGTGACCCGGCCTCCGGAATGGATGAGCTCAGCGATGCCGACTACGCGGGAATGGGTGCAGGCCATATCACTCCCACGACCGCGCCGGGCGGCACCACCGTTGAACGCGTTACCCAGCAGGCCCTGGGCGGCACGCTGGGCCGCAACGGCGACGGCATGGTCGGCAGCAGTCTTGGCGGCACGATGAGTGGCCCGCTGGGCGCGGTCGGCAACAGCACCCGTGGCATCGCCGATACGGTGCGCGGCGCGCTGGGCCAGTTCCCGCTGCAGGGCACCGCCCCGGCAGGTGGCAAGTGAAGGCCCTGGCCTGGCCGCTGCTGGCGGTGATCGCCGCGCCGCTGTCCGCATCGGCCGACGACTACAGCGGCATGCTCGCCTATCTGGACCTGGCCCGCATCGAGGGCCGCGCACTGGCAGGTGCCAGCGGCGCCATCGCGGTGAACCAGGCGGCAGGCGATTTCAACCTGCAGGCCAATCTGCGCGGCATCGCCCGCGCTGAACGCGCCGATGTGGCCATCAGCGCGCACCAGCTGCAGAACGGCAACCGGGTGCTGTCCGCACCCCTGCATGCCGCCGCGCACATCGGCGGTGAGGCACTGGCCGGTGCCAGCGGCATTGCTTCGATCAACCAGGCCAGCGGCAGCGCCAACACGACGCTCAACGTCGTCAGCGCGACGCTGGCCCGACAGGGCATACGCGAAACCGACGACACGGCCTTGGCCGCCGAAGGTTCCGCGTTGGCAGGGGGGCGGGACGGCGTCGATCGCGGCGCTGCGACGGGAACCCGCAGCGTCGGTGTAGCCAGCACCGCACTGCGGGGATTCGACGGGGTCCTGCAACTCAATCAGATCGCGGGCAGCGGCAACGATACGGCCAACGTACTGGGCCTCGTCGTGCAGGACCGCCCGTGACAACCACCCACCGATGCACCATCCGATGAGAGAGAGGGCACCATGAAAGCGACCGTCAAACGGACCATGCTCGCCATGGCGATTGCCACTGCCTCGACCGCCGCTGCGGCCAATGGCTGGGACAACCAGAACGCCAACGCGAACATCAACCACAACCACACCGTCAGCGAAACCCGCAACGACACCCACAATCACACCGACAACGACGTACGCAACCGCACCGTCAACGTCAATGTGCAGAAGCACAGCAACATCCAGTCCGACGAACGCAAGGAAAAGAACAATCACGGCGTCGACGTGAACCTGGAAAAGGACCTGCGCCTGAGCACCGACGTCAATTTCTCCGGTGATCCGACCATCACCGGCGACATCGACCTCGATTCGGCGGCCATCGCGGTGATCGACAACCGCCAGTCGATCAGCAACAACGCCACCAGCAACAGCCTGGTCACCAACCGTGCCTCGATCGGCGACAGCGTAGGCGCAGGCGCGTCTGGCAATCTCGGCTTCAACGTGGTGTCCGGCGACAACAACGCGCAGGACAACGCCGCATCGCTGTCGGCGGCGGATGCCTCCTTCAGCTTCGGCATGGCCGACGCCGAAGTGTTCGTCAACCAGGCCGGGTTCGGCAACGTCACCCAGAACGCTGGCGTCACCAATGCGGCCACGCTTGGCGGCAATGCCTTCGGCGGTGCCTCGGGCAACATCGGCGTGAACATCGCGTCGGGCAACAACAACGAGCAGAAGAACGCGCTGGCCGCCTCGGTGGCGACCACGGCCGTTGCCCAATCCAGCATCAGCTCCAACCAGGTCTCCACCGGCAACACCGTCAGCAACGCCGGCTTCGTGCAGTCCTACACCGACACCGTACAGGTGGGCATGCGCGGCAGCGTCAGTGGCCTGACCCTGGGCTACGGCGCCGGCACCTATCGCGGCACCGGCAATGCCTACCAGATGGCCAACTACTACCTGGATACGTGGAACGGCGCGCTGCCGCATCCGGGTGGCAACAGCACCGGCCACATCGACCTGGACAACGAGATCCAGAACGCCACGATGAACCCCAACCGGCCGGGGGTGGGCGGCCTGGGCTTCGACACGCGTGAGAGCGGCACCAGCCAGTTCGTCGAGCTGGGCGTGGCCGATCTGTACGCCAGCCTCAGCGGCACGGTCAGCACCACGCGCTGGGTGAACGTCGATGCCACCAACACCTCGGCGTTGTCGGGCAGTGCCTTCTCCGGCGCCTCCGGCAACATCGGCGTGAACGTGGCATCGGGTACCGGCAACCTGCAGGCCAACAGCCTCGCCCTGGCAGTCGCCCAGCCCAGCACCGGCGGTGGTGGTGGCAGCGGCGAGTAAGCGCAACACCCCGGCCATCCGCCAATGACCGGGTTCCGGGAGCCCCTTTTCCTCCTCCCCCTTGGAACAGGGGCTCCCCCCTGCTGCCGGAGAACGCGATGTTCCGTTGCCGACCTTCAACCTGGCTGCTGGCGTGCCTGTTGCTGCTGGGCATCAACCCCGCGTGGGCGGGCGAGGTGCGCTTCAGCGGGGTACTGCCCAATGGCGCCCTGCTGCAGCAGAAAGTGGAGAGCATGCAGGAGCGGCGCTACCGCAACGTGGTGCGCCAGCACACCGATTACAGCTGTGGCGCGGCGGCACTGGCCACCATCCTGCGCCATGCCTACCACCTGGACACCGACGAGGCGACGGTGATCCAGGGAATGATGGGGGTTTCAGACCCCGCACTGGTGGCCGAGCGCGGCTTCTCGCTGCTGGACATCAAGCGCTATGTGGAATCACTGGGCATGCGCGGGCGCGGCTACCGCATCGACGAAGCCCGCCTGCGCACCCTGCGCGTGCCCGGGCTGGTGCTGATGGACGTGCGCGGTTTCCGCCATTTCGTGGTGCTCAAGCAGGTGCGCGAAGGCATCGTCGAAGTGGCCGATCCGATCCTCGGAAACCGCAGCCTGGCACTGCCGGACTTCCTCGCCGCGTGGCCGTCACGCGCCGTGTTCGTGGTGATCGGCAGTGACTTCGACCGCAACACGGTGCTGCTGCAACCCAGCGAACGGCCCAGTGCCCGCGCGCTCTACGCGCGGCAGGGGCCGATCACCGATGCCGAGCTGGTCGACTTCGGCTTCAGCCATGCCGACCTGTTCTGAAGGAGGCTTCGCCATGATCCGTCTTCCCCTGTTGATGACCCTGCTGCTGATGCTTCCCGCGCTGACGGTGCGGGCGGCGGACGCAGCGCCGGGTCGCGGCCTGAAGGAAATTCCGGACCCCGAACTGAACCTGATGCGCGGCCGCTACACGGTGGGCGGCAACAGCGTGGCCTGGTTCGGGGTGACGATGGTTTCGCAGTGGCAGGCCAGCAATGGCACGGCCCTGCAGGGCACGTTGACCCTGGGCATGGATTTCCGCGGCGGTGGTGCACCCAAGCTAAGCTTTCAGCCCAGCGTGCATGTCACCGCCGCCGACGCGCCGCTGCCTGTCACAGCGGGCCGCAGCATCGACAGCAGCGGCCTGGCCAATGTCAGTGGGCTGGTGCAGAGCGTGCAGGTCGCCGGCGATGGCAACGCCGCGCGCAACACCACCACGCTGCTGGTGCGTGACGGCGACGTTCCCGCGATGCAGTCCGACAGCGCGCACTCGGCCAGCGCGCAGCAGGCCGGGGTGAGCGCCAGCGCCGTGCTCGATGGCAATCAGGCGCGCCTGCAGCTGCAGGTGGATGGCCAGGGCCTGGTACAGCAATGGATACGCAATGGCAGCGTCGGCCAGGGCATTGCCCTGGCCGGTGACGGCCAGGCAGCCAGCAACCAGCTGCGGCTGGAGCTGGTACGCAACACCGCGGGCGGCAACCTGCCGTTGAGCCAGAACGTGGCCCAGGCGATTGCGTTGAACCGCGGCATGGGGCCGGGCCAGTAGTACGGCGCGGCATTGGGGGACGCGTTCCACAACGCAGGACACGAACATGCATACCCTTCTGAGGATCACCCCGTTGGCGCTGGCGGCGCTGGCGGGCACCGCCCTCGCCGCGCCGCCGACGGCCGACGACAACGCCGATGTGCAGGCCCTGGCCAACCAGCTGGAGCAGCTGAAGAGCAACTACGCCCAGGAAGTCCGACGCCTGCGCGAGCTCGACATGCAGGTGCAGGCGATGCAGGCGCGATTGAGTGGGCGCACGGGGCCTGCCGGGCCGGCAACGGCGGCGGCAACCGGCACGGGCACGGGCACGGGCACGGAAGTCGAGCATGGCTCGACTCTACAGGCAGCGCCGGGACAGACAGCGCCCGGCGGCGAAGGCTACGCCAGCACTGCGGCCGAAGCGCAGCAGGCCAGGCAGGAGTCGCGGCGCAGCGTGGATGATGTGAAGCAGCAGCAATCGGCCCTGTTCTCGCGCCGCTTCACCATCGAGAACAGCCTCACCTACGCCCGCTATGACCGCAAGCAGCTCACCCTCAACGGCTTCCTGGCACTGGATGCGATCTTCCTCGGCAACATCGCCATCGAGAACGTCGAATCCGATTCGCTCACCTACAACCTGGCCGCACGCTGGGGCGTCAGTCCGAACCTGACGCTCAACCTGGACGTGCCGTACCTCGCACGGCGCACGGTGTACCAGAAAGGCGGTGCCGGGGGTGCGGCCGCCGCCATCGCCCAGGAACAGACCAATGGCAATGGCCTGGGCGATATCGGCCTGAGCGCGAACTACCGCCTGTTCGGTGAGCGCGGCTGGCGGCCTGAAACCGTTCTTACCGCCGGGGTGACCGCACCCACCGGGCGCGCGCCCTACGGCCTGGACTGGAAGGTGATCGAGCGCGACGACGATGACTACATCCGCTTCGCCGTACCGAAAGAACAGCCCACCGGCAACGGCGTCTGGCAGGCCAATGTGGGCCTGTCGATGGTCAAGACCGCCGACCCGGCCATCCTGTTCGCCAATCTGGGTTACGTACATTCGTTCCCGCGCGGCTTCAACGACATCGACAGCAACCCCGACACCGTCAATCCCGGCGATGTGAAGCTCGGCGGCTCGGTGTATTTCGGCGCCGGCGTGGCGTTCGCGTTCAACGAACGCACCAGCCTCAGCCTGTCCTTCAGCGACCGCATCAGCGCCCGCGCCTCGACCCGCTTCCAGGGCGGGCAGTGGATGAAGGTGATCGGCAGCGATGCCAATGCGGCGTCACTGAATCTCGGCGTGACCTATGCGCTGAACCAGCACACCACCCTGGTGACCCTGCTCGGCATCGGCCTGACCCCGGATGCGCCGGACTTCACCCTGGCCTTCAAGATCCCGTACATGCTCTAGCCCCGTGGCCCGGCGACGGCGTGGCTGTGGCCCGCCGTCGTCGATTCCGCCGCATCGGTGCCGATCCACGCAATGGCACCGCATTGCGCGTCGATTTCGCCGATTCCCGCAGTCTCCCCGTTTCTAGCATGCCCCTGAGCCGGCCATTCCCGGTCGCGCACTCATGCAGGGGCATTCGCATGGCAAACATCGCAGAAGACGGCCAGCTTGGCTGGATCGTCAGCAAGCGCCCGACCGTCCAGGGCATCGACATCGGCAAGGGCGGCGAGGCGCTGCCCGACAACACGTATGGCATCGAGATCGAGTTCTGCACGCACGACAGCGTGATCTTCGCGTTCACCCACGTGGTCGCAGCTTGCTTCGACATCGCTGGCACCGAGCCATGGAAGCTCGAATCCGATTCCGGCAACGTCTTCGAACTCGTCACGCCGCCGCTGCGCTTCGGCGCCATTGATCAAGCCTACGCCTTCAAGGAACAGCTTGTGGCGATGCTGCAGGCGTCCATCCAGAAAGCAGAGACGCAGGGCGTCAACGCCATCACGCTCGGCGACTGGGCGGGACAGTTCGCACCCAAGCTGGTCGAACTGCTCAACACCCACATCAACACGGGCCAGCTGAAGCTGGAGCTGGTGGCACTGAAGGCCATCGACTATGCCAGCTGGAAGGAGGTGGGCGAAGGGTTGAACGTCGGCAATGTAGACGATGGCATCAACATTCCCGCCGGGCTGCTGCGCCACAAGCTGCGCAAGCTCGACTGGGAAAGCTATACCCCGGGCATCATCCTGGCCCGCTGCAGCAAATTCTGGTCCGAAGGCTACGCCTCGCAGATGAACCTGCCGATGACGCTCAGCGGCTACTTTCTGTACATGATGTACAAGACCCACGACAAGCACTACTCGCAAGCGGTTCGTACACAGCAGAAGCTGAGCGGCGAAAAGGCCGGGCAGAAGCTGACGGCCTGGTACTGGCGGCATGTGCTGCTGCAGGCGTGGTGCCGATACCAGCGTGCACTCGGTGTGGAACCGGAGGCGAGGAAGCTGTTCTCGCCCGAGGCGATTGGTCGCTCCGCCCTGCTCTACCTGGTGGTTGGAAAACTGCTGACCGGCGCCCTGGCCGAACTCGGGGAAGCGCCGCAGCTGGAGCTGCAGCAGAAGGCCTGGGATGCCGGCTCCACCCGCGCGATCGATGCTGACGAGCCGGAGGTGACCCTGGGTGACTGGGCCCCGTACCACAGCGCGCTGAAAGACCTCACCGGCATCTGGCTGAAGGCCTCGCTGATGGATGTGATGCGCACCCAGAACCTGCAGACCTATACCTGGGCCGTCACCGAGCTGCCGCGGGTGCTGGCCAGGACCGAAGTGTGGGAGAACGCGCTTCTGAACTGGAAAGGGATGGAGCGGATCAAGGCGATGGGTTCAACCATCGAATGGACCGACCTGGAAGAGTTCGCCGAGCCTGAGCGACGGCAGGTGCTCTACGAAAAGGTGGTCGAGGTGGCCGGAAGCCTGGCCGAGCATCTGAAACACCTGTCCCCGGACAAACCCGGGCCACCGGATCTCCCTGACGAAAAGGATCGGCCGTTCCTCGATCGGCGCAATACCCCGGCGTGGGAGGCCCGCTACGACACCCTCCTCCCGCCCATTGCACCGCGTGAGAACACGCGGAACGAATTCACCTACCTGATCGAGCATCGCAACCACTGACACATCGCCCTGATCCGCGCTGCCGCCCTTCCATCCACTGCGGCAGGCACGACGCTGTTCCAACCGGAGAAACGAAATGACACAGGTCTACGCAACACTTCGCTCGGACGATCAGTACCTGATCGCACGCAAGCAGATCACCAATGCCTGGTGGAGCGGCTATGCCGCGCCGGTGCTGGTGGCCGAGGCGGCGTCCGCCCTGACCACGGTGGTGAACGTTGCCGCAGGCAGCGCCGTCAATGCCGGCGCGGTCGCCGCCATCAACGCGTCGCTGGCCAATGCCGTGCTTGCAGCGACGTCTGCGTGGCCCGCGGGGGCTGCCGCCAATGGCGTCGCCACGCGGGATGCCATCAATCAAGCGGCCGTTGCGGTCAACAACGCCGGCCAGGTCCTGGCGCAGCTGCAGGCAGCATTGCCGACGGTACTGGTCGCCGTGGACCGGGCCGCCGCCATGGGGGCGGCCGATTGGGTCGCGGGTGGAGGGGCCGTGCCGGCCTGGGTCCAGCTTCAAAATGTAGGCATCCCCGCATGGCCGGACCCGAACCTGCAGGCGACCGTCAACGCCGCACAGCGGCGCATTTCCGGCTGGGCCGGCTCGCAATCGCCGCGCCTGGTCAACCAGGCCGGGCAGTGGGCACTGCCCGGGGGACGCATGTCGGATGCGGAAACCGCCGAGCATGCGGCCAGGCGGGAATTCCAGGAAGAAACCGGCGTCGAGCTGGACGCAGGTTATGTGATGGCCTACCACACGCTGTTCCAGACCGCGCCGGGAGGCGCCGATTTCTACCTGGTCTGCTTTGACCTGCCCGGCGGCCAGGACATCGCCGACCTGCTGACACGGATCAACGCGAACCTGATGGCCCAGACCGGCTGGCTCAATCGTCCGACCGCCGGGTCGGTGGTCGACTGGGAACTGGATGCGGTCTGCACCGTGGCGCAGGACGAGCTGAGCAGCTCTCTGGGGACATTCCAGCCCGTCTCGATTCCCGACACGCTGCGGCCGGTGCCCGTGCCGATGCCTGCCGGAGGGGCCGCCCTGGCGGCGTGGGAGCGCAGGCAGCGACGCTTTGCCGAGTCCCAGTCCATCGACTGGTACCTGCGCATGGCCCGCTACATTGAACAGCAGTAGGCGGCCGACGCGGATGCGGAGAAATCGATGATGCGGCGACGGCACCACCCGCATCACGGCCCCGCTCTTCACACCATTTCCCCCGCATTCTCCGTCGATTCCACCAATCCAGCAGCAGCGCTTGTTTCTACTCTGCATCCACGGTGAAGCACACGCAGTTACGCACCACGCACCGTGACACTGGATACCACGCACTTCCACCTTTTCGCAGGAGCAGGACATGGCATTTCCAACCGCGGTAAACGACCAGATCACCGATTCGGTCACTCAGGCCAACACCAAGGTGCTGGGCGATGCGCCCGCCGTGGCGGTGGGCAATCTGTACCAGGCCACCGCACAGGCGCTGGCCAATGCGGCGCACAACGCGACCAATGCCCAGCAGCAGTCCTATGTGACCGCGCAGTCGGCCACCACCATGGGCGTGGCCACGCTGTACTCGATCGACACCGCCACCACGGCCGTGGCCAGCAAGGAAATCCTCAGCACCCGCGTCCGCGGCCTCGGTTCCTGATCCGTCGTCCCGTAGCTGATCCGCCAACCTCAAGGAGCTCGACATGGCATTCCCGACCGCTGTAAACGACCAGATCACCGATTCGGTCACCCAGGCCAACACCAAGGTGCTGGGCGACGCGCCCGCCGTCGCCATGGGCAACCTGTACCAGGCCACCGCGCAGGCGCTGGCCAACGCCGCCCACAACGCCACCAACGCCCAGCAGCAGTCCTACGTGACCGCGCAGGCGGCCACCACCATGGGCGTGGCCACGCTGTACTCGATCGATACCGCCACCACCGGTGTGGCCACCAAGCAGATCCTCGGCGCGTGATGCGCCGGCAGGCAAGGAGCTGAGCCATGGCATTTCCCACGGCCGTCAACGACCAGATCACCGATTCGGTCAGCCAGGCCAACCTGCAGGTGCTGGGCGTGGCCCCCGCCACGGCGATGGGCACGTTGTACCAGGCCACGGCACAGGCCCTGGCGAATGCGGCCCACAACGCAACGCTCGCCCAGCAGCAGATGTATGTCACGGCGCAGGCCGCGACCACGATGGGCGTTGCACTGCTCTACGCCGTCGATACCGGCGCCACCGGCGCCGCCACCCGGAAGATTCTCGGCTGATTCCACTAAGTGCCGGCAGTCTCCGTTCCTGTAGTGCTGTCCACCCAAGGAGTTTCCACCATGGCATTTCCCACCGCCGTCAACAGCCAGATCACCGATTCGGTTTCGCAGGTCAACACCAAGGTCCTTGGTGATGCGCCGGCCATCGCAATGGGCAATCTGTTCGTGGCCACCAGCCAGGCACTGTCCAACGCCGCGCACAACGCCACCAACAACCAGCAGCAGTCCTACGTGACCATGCAGGCCTCGACCACCCAGGGCGTGTCCACGCTGTATGCCATCGACACTGCCTCCAACGGCGTAGCCACCCGCGAAATCCTGGGTCTGCGCTGACGTGTCGGCCCGGCGTGACGCCCCCCTCAGCGCCCCCGCCCGGGTGGCGTCACGCCGGGCCCCTGTCTGATGGCCGCATCGCCTGCCACCGGCTACCTGCTGGACGCTGCCAGCGCCGGCTCGGGCCTGGCGATCGCCCTCGCCCCGTCGTTCGCGATGTCCGCCACTTACCTGGCGATGGCCGACAGCCTTGGCCTGGCCATGCAGAACGCAGTGGCCAACCAGCAACGCGGCCAGGTCACCGCCGGCGCCAGCCTGGCCCAGGTCCTGGCCCTGATCATCCAGAAGGGAGCCGTTCCATCATGAGCAGTGAGAACACCGTCAACAGCCAGATCGTCGACAGCGTCAGTGCCGCCTCGACCCTGCTGGTGGCCCAGGGGCCGGCGCAGTCCTTCAGCATGCTCGACATGGTCATGCTGGAGACGCTGGGCACGGCCATGCACAACGCGGTTGCGCGCCAGCAGGGCGCGGGCATGGTCAGCAACGCCGCGGTCACCGCCGCCTGCGCGAAGATGATCAATGCCCCCTGGCCGGTGCCACCGCCGCCTCCGCTTCCCCCGCCGCCGCCACCGCCGCAGGTCATTCCCCTGCCAGGGCCGGTGCCGGCGCCGCCTTCGCCCGCGGCGGTGATCGCCGCGGCTACCGCAGAAGGAAAGACCGCCATCAGCGTCCTGCAGGCACAGACCCACGGTGCCACTGCCGACGCTGCGGCCGCCACCGCCAGCCTGCACACGCTCGAACAGCTTGCAGGCGACGGCGCGGCGCCCGCGCCCGGACCTGCGCCCGACTCCACGCCCGGTCCGGAACCGGCAGCGGGTCCCGCCCACGACCCCGCGCCAGACTCCCCCTCCACCGCGGCCGCCGGCGGCACCGACGCCACGCCGTGACCGTGCCGCGGCTGCATTCCGGCCGCCCCCGCCCATCAAGGAGCCCGTATGGACCCGAGCAACGTCAACGCCCAGGTCATCGATGTGATCAACCAGGTGCAGACGGCCACCATGGCCACGACCGTGGTGAAGACCAGTGGCGCCGGCAAGGCCTACCAATCGGTGGCCCAGTCCGCGGCGATTGCCGTGCAGGACGCGGCCGACGCGCTGCGCAACGTTTCCACCATCGCAACCACCGCCGCCGGCGTGGCCATGGCCCAGTACCTGGCGACCGGAGACGAAAAGTATGCGAGGGTGCTTACGCAGGCGCAGACCATGATGCAGGGGGCCACCGACGACTTCACCCGCGTCGGCAGCGCCGCTGCGACCGTCCTCAAGGATTTTCCGGCCCAGTGAGGCCGCCAGGAGAGCCACGCATGAGCGTTTTCATCGACGGTCGCCCCGTTCCCCATCCCGGCCAGTTCAGTTCGCGAACCAAGCGCGTGCTGCCGTTCGTCGATGGCGGCCACTATTGGCTGCAGTGGGCCATCGATTCACACGAGCATCGATACGCCTTTGCAGACGAAGGCGCGATGCTCGAAGGCGTGCAGCAGGGCCTGCATGGTTCACGCATGGCCTGGCTTCCCCATGCCGGCCTGCAGGTGAGCCCGGTCAAGCTGCTCAGCCTTCACACTGACGAACTTGAAGCCTTGCGCCAGCTGGAATCGAGCCCGCCCAGCAACCTGCTGTCGAATGAAGTGCAGAGTGTGCTGGTCCGGCACGGCCTGCTGAGCAACAAGGAACTGGGCGCATACCGGCCCTTCCTCGCAGCCGTTGGCGCCGGCGACGCGCCGCTGCTGCAGCAGCTCGACTTCCGTGAATCGCTGGCGCTGTACCAGCTGGCCCAGGAGCAGGGCGGCCATAACCCGCCCAGCGAGGCCCAGGCCGAAGCGGCCCGTTTCGCCTTGCAGCACGCACGCAGGCCGATCGAGTTCGCCGACTATTTCCGCTTCTACCTGCGTGCTCATCGGCCGGGAGGCAACAGCGACCTGCGCCTGGAACGCGCCACGCACGCATTGCAGACCCTGCTGCCGATGCTGTTCGGCTACCTGGACGGGCCTCAGCTTTCGCATCTTCCATCCCCTGAGCAGGTGCGCGCCGCCATTGCCGAAACACTGGCGGCAAACCGCCACATCGGCTACGCCCGCATTTCGCTGGCCGCGCAGCAGGTCGCGATGTTCCTGGGCGATGGCGGTGGGTTGCAGCTGGATGGTGAACGATGGCGCGAGGCCGCGCGCCGGCAACTGCGCAGCGCACAGGCGTTCCTCGACAACCATCCGGTCTCGCGCGGCCAGCTCGGCCAGGACGGTGCCAGCGTGCTGTTCGCCATCGATGGCTCCAAGGAACAGGCGCGCATCCAGGTGGAGGACAACGTCATCACCCTGCAGGACTACCGCCGAACGCGCCGTTTCGCCGAGGATGAGGCCGAGATCGGCTACCAGGCAGACGCGGTGTGAGCCCGCCCTCACCCCCGCCCGGGCCTGATGACGGCGTGCAGGCAGCCACGGCCGCGCTGGCCTCGGCCGCCGGCGTGGCCGTGAACGCCGGCCGTCAGGCCGCGCGGCAGCAAGCGCAGAAGATCCTGGCCGATGCCCAGGCGGCATTGCGCCACATCCTGGGGGAGCGCAACGACGGCTCCTCCTCCCCAGCCCCAGAAGGAGTTCCTGCGATGACCTTCCCGATCCCACCCTCTCCGTTCCCCACGCCGGACCGTCCCGGCGGCAAAACCCCCATGCAGATTGCGCAGGAACTGGCCGACGCCGCGATGGCGGCAAGCGAGGAAGGCATCCGCCAGGCGATGATGGTCTCGCAGCAGGCCGTCGAAGCCGCCGCCGAAGCCGCCCGGCGCGCCGATGAGGCCGCCGAGGAAGCCGTACGCAGGGCCGCCGAAGCGAACGCCAGGTAGCGTCCGCTGCGGTGATGCGCACACCCCGGGCAGGCCTGAACCTGCACCGGGGTTTTTCATTGCTCCGGTACGCGCCGGTAGCTGCGCGGGCTGACCCCGACCAGGCGCCGGAAGCTCTTCTCGAAGTGGCTGAGGTCACCGAAGCCCACCTGCAATGCGACATCGGTGATGCGCAGGCGCTGCCCGCCCCGCAGCAGCTGCTTGGCGTGTTCGATGCGCTGCTGCTGCAGCAGCAGCTTGAAGGTGGTGCCCAGTTCGCTGCGGAACAGGAAGCCCAGGTGCGACTGGCTCACATGCGCCTGGCGCGCCAGATCGCCCAGCGTGACCGGCTCGGCGGCGTGATCCTTCAGGTAGGCAAGCGCACGCTTGAGGCCATCGTGCAGGCCGTCGTGCGACGGCGCAGGTGTCGTCGAAGCGACAGCTTGCGGTACTGCCCCGGCCGCCTGCAGCGCCTCCCCGTCGGGCACCGGAGGATCGGCATCCGCCACTGTTTCGCCCAGCATCAGGCCAGGCGCATGCCGCAGCAGGTCCTCACGACGGATGCTGCGCCCGCCGGTCATCACCGCCAGGCGCACCACCACCCGCTCCATCTCCAGCAGGTTGCCGGGCCAGTCATGGCCACGCAGCGCATCCAGCACGTCCTCGCTGATGACCTGCGGGTTGAACCCATGCATCTGCAGCGAGCGCGCCACCAGCGCATCGATGTCGTCGCTGCGCTCGCGCAACGGGGGAATGTCCACGGTGAGGAACTCCAGCCCGGCCAGCAGCGCCCGCGAGAACTGCCGCTCGCGCACACGCTGTTCAAGGTCGGCACTGGTGGAGGCGATCACCCGGATCGCGCGGGCCTGGCCAGACTGGACGGTGGCGGTCTCCAGGTCGCGGATGCAATGCGAAAGCTGCGCCTGCAAGGGAACCGGAAGCTCATCCACTTCGTGGAAATACAGGCTGCCGCCGCGGGCGCGTGCGAACCAGTCCGCAGGCGTTTCCTGTGGATGGGCGCAGTTGACCTCGACGAACGGCCCCCGCCGCCGCGGACCGCAGCTGTGCAGGGCCGCGGCCAGTTCCATCTTCTCGGTGCCGAATTCGCCGCGCAGCAGCACCGGCAACTGGCTGGCAGCAGCGCGCTCGACGAACTCCTCCATCCGCTTCAACGCATCGCAGGCGCCGACCAGCAGCAACGGGCGGCTCAGGGCCTGTTCGGCCCAGGCTTGCGCTTCATAACGCTTGATCAGATGTGCGCATCGATGCGCGAACGCTTCACCCAGCGCCAGCGCACTGCTGTCCAGTCCACCCGACTCGCCTTCCAGCTGCAGCTCGCCGAGCACCTCGCCGCCGTAGCGGATCGGCAGGCGCTGACCGGCCTCCAGCGACGCGTCCTGGCCAGGGGCCGTGTCCGGTCCACGCAGATGGACACGGCCGCCACGCAGCGCATGGTGTTGCGAAAACTCCTTGATGAACGCGCCCAGCAGGTCGGGCAAGGACCGGTACGGTTGATAGGCGCGCTGCAACATCTGACTGACTTGCCTGTGCATTGAAACTCCCCTTGCGAATGGCGCCCCGGTGCTGCTGCACCAGGCGATCGCGCAATGCCTAGCGTCTGGCTTCATTGCGTGATGCTGCGATGCCTACGCCGCGCCTCGCGCCAGCCGCTGCACACGCAGATCAACGCGCACGCTGTCCGCCCCCATGCCCCCAGGGGGTTGCCGTCGGTGGGTCGACGATGCGGACGTCGGACGGATCCGGATTCCCCCAACGCCTTCACGGCGCCGGCATTTCCGATTATCGAATCGGAGTTTCAAGAGAAACGTGATGATAATCACGTGAATATCCAGATTGCCGCACCACATCCACGGGTCGGCGGGCTCCTGCACCACCAGGAAATCGTCCTTTTCGTGGGCCGTGGCGCGGCGCCAGCGATATCTGGGCAGCGTGCAGCACCGGGCCCGTTTGCCGGTGCCGCCAGCGGGCGGCATAATCCGCGCCCAACCAAGGAGATTCAACGTATGGAACACACTAGCCCGGCAGCCCCCAAAAACTATCTGATGTGGGCGATCCTGAGTATCTTCGGTGGCTTCTGGCCCTTCGGCATCGTCGCCACCGTCTACGCCAACCGCACGTCATCGCTGCTCGCCGCCGGCCAGATCGGCCCGGCCACGGTGGCATCGCGCAAGGCGCTGCGCTGGATGATCGCTTCATTCGTCACGCTGCCGCTGTGTGTCCTGCTGCTGGTGGGCTATGCACTGATCCTGCGCGCAGCGGGCTGAGCCACGCAGCACCGGTCTGCGGCATGATGGGCGTCCTGTCCTGCTCTGGAGCCAGCCATGCCTTTGGGATTCATCGGCCTGGGCGTCATGGGAACGCCCATGGCCAGCCACCTGGCGCGGGCGGGCCACGCCGTGCTGGGCTGGTCCCGCTCCGGCCGCAACCACGCCGCCGCGCGTGCCGCAGGCGTCGAGGTCCGTGAGCAGCTGCACGACGTATTCGCAGCCTGCGAAACCCTCATCCTGATGCTGGCCAACGACGACGCCATCGACAGCGTGCTCGATCGACAGGGCAGCGCGTTCGGCGAGCGCGTGCGCGGCCGCCTGCTGATCAACATGGGCACCAGTTCGGCGGCGTATTCACAGGCGCTGGCCGAACAGATCCGTGCTGCGGGTGGCCGTTACGTGGAAGCGCCGGTCTCCGGCTCCCGTGTGCAGGCCGAAGCGGCGCAGCTGGTCATCCTGCTGGCCGGCACCGATGCCGATCTCGCCGTGGCGGCGCCGCTGCTGGCACCGATGGGCCGGCAGACGGTGTGCTGCGGCAGTGTGCCGTCGGCGCTGCGCATGAAGCTGGCGGTGAACCTGTACCTCATCACGCTGGTCACCGGCCTGGCCGAAGCGGTGCACTTCGCCGAAGCCCACGGCATCGAGCTGGAACGCTTCGCGCAGGTGCTCAATGCCGGGCCGATGGCCAGTGACGTGTCACGGATCAAGCTGGACAAGATGGCCCGTGGCGATTTTGCCGTGCAGGCCTCGATCACCGACGTGTACAAGAACAGCGGGCTGGTCGCCGCCGCCGCGCGCGAGGTCGGCATGCATGCACCGCTGATCAACGCCAGCGATGCGCTGTTCGCACAGGCGCAGCACGCCGGGCTGGGCGCACTGGACATGGCCGCCGTGCTGCAGGCGGTACGCGCCGGTCCGGGTGGTATCGACCGGGCCTGATCGGAATTCATCTTCCGGCACTCCTGCCGTCCCCGGCCGCTGCTATATTCAGCTCAGGTCGGCAGGCACGGTGCCTGCCCTCGAATCACAGGGAGTTGGACATGGGTCTGGTACAGGCGGTGAAGGGTGCGGTTGGCGGTGTGCTGGCCGACCAGTGGAAGGACTTCTACACCGTGCCCACGGGCCTGCCGTCCACGGCGGCCCTGTTCGCAGCGGTGCCGCACGGCACCAATGCCGGCCGCGGCTCCAACACCAGCGGCTCGTCCAACATCATCAGCAACGGCTCGAAGATCATCGTGCCGGAAGGCTACGGCCTGCTGCTGTTCCAGGATGGCGCGATCACCGCATTCGTCGCCGAAGCGGGCGGCTACGAGTGGCGCTCGGACGATCTGAACTCGCAGTCGATCTTTGCCGGCGACGGCCTGGTCAGCACCTTCATCAAGCAGAGCTGGGAACGCTTCAAGTTCGGCGGCCAGCCCGGCTCGCAGCAGGCTGCGTATTTCGTCTCGCTGAAGGAACTGCCGGACAACCGCTTCGGCACCCAGTCGGAAATCTACTGGGACGACGGCTTCCTCAACACCCAGGTCGGCGCGGTCACCCGTGGCTCGTATACGCTGAAGATCGTCGACCCGATCCTGTTCGTGAAGAACTTCGTGCCAGCCAGCTACCTGCAGCCGGGCCAGGTGTTCGATTTCACCGACCTGGACAACGCCGCCGCCAGCCAGCTGTTCAATGAAGTGGTCGGTTCGCTGGCTCCGGCCTTCAGCCTGTACACGAACGATCCGGGCAAGGGCAACCGCATCACCAAGCTGCAGCAGGATTCGATCGGCTTCGCGCAGAGCCTGTCGGCCGCGGTCGAGCAGGCGTATCAGTGGCAGAGCGATCGCGGCCTGGCCATCGTCAAGACCGCCATCGTTTCCATCGAGTACGACGCCAACACCCGCGAGCTGCTGAAAACCGTGCAGCGCGCCGATGCGCTGACCGGCTCGCGCGGCAACTCCAACCTGCAGGCCAGCGTCGCCCAGGGCATCCAGTCGGCCGGCGAGAACGGCGGTGCGGCAGGGCTTGTAGGTGTCGGCATGGCCTCGGGCATGTTCGGTGTCGGCGGCATGCAGCAGCCGGTGACGCCGGCCGCGGACGATCCGGTGGCCAAGCTGAAGAAGGCCAAGGAAATGCTTGACCTGGGCCTGATCACCCAGAGCGACTACGACGCCCTGAAGGCCAAGGCACTGGGCCTGTAACGGCAGGACGCACAACGAACATGTCCGATCCCCGAAACGGCCCTCCGCCGCTGCCCGGATCCGCGCCCGCGACGCCGCCGCCCTTGCCGGCGGCGTCGTTGAATGGACCGGGTTCCCCGCAGGACGTCCCTCCCCTGCCCGGCAGCTTCCCGCTGGACACCTCGACGCTGCCACAGGCTATCCGCGATGAAGTGGAGGCCCCTGACCCGGTGGCCATCGACACCTCGGCCAGCGAGCTGAAGGACGGCCTCAACCGCTGCCCGAAGTGCGGCGCCACCGACATCCGGCCCAAGGCCGGCACCGACATCCTGGTCTGCCTGTACTGCCGTCACGAATGGCATGGCGCACGGGTCGAGGAGGAATTCGGGCTGGGCGAAGCCATCGACCAGCTGCGTGGCACCGTCATCGCCTCCGGCGCGCGTGACATCGACGCCGATACCTCGGCGCTGATGACCTTCAAGTGCACCGGCTGTGGCGCCGAAGTCACGGTCAATACCGAAAGCACGATGACGGCGCGCTGCCACTGGTGCCGCCATGTGTTCGGCGTCAACGAACAGATCAGCAACGGCGCGGTGCCCGATGCCGTCCTTCCCTTCCATATCAAGAAGGACGATGCGGTCGCGCGCATCCGCCAGTTCGTCGACAAGCGCCGGATGTTCGCGCTGAAGGCGTTCAAGCAGGAGTTCACCCCGGAAAACGTGGTGGGCGTATTCCTGCCCTACATGATCGTCGATGGCAATGTCAGTGCGGCCGTGGCCGGCAAGGGCGAGATCCAGACCCGCCAGTACACGGTAGGCAGCGAGAAGAACAAGCGCACCGTCTATGACGCCGACATCTATCAGATCGAGCGCCAGGTCGACTTCACCGTGGACGATCTGCCGCTGGAATCCTCCGCCGAGCGCGGCAATCTGGATGTCCGCGCCAACACCAACAACATCATCAACACCATCCTGCCGTTCGACACCAAGAACGCGGTGAAGTGGAATGCTTCGTACCTGGCGGGCTTCACCTCCGAGAAGCGCAACCTGGACGTGGAGAAGCTGCGGCCACGACTGGAAGACCAGCTGCTGTCCATTGCGCGCTCGCAGGTGGAATCTTCGGTACGCGGCTACAACCGTGGCGTGCGCTGGGAGCAGGAACAGCTGGAAGTGCATGGCACCCGCTGGGTATCGATGTACCTGCCGGTCTGGCTGTACTCGTACCACCAGCCCGGCAAGAACGGCGGCATGCTGCACTACATCGCAGTGAACGGCCGTACCGGCGAAACCATGGGCAGCGTGCCCGTGCAGCAATGGAAGATGCTGCTGGCGGCGTTGACCGCCGGCACGGTCATCGAAGCACTGGCAATCCTCATCCTGATGGCAACCTCATGAGCGACGATAGCGGCCTCTGGCTGTTGGCGGCAGGTCCGGCCGGCGCAACTGCGCTGTACTGGGCGCTGTACCGCTACTACCGCAACAGCGACAAATCGCATTCCTTCGAGCACGAGACCGAGGTCAAGGCACAACCGGTCACCGGCTCCAACCAGAAGGTGGGCCAGGTGCGTGGCACCGAGGCCACGCGCATCGAAGGCGACAACGTGTACCAGTACCGGATACGGGTTGCACGGGTAAAGCCCGATCGGTAGAGCCAGGCCATGCCTGGCTGATCGACGACGCCGCAACGACGACGGTGAACGGCTTCAGGCCGCGGTGGTCTCTACCCGCTGTCGTCTGTGGCGTGCTTCGCAGATCGTCGCCGTAGCGCATGCCTATACTACCGCCGCTTCCCATCCGGCCATGGCTGCACCTGCCGGTGGAAGCGGCGGGGCTGGATGTCCCCGTCGGGCCGGCCGCCCTGCTGCCGCCGGCCTTGCCAGTGATTTGTAACCCAACGCGGTTCAACCAATCACCAGGGGGAAGGCTATGCGCTACACACGTCGTGATTTTCTTGCCACCACCGCCAGCGCTTCATTGGCGTCACTGGTCGCGCCCGCAGCCTGGGCCAGCGGCACCACACCGGCCGAAAAGGCCGTGCAGGCCCGCTACCACCGCTACAACGTCACCAGTCCCGAGGGCCAGCGCATGCTGGCCAGCTACGCGCGCGGCATCAATGCCATGCTGAAATTGCCGCCGGACGATCCACGCAACTGGTTCCGCAACGGCTTCGTGCACCTGATGGATTGCCCGCACGGCAACTGGTGGTTCTACGTTTGGCACCGCGGCTATGTCGGCTACTTCGAGCAGACCATCCGCACGCTCAGCGGTGATCCGCAGTTCGCGATGCCCTACTGGGACTGGACCGAGCTGCCGCGTATTCCTCCTGCGATGTTCGATGGCGTACTCACGCCCACCGACAGCGCCTATGCGCCCTATACGCGCAACCTGGCGGTGTTCACCCGGTTCATGCGCCCGGCGCTGCAGCGCTACTGGGACAAGCTCGACGCGGGCCAACGCGGCCAGCTCAAGTTGCGCGGCTATCTCACGGCCGACGATGTGTGGAACGACGTGACCGGATACAGCGCCACGGAGAAGACCGGCATTTCCGGCAATGCGGCCTATGCGATCACCTGTGGTGCCCGTTACCTGTGGCGCGAGAATCCGGGCTTCGATGCCAAGACGGCCTCGGCGGTGTCTCCCGACACGATCCATGCGGGGCTGTCGCCGGTGGACTTCTACAATGCCGATGTAAGCCGCAGCTTCACCAGTTCACGCACGGCGTCGCACGTGGTGCCGCCTGATGGCGCCACGAAATTCTCGGTGCTTGAAGGCTTCCCGCACAACAAGGTGCACAACTGCATCGGCGGTGTCGGCGCGGTCGATCCCGGTCCCTACGGCAACATGACCAACTTCCTGTCGCCGCTGGACCCCATCTTCTACCTGCACCACGCCAACATGGACCGCCTGTGGGACGTGTGGAACCAGCTGCAACAATCGCGGGGCAAGCCGATCATGCCGGTCGACGTCGACCAGCGACGCCAGTTCATGAACGAGCCGTTCCGCTTCTTCGTCAATGCCCAGGGCGGCTTCGTCGGTGAGCGTCCGGCAAGCGCGTTTTTCTCCACCACCGCCTTCGACTACGACTACGTCTATCCCGGCCGCAACGACCTGCTGCAGGCGGCAGCGCTGCCTGCAGCCCCCGGTGCGGTACGGCTGGTCCGCGGCACGCGGTCCGATGGCGCCGTCCGCGTCGCGGTTCCCAACGAAGCGGTGCGCGCGCACCTCGCCACGTCCGCACCGCGCCAGCTGATTGCCGAAGTCACGCTGGAGCGCCCACAGGGGTTGAACAATACGCGCGAGTTCGACGTCCTGGTCAATGCACCCGCCGGCACCTCGGCTGTTGCTGCCGACAGCCCCTATTACGCGGGCACGGTCTCGTTCTTCGGGCCCAGCATGCCGGGCATGGACCACAGCCATCCCACCACCTTTGCGGTGCCCTTGCCGCAGAAGCTGGGAGCGCTGCAGGCAGTCAAGGCCGCCGATGACGGCACGACCACGCTGGAGATCCGCCTGGTCGCATCGACCGGCCAGGCACCGCAGACGTTCCCGGTGCTGGACGCCTCGATCCTGGTCGCACCGCTGCAACCCTGATGGACCCGGGCGGGTGCCGGCCTGGCCGGCATCCGTCCGGCACACCACGACCCTCACCCCGCCTGCCCCAGCCGCACCTTCAGCTGCTGGATCTCCTGCTCGCTTACCCCGATCGACTTCAGGTAGCCTTCGGCGCTGCCGTACTGGCTGTGCAGCGCGGCGAGGAACTGCTCCATGTTGTCCGGTGCGGTACCGGACATGCCGGCCATCTTGCGGCCGATCTCCGGGTTCTGCTTGATCAGCGCCATGATCTGCGCATTCATCGCGCTGTCCTTCGGCTGCCCTTCCAGGTAGTACGCGGAAATCGCGTAGTTGTGCACGATCTCGGCCTTCGGCACGCCAGCCAGGTCCAGCAGCAGGCCGGCGATGATCCCGGTGCGGTCCTTGCCCGCGGTGCAATGGAACAGCACCGCGCCGTCCTGCTGCGCGGCGATGCGCTGGAACACCTGCTTGAACTGCGGCTGGCTATGGCCCAGCCACTGCACATAGGCCTCGCCCAGTGAATCCGGGAAGCTGGTCATCATCTTCTGCAGGTCCATCTTCTCGGTGCCCATCAGCGAGATGCGCTGATAGTCGAAGCGATCATCCTTGGCCAGCAGGTCTGGCGACTGTGCCTCTTCGTCCGCGGTGCGCAGGTCGATGTCCAGCTTCACGCCGGCAGCGGCCAATGCATCGCGATCGGCGTCGGTCAGCCGGCCGAGATCGGCGGTACGCACGAACGCAGCGGCCGGAATCGGGCCATGACGGCCCTGCAGGCCAGCAAAGGTGCGCACGTTCCACGCCCCCTGCAGCGGAAGTACGCGCTGCGCATCGGCGGCGACCGGCTTCACATTGGCGGCAGCGGCCGGCTTCGCGGCAACGGCCTGCGGTGCGTCTGCGGCCACGGCGGTGGCCGCCAGCGGCAGGCTGAGCATCACGGCCAGGGCAAGTTCGGTAGAGCGGTGCTTCATGGGAGTCTCCGTTCGAATCAGAAGTTGACGGCCACATCCAGGCCGAAGGTGCGGGGGTCGTTGAAGATGCCGGTCTGGCCCAGCGCCGGACTGTTGAGCTTGTAGAACAGGTGCTGCTCATCCAGCAGGTTGCGTGCCCACAGCGAGAACGACATCGTGGTGCCGGAGCTGTTCACCGGCACATCCACCAGCGCCACGCGGGCATTCACCACGAACGAACTGTCAGTGAGCATCTGGTCGTACTCGCTGGTGTAGTAGCCATCGGACCAGTTGCCGTCCACATGGAACTTCAGCGCCGAGAAGTTGGCGAACGGCACCAGGTAGTCGGCTGACAGGCTGCCCGCATTCTTCGGCGCCAGCAGCGGCTGCACGGTCACCTGCACGCCCGCACCGAAGGGGTCCGTGGCGGTCTGCGCATCGATCTTCGTATACGCGTAGTTGAGGCCGAGGGTGAGGTTGTCCACCGGCATCACGCTGAACTCCAGCTCCGCACCGCGCGACTTCCCATCACTCAGTGCATTGGTGGTGACCATGGTGGTGCGGGTTTCACCGCTGTTCGGGTCGAACGGCAGCGAGAAGTCCATCTGCTTGTGCGCGATGGTCGAATCGAACACCGCAAGGTTCAACCGCGCACGGTTGTCCCAGAACTGCGATTTGAAGCCCAGCTCATAGGCGGTCACCTCTTCCGGGCCGAACGCGGTGTAGTTGGTCGACCGCGAGTTGGCACCACCGGCCTTGAAGCCAGTGCTGTACCTGGCGTAGACCATCGCGTGCTCGCCCAGGTCGTAGGCGATGTTGACCATCGGGTCGAAGCGGCTCCAGCGGTCCTTGAAGGCGAGACTCGTCGCCGCACCGTTGACGATGTACAGGCTGCCCTTCTTGTCATCGCGGGTGTAGCGGCCCCCGGCGGTCAGGTGCAGGCCCGGCATCGCCTCCGGGGTCCACGTGGCCTGGCCGAACACGCCCAGGCTGTCGGTCCACGCCTTGCTGGCGCGGTCGATGCGAACCCGCGACAGGTCCAGCGGGTTGGTGGCCGGGTTCAGCGTGTAGCTGTTACCGCCCGGCCCCCAAACCAGCATGTTGGGCGTCTGCGCATTGTCACCCGCGGTCTCGTGGTAGTAGAACGCGCCGCCGAGGAACTGCACCTGCGCGGTGTTGCCGATCAGCTGGAACTCCTGGCTGTACTGGTGCTGGTAGACCTGGGCCAGGCTGTAGCGGCCGAACGGCGTACCCGCGCCACCGTAGGCCGAGATCGCATCGACCAGTCCCATGTCGAACTGGCCCTGGGTCAGTTCACGATAGGAACTGATCGACTTCAGCTCCAGGTTCTCGTTCAAGGTCCACGACAGGTTCAACAGATGGCCACTGGTGCGGCCGATGTTGTCTTCCTGCGGGCCGCCCAGGATGGCGCTGTCGCGGCGGTCGAGACTGGCCCCGGCCTTCTGCAGCGGGCTGAGGTAGGCGCCGGGCACCAGCACCTGGGTGTGGTACGGCGTGGTCGCATCGTAGGAACGGTCGAACGCGTACAGCAGCGAGAAACCATCGCTCGGCTGCCACAGTGCGCTCAACCGAGCGCCACGCTTGTCGTAGCTGTTGAAGTCGCGCTCGCCGCGCATCGGGTTGTCGGTGGTGCCGCCACGCTTGGCCTGCACCGCGTCGATCTTGAAGCTGACATCGCCCAGCTTGGGCAGGTCCAGGTGCAGCGCGCTGTTGTAGCCGCTGTAGTTGGACACACCGGCACTGACGCGGCCGCCGAATTCACCGGTCGGCGCCTTGGTCACGATGCTGACCGCACCGCCTTCGGTGTTGCGGCCGAACAACGTGCCCTGCGGTCCCTTCAGCACTTCAATGCGCTCCACGTCGTAGAGCATGCTGCCCAGGCCCTGCGCGCGGCCCATGAACACGCCGTCGACGTAGATGCCGACGCCGGCATCGCGCGCCGGCTGGTTGGCATCGCCGGACGCACCGATGCCACGGATGCCGATGTTCAGCGCCGAACTGCGGGTCGCGAACGGGGTCACCCGCAGCGAAGGAATCGAGCCATCGGACAGGCTGCCCAGCGAAATCGCGCTGCGATCCTTCAACGCCTCGGCATCGACCACCGACACCGAAATCGGGGTCTCCTGCAGGTTGGTGGCGCGCTTCTGCGCGGTCACCACCACCTGGTCAAGCGCCACCACCGTTCGCGCCGCGTCGGCAGAGGCAGTGGCATCGGCTTCGGCATGGGGGCCGTCTTCGGCATGGGCCATCGCCGGCAGCGCGGCGGCGATGGCGAGGGTGAGCAGCGGGCGGTGCAGCGTGGCGTAGCGCATCGGACTCGTTCGCGGAAGGAGAAGGCCGGCGCAGTCTGGGAGTCGGGAATTACAAATGAATGACCGTTCATTCACACCTTTTGTGACGTACTATCCCGTCTCTGGACGCCCTGACCTCCCGCAATGACGCCAAAGCCCGCCGTAGCCCCACCCGTTGATGACGCCGCCGCCGCACACGCCGAGGCCCAGCGCCGGCGCATCCTCGATGCCGCCCAGAAGTGCTTCATCACTCGCGGCTTCCACGCCGGTTCCATCGGCGATATCGCCGCCGAGGCCGAGATCAGCCAAGGGCTGATGTACCGCTATTTCGCCAACAAGCGGACCCTGATCCTGGCCCTGATCGAGCGCCAGCTGCGCCACGACCAGGCGTCGATCAGCGAGATGCCGGCGGCGTCCGATCTGGTCGATGGCCTGCTGGAGTGCTACCGGCAGTGGGCGCGCGGCGCCGTGCTGCCGATCCACGGCAATGCCATCGCCAGCGTGGCGCTGTACGCGGAAATCAACGCCGAAGCGCACCGCGACCCGATGCTGGCCCAGGTACTGCGCACCCACGACAAGCAGACCAGCGCCGCCATCCATGCCTGGCTGCGCCAGCACGATGCGCGCCTGGGCCGGCCGATTGACGAGGAAGCCATCGCCGGGCGCACCCTGCTGCTGCGGCTGCTGGTGGAGGGCCTGGCCATGCGCGCCGTGCGCGACCCGGACCTGCCACCGGCACGCGTGCGCGCCCTGCTGGCCGATGCGATTGGGCGGGTGATGGCCGATTGAATTGCCGGCCAGCGGCCGGCACTACCCCGCCTCTGCACCGTGCCGCTTGCCTGCCACCGATGAAGCGGTAGTGCCGGCCGCTGGCCGGCAGCTTCACCGGCAAGCCGTCACACTGCAGGCTTCTCCCGCAGAGCCTGCCCCTGCCGTGCTGGATGGATTGCCGCCGCACTGGAAGATTCTCCCCCGCCGCTTCTACCAGCGCCCGTCCACCGAGGTTGCGCCGGAGCTGCTCAACAAGCTGCTGGTGCGCGACGATGGACGCGCGGCCCGCATCGTCGAGGTCGAAGCCTACGCCGGCAGCGTGGACCCGGCCGCGCATTCCTACCGCGGGCCGACCCCGCGCACCGCCAGCATGTTCGGCGAAGCCGGGCACCTGTACGTCTACTTCACCTATGGCATGCACTGGGGCAGCAATGTGGTGTGTGGCGAGATCGGCGATGGGGTGGCCGTACTGCTGCGTGCCGCCGAGCCGCTGGCCGGGCTGGAGTACATGCGCGAACTGCGCCCGGCTGCCAGGCGCGACCACGATCTGGCCAGCGGCCCGGGCAAACTCTCCCAGGCGTTCGGGTTGGACCGCCGCTTCGACGGTGCCGATCTGGTCACCGGCAACCAGGGCATCGTCATCGCCAGCGATGGCACCGCACCCCCGCTCGACCCGGTGGTCGGCCCGCGCATCGGCATCACGCGCGCGGTGGAGTTTCCCTGGCGCTGGCACGTTCGCGACCACCGTCACGTTTCAGTGCGCCCCGCCCGCTCGCCCCGCAAGCGCTGACCGCGCTGCCTCACGTTGGCATCACCCGGTGATGGCGATACATAACGCGGTACGCACTAGCGTAGTGCCTGACAGCCGCCGAAGCCGCCCTCGCCACCCAGCCCTGAAAAGCGCCATGGACGAAGCCGAACGACTGCTTGAACTTGACCGGCTGCACCTGCTCGACACCCCGCCGGAACCCGTGTTTGACGCCATCGTGGCCGCTGCACGTGCCGCCACCGGCATGACCATGGCGTTGATTTCGGTAGTGGCCGACGAACGCCAGTGGTTCAAGGCCAACATCGGGCTGGACGGGGTCAGCGAGACCGCCCGCGAAATCTCGTTCTGCACGCACGCCATCCAGCAGGATGCGCTGTTCGAGATTCCAGACGCCCGCCAGGACCCGCGCTTCGCCAGCAATCCGCTGGTCACCGGCGGCCCCCGCATCCGCCACTACGCCGGCATCTCGCTGGGCTCGGCGCACGGTGCGCGTATCGGCACGCTGTGCCTGCTCGACCCGATGCCCGGCGTGCTGTCGCCGTCGCAGCGCGAACTGATGGTACATCTGGTCCGGGTCACCACCCAGGTGCTGGAACAGCGCAGCACGCTGATGGCGCAGGTCGGCCAGGCCAAGGCTCTGCACCGCGAACTGAAGCGCAGCGAGGATTTCCTGGAACGCACCAACCGCGCCGCGCGGGTGGGCGGCTGGGAACTGGACCTGGCCAGCAACGACGTGCGCTGGACCCGCGAGACCAAGCTGATCCACGGCGTGCGCAGCACCTTTGAACCCACCCTGGAAACCGCGCTGTCGTTCTATCGCGAAGACAGCCGCAGCATCATCCGCACCGCCGTGCAGCGCTGCATCGACGAAGGCACCTCCTGGGAAGTGCAGCTGCCCATGACCACCGCCGACGGCCGCGATATCTGGACGCGCGTCGTCGGCGGCCGGCAGCAGGTCGACGGCCGCCCGCGCCTGGTCGGGGCCATCCAGGACATCACCGAAGAGCGTGCCGCACTGGATGCGCTGGAAGCCAGCGAAACCCGCTACCGGCGCCTGTTCCACTACAGCCTGGGGCTGATCTGCACGCACACACTGGAAGGCGTGCTGACCTCGGTGAATCCGGCCGCGGTGCAATCGCTGGGCTTCGACGAGAGCTACATGATCGGGCGCAGCCTGTGCGACCTGATGCCGCCGGAGAAGCACGCTGCGTTCAAGGCGTACCTCGCACGCATTGCGGTCAACCACACCGATGCCGGCGTGATCGAACTGATCGCCGCCGATGGCACCCGCCACTTCTGGGCGTACCACAACGTGCTCGACAGCGAGGCCAACCCGCCCTACGTGCTGGGCCACGCACAGGACGTTACCGCGCTGCGCATGCAGGAACAGCAGCTGCGCGAGATGTCCTTCAAGGACCCGCTGACCCAGAGCTACAACCGCCGCTTCCTGCCACGGCTGGACGAGCTGGCCGACCAGCCCTGGGCCTGCCTGATGTTCGACCTCGATCACTTCAAGCAGATCAACGACACCCAGGGCCATGCGCGCGGCGATACCGTGCTGGTGGAGTTCGCCGCCTTCCTGCGCTCGCCGCTGGGTGCGGCGGAAAACGTGGTGCGGATGGGCGGCGACGAGTTCATGGTGGTGTTGATCACCCCGGACACGGGGCGGCTGGCGGTGCTGGAACAGTGGTATCTGCAACATGCGGCACAGTCGCCGACGCCGTTCTCACTCGGTGCGACGCACCACACGCCTGGCGAATCAGTGGGCGATACCCTGCAGCGTGCCGACAGCCGGTTGTATCGCGAACGCGCACGTGTGCGCAGGCATCCTCGACCGGCTTCCTGACGCGCCACGCCCGCTACGCGGCATCGCACGCAATGTCGTGATTGGCACGCCTCGATCATCCGCTGCGCGGGTGCATCCACATTCCAATAATTTCGAACTTTCCAACTATTCTCATTGGCAGCCAAGGCGCTGCATGCAAATCATATCCAGCCACCGACAACGGGTGGCACGGGCTTGCAATCCCGTTTGACTAATGTTGTTTACGCTTGCCTGTCGGCGTCGTCCATTCCCTCTGGATGGCGCCGGCAGGCAATCTGTCCGCGCATCTATGGCGGGCGGTACGTGGGGGCCTCGTGCCCGCCGGAGCTTTGGCAACGTTAGTCGCCGGTATTGCAACCACGCACCGTCCGCCACCCTTGCTGTCAAGCAGGGTGGCTCCTTCGCGTAACGCATAAGGAAACCGCCATGAGCGCCGACCGCTACCCGTACCTGTTCGCCACCCTCGGTGATGTCGCCAGCCAGTTGCCCGACACCCTCGCCGAGCCGCTGGAAACCACCCTCGCCGCCAATCCCGCCGCCAACGGCATCACCCTGCTGGACTGCCTGCAACGCATCCGCGACGTGGAAGCGGCCGACGGCCAGCCCTTGCAGCGCAAGGGGCGCGCACCGGGGCAATGCGTGGCGCTGGCGCGCATCAACCGCGCCAACGCCGGGCTCACCGTGCTGCTGGAGCTACTGCATGCCAGCGAGCGCGTGCGCGTGGATGGCGAAGAGGCGCAACAGGTGGGCAACGACGTACGCGAGGGCCTGCTGCTGGCGTGCAGGGGCCTGTCGGAATATGTGGACACGCAGGTCTACGCGGCCTGAGCGATGGCGCCGGGCACAGCCCGGCGCTACCCACAGTCGCACATGGCGTCATTCCGCCGCCAGCGCTTGGATCGGATCCAGCTGCGCCGCACTGCGTGCCGGGAAGTAGCCGAAGCCGAGCCCGATCGCCGACGAGCACGCCAGGGCGGCCAGCACTGGCCCGGCAGTGAACAGGAACGGCACGCCCAGCGACAGCAGGCTGGACAACGCCCCCACCGCGAACGCGAACAGCACGCCGAGCACGCCACCGAACAGGCAGATCAGCACCGCCTCGATCAGGAACTGGCGCAAGATGTCGCCCTGGCGCGCGCCCACCGCCAGCCGCACGCCGATCTCGCGCACACGCTCCTTCACCGACACCAGCATGATGTTCATCACCCCCACCCCGCCCACCACCAGCGCCACCGCCGCGATGGCGGAGACCAGCGCGGCCATGGTCTGGCTGGACTTCATCACCGCCTTGCGGATCTGGTCGGCGTTGTAGATGAAGAAGTCGCGGCGCCCATGCAGGCGTTGCAGCTCGGCCCCCAGCGAGGCCTCTGCGGCGTTGGTCGGTACGTTGTCGCGCACGCGCACGGTGATGCTCTCCAGGCGTTGGCTGCCCAGCAGCCGCGAGGCGGCCGAGGTGTACGGCACGTAGACCGTGGGCGTTGCGCCGCCGGCAAAGGCATTCGCCCCCACCACACCGATCACCTCCACCGGCATGCCGCCCAGCAGCACCGTGCTGCCGATCGGGTTACCGGCGAACAATGCCTTCGCAGCCTTCTGGTCGACCACGCCCACGGCGCGATGTGCGTCCACTTCGTCAGCGCTGAAGAAGCGACCGGCCTTCAGCCGCAGCCCGCGCACGCGCGGCAGATCCGCGCCTACGCCCAGCACCTGGGTATTGGCGCGACGGCTGCCCTGCAACGCCGCCACCGATCCGCTCAGGTTGGGGCTGACACTGTCCACGTAACTCAATGCGGCCAGATGGTCGGCGTCGCCCACCACCAGTGTTTCGATTTCCGCCGAGCGCGGGTCGCCGAAATCGGCGCCGGGATAGATCTCCAGCGTGCTGGCGCCCAGCTCGTTGATCTGCGACTCCACCTGCGCCTGCGCGCCCTTGCCCAGCGCCACCACGGTCACCACCGCAGCAACGCCGATGATGATGCCTAGCATGGTCAGCAACGTGCGCAGCCGATGGGCCAGCATTGAACGCACGGCCATCCGCGCCGCTTCGCGCACTGCGTCCATCCGGGCGCGGCGTTCGGCACGCGGCGCAGGCCTGGCTTCGGGTGCATGTGCGGAGTGCGCGGCCTGCGTCCCACGCTCGCCACTATCAGCCACCACCCGGCCGTCGGCGATCTCGATCACCCGTGCAGCGTTTGCCGCAATCGCTGCGTCGTGCGTCACCAATATCACCGTATGGCCCTGCGCGTGCAGGCGCTTCAGCTCGGCCATCACCTGCTGGCCACTGGCATGATCCAGCGCGCCGGTCGGCTCATCGGCCAGCACAATGGCGCCGCCGTTCATCAGCGAACGCGCGATGGACACGCGCTGCTGCTGGCCGCCGGACAGCTGGCTCGGCCGGTTCGCGGTGCGCTCGCCCAGGCCCAGTGTTTCCAGCAGCGAGCGTGCACGGGCGGTGCGCGTATCTGCATCCACGCCGGCATACACCGCCGGCAGCGCCACGTTCTCGGTGGCGCTCAGGTTCTCCATCAGGTTGTAGCGCTGGAAGATGAAACCGAAATGCTCGCGGCGCAGCCGTGCCAGCGCATCCGGCGCCATCTGCTCGGTGGCCTCGCCGTTCACCCGGTAGCTGCCCTCGGTCGGCCGGTCGAGGCAGCCGAGGATGTTCATCAACGTGGATTTGCCGGACCCCGACGGACCGATGATGGCGATGAACTCACCGGCATCGATGCGCAACGAAACGTCCTTCAGCACCACCACTTCACCGGCGGCGGGGCGATAGGCGCGCGACACCGCGCGCAGCTCCAGCAGTGCGTCGGCCATGCTCACATCCCCAGCAGGCTGGTCGGTTCGGTGTCGGCGCCACTGGGCGCCTGGCCGACCACCACATTCTCGCCCTCGCGCAGGCCGGTCAGGATCTGCACGGCAGTGGCGGTGCGCAGGCCGGTGGTCACCGCACGTTCGCGGGCGCGCCCCTTGGCATCAACCACCTGCACGGTAGCGCGCTGGCCCTGTGTGTCGGCCGACTCGGTCAGCGCCGTCAGCGGTACCTGCAACGCGCTGGCCGCCCGCGCCAGCTGCAGCGTCACCTTCACCGTCATCGACGGCTTCAGCGCCAGGCCTGGGTTGGCCACATCGAACAGGCCGGCGTAGTACACCGCCTTCGGCGTCTGTGCAGCGCCGCCCGCACTGCCGGTGGCCGCCTCGGCAATCGAGGACGGCGCCGGCTCAAGCTGCTGAAGGTGGGATTCATAGCGGCGTCCGCTCGGCCCCAGTGTCGAGAACCACAACGGCTGCCCCGGCGCCACCAGTTCCACATCGGCCTCGGCGATCTCGGCACGCACCGTCATCGTGTCCATCTGCGCCAGCATCACGATGGTCGGCGTGGTCTGCATCGAATTCAGCGTCTGCCCGGCCTTGGTGACAATCGCCACGATATAGCCGTCAGTGGGCGAAACGATGCGGGTGTAACCCAGGTTGATCCGTGCGGTTTCCACCTGGGTCAGCGCCTGGTCGATCTGCGCCTGCAGCGCGGCCACGTCGGCACGGGCAGCATCGCGGGCCACCCGTGCGGTTTCAAAGCCCTCCTGCGAGACCAGCCGCGACGCCACCAGCTGCGACTGCCGCTCGAACACACGGCTGGCCTGCACGTAGCGGGCCTGGCTGGCGGTGTGCTGGGCGCGCAACGTACTGGTGGCGGCCTCGGCGCTGCGCAGCGCGATGCGCTGTGGTTGTGAATCGACCTCGGCAATCAGGTCGCCGGCCTGCACGCGCTGGCCCAGCACCACATGCAGGCGCTTGACCTGCCCGGACACCTGCGCGCCCACCGCCACCAGTTCCTTCGGATTGACCCGGCCCACCGCCTGCACGGTCTTTTCCAGGTCGGCCACCCGGGCCGGCGCGGTGATCAGCGCGGCCTCGTCGCCCTCGGCGAGTACCCACGCGGCGGCGCCGGCAGCCAACGCGGCCACGGCGGCAACACTGATCCAGGTCCTGCGGTTGCTCATCGAAAGGCCCAGCTGCACGCAGTCGCCCGGTGCGACCGCTGAGTCCCCAGTCTGGTGGCCGCGTGTGGACGTCTTCTGCAGCCAGCATGGAGATTGCGTGGAGAGGGCGCCGCCGTTCAGGCAGGCCGCCCGCAGCTGAACGTCGCCGCGCGTGTCCATGAAATCTCGACACAATCTCGACCGAGTCTCCATCAACGGCCGCTAGCCTCGTCGGCCTCGCCGACTGGCCGCCACCGCAACGCTGCGCATCACGCAATGAAACACGCCCTCCGTACCCGCCAGCCACCGCTGGTGCTGATTGCCGAGGATGAAGGCGAGATCGCCGACATCCTGGGTGCCTACCTCGACCGTTCCGGCCTGCGCAGCGCCCGTGCCGCCGACGGCGAAGCCGCCCTCGCCGCCCACCGCCAGCTGCGCCCGGACCTGGTGCTGCTGGACGTGCAGATGCCGCGGCTGGATGGCTGGCAGGTACTGAGCGAACTGCGCCGGCGTGGCAACACCCCGGTGATCATGCTCACCGCGCTGGACCAGGATGTGGACAAACTGACCGGCCTGCGCGTGGGCGCCGACGACTACGTAGCCAAGCCGTTCAATCCGGCCGAGATCGTGGCACGCATCCAGGCCGTACTGCGCCGCAGTGCCAGGACGGTGGCCGAAGAACCCAATGGGCTGATCCGGCAGGGGCCGTTCGAGATCGACCTGCGCAGCCACGAGGTGACCGTGCGCAGCGGCGAGCAGCAGCATGCACTGACCTTCACCCTCACCGAGTTCCGCCTGCTGGTGCACATGGCCCGCGCGCCCCGGCAGGTGCATGCGCGGGTGGACCTGCTGCATGCCTGCCTGCCCGAAGGCGATACCCAGGAACGCACCGTCGACAGTCATGTCAGCAAACTGCGGCGCAAGCTGGAGGACGTGGGCGTGATCGGCATTCCCGCCACCATCCGCGGCGTCGGCTACCGCTTCCTGGACTGAATGATGAACCCCAAAGGCAAGAGCATCGGACGCCAGATCACGCTGTCCATCACGGTCGCCTCGCTGTGTTCGACGGTGCTGTCGATCAGTGGTTTCTACCTGTTCTACTACCTGATGGAGGTGTTCTATCCGCGCTGGTATGACCAGCCGGAAACCATCATGCCGTCCGGCCTGGAATGGCTGTGGATCGGCCTGACCGCCAGCGTGGTCGTCATCTTCGCCACGCTGGTCGCCTCGCGCCTGACCCGGCGCATCATCACCCCGTTGAATTCGGTGGCCGAGAGCCTGCGCCGGGTGGCCAGCGGCGATCTGGACGCGCGTGCACGCGGCGGTGATACCACCATGGCTGAAGCGGCCACGCTGGTCAGCGATTTCAACTCGATGGCCGAGCGCCTCAGCCGCATGTCCGAGAACCGGGTGTTCTGGAATGCAGCAATCGCGCACGAACTGCGTACGCCGATGACCATCCTGCGCGGCCGCCTGCAGGGCATCGCCGAGGGCGTGTTCGAACCGGGGCCGGAACAGTTCAACAGCATGCTCACCCAGCTGGAGGGCCTGACCCGCATCATCGAGGACCTGCGCGTGGTCAGCCTGGCCCAGAGCGGCCACCTGGACCTGCGGCTGCAACGCAGCGATGTCAGCGTGCAGGTGGCGGCGGTGGTGGAAGCCATGTCAGAGGCACTCACCGAAAGCAGCTTCTCGGTCACGCTGGAGGCGCGCCCGGCGCTGGCCGACTGCGATCCGGCGCGCATCCGCCAGGCGGTGCTGGCGCTGCTGGAAAACGCACGCCGCCATGCCATTCCCTGCCCGCTGCGGGTGCGCGTCACGCTGGCCGAAGGTCATTGCACTGTAGCCGTGGAAGACAGCGGTCCTGGTGTTCCGGATGAACTGCGCGACAGCATCTTCGAAGCGTTCCAGCGCACCGACGTCTCACGTTCACGGCAGAGCGGTGGCTCCGGGCTGGGCCTGGCCGTGGTGCGGGCGATTGCCGTGGCCCATCACGGAACGGCGCGCTGCCGCGCCACCGAGCGTGGCGGCAGTTCGTTCGAACTGCGCTGGCCGGTGCACGCGCGGCGCTGAAGCTCGGGTAGCGGCCCACCTTGGCGGGCACCACGCCCTCCGCTGAACACCGCGATTTTCTCCACGCAACCTCCATCGTCCCTCCATGCCCGCTCCAAACGGCTGCCGATACTGGGCATGACCGGGCAGATGGCAGGCATCCATCCCCTGCCCTGTCTCCGTCCCCTCCAGGCATCCCGATGAAACACCCCCACGATCCGGCGGCTGCCGCCGGCAGCATCGGCCAGCAGAATGCGGCCGCCACCCTGAAAGCGATCCTGCGCACCTATCCCTGGCAGCTCACCGGTACGTTCTCGCTGGTCGCGCTGGAGAACGCGCTGCTGCTGGCCTATCCCCTGTTTGCCGGCTTCGCGGTGGACGCGATCATCCGCGGCGACATCGGCCACGCCATCTCCTATGCCGGCGTGGTGCTGTTGTTCTGGCTGGTCGGTGCCGCCCGCCGTGCGGTGGATACGCGCACCTTCACCCGCATCTATGCCGACCTGGCAGTGAATGTGGTGCAGGCACAGCGGCGTCTCGGCCACGCTACCTCCACCTCCGCCGCACGCGTGGTGCTGGCGCGCGAGTTCGTCGACTTCTTCGAGAAGCACGTGCCAATCATCGCCACCGCGCTGGTGTCGATGTTCGGCGCGGCCGCGATGCTGCTGGCGATCGAACCCGTAGTGGGCGCTGCAAGCCTGGTCGCCCTGCTGGGCGCACTGTTGCTGCTGCCGTCATTCGCGCGCCGCAACGAGCAGCTGCATGGGCGCCTGAACAACCGGCTGGAACATGAAATCCGCCTGGTCGACCGGGTCAGCCCCTCGGTGCTGCGCCGTCACTACACCACGCTGTCGCGACTGCGCATCCTGTTGTCCGACCGCGAAGCGGGCGCCTTCGTGGTGGTCGGCGCAGCCGCCGCGGTGCTGTTCGCGCTGACCATCGGCCGCCTCGCCACCACCGACGGGGTGACCCCGGGCCATGTGTACGCAGTGATGACCTACCTGTGGACGTTCGTCGGCAGCCTGGATGATGCGCCGTCGATGGTGGACCAGCTGGCGCGCTTGAAGGACATCGGTCGTCGGGTCAGCCCGGGCATGGAGGATGCGGAGCATGACCGGTAGCTGCCCACCTGGAATGAGCGTTACCCAGGGGCTGCCATGCGCCCGCACATCGCCAATGCTCCGATGATCAATGCTTCCATGCTGCGGTCGAACTCGGCCTGCTGTGCCTTCCGATCCAAGGTCCGGCGCGTGGTATCCACCAGCGCATGCCGGGAATACACGGTGTCGGCCAGCGCCACGGCGTGATAGCCCACGGTCGACAGCAGCCATGCCGCCTGTTCCAGCGGCAGGCCATGCACGCGACTGAATTCGGCATGGTGGCGCTGGATGCGCGCCAGCATCTCCGGCGTCTTCGCGCCGTGGCTGACCAGGAACGGGGCCAGGCCCGGATTGTCATCCACCAGCGCCCGCAATGAGCGCTGGAACGCACGCAGATCCTCCACGATGCTGCGCTGCCCAGCGGCATCCAGCGCCGGTGCCTGCCAACGCTCGAAGATCGCCTCGGCCACCAGCTCGCGCAGTGCCGCCAGATTCGCCACATGCTTGTACAGCGCGATATGGCTGACACCCAGTGCCGCCGCCACGCCGACGAAGCTCAGCCCCGGCAGCGTCATGGCAATGCCGGCGTCGGCGATGCGCTCGCGGGTGATGCTGGGCGGTCGCCCACGGGAGGCGGTTTTTTTTGGTGCAGCCATGCGGTAAGGGTTCCTGCGTGATGCGCGGGCAAGGGCTGTCATGGTGGTCCGCCGCCACGCAGTGGTCAACGCGTCGCGTGTCCTTCGGACAGGCCCGGGTTGCAGTGCGATCAATTTAGTTTACTATGATGTAACTAATTCGCATCTGCAGTGTCCAGGATCGTTGTCGATGTCCGCGTCCCCCACTTCAATCACCCCGGCCGGGCGGCTGCGCAGCGCCGACCATGATCGCGGCCTGCAGGCGCTGCAGGTCCAGGTGGTCGCGGTCGTGCAGCCGTGCGCCAGCCTGCTGCGCCTTCTGGTCCAGCTGCCGGAACACGCAGAACTTGCGCCATGGCAGCGTGCCAACATCGCGGTGCGCATCCAGCTGGGCGCCGGGTTCGGCGATGTGTCACGGATCTACACCGTGCGCAGCGTCGATGCCGCCACCCGCCAGTTCACCCTCGACGTAGTGCTGCACGAGGCGCCGGGGCCGATGCTGGCGTGGGTACGTGCGCTGCGCCCCGGTGATGCCTTCGATCTGACCGGGCCGCGCCCCCATCTGCAGGTGCCGCAGCGCGAAGGCACCTGCGCCCTGCTGTTCGCAGACCAGAGCGCCATCCCAGCCCTGTTTGCCCTGCTGCAGCAGTGGCCTGTCGGTCAGCGTGCGCGGGCCTGGGTCAGCTCGGAGGATGCTTTCCCGGTAGACGAGCTGCCGCACCTCGACGGTGTCTGCGTGCATCGCCTTGCCACCGGTGACGCGCCCTTGCTGCAGCAGGCGCGCCAACAGCAGCCGCCGCCTGGCAGCACGGTCTGGGCGGCCGGGGAGCGCGAGGAAATGCGCGCCCTGCGCCGCCACTTCATCGAAACGGTCGGCCTGCCACGCACCGATGTTGCCGTTGCCGGCTACTGGAAGCGTGGCGAGACCACCACCGAAACCGACCAGCGTCGCCGCCGCAACTACGAGCGCGTGCTGGCACGCGGCGGTGGCCTGCAGGACCTCGACGACCTTGCCGACGATATCTGATCCACACGGCAGCATCCGCGCCACGCGCGTCGTTCCACCCAGCCACAGATCGCCCACGCACCTCGCGTGCAGCACTGCCCCAGCGGCAGCGCCGTGCCCTCTGCCAGCCATTCCACAGCCCGCGTCGCCCTGCCCCTGCAGGTCATCGACGGCGCCGTGCTGGCCGATCGCACGACCCACCACACGAGAACCGCCATGTCCCTCCCCCTGCGAACCCTGCCCCTCCCACGCCGCTCCGCGCTGTCCGTGGCCGCACGTGCAGCGTTGCTGCCCACCCTGTTGATCGCCATCGCAGCCCACGCCAACGATGCACCCGATGGCGCCCTCCAGTTGCCCACCGTGAACGTACGCGCCGACAAAGCCGCACCCGCCGATGCCTATGCGGGTGGCCAGGTCACGCGCGGCAGCCGCGTCGGCCTGCTCGGCGAGCTCGACTTCATGGACACGCCGTTCAACACCACCCGCTACACCGCCGAATTCATCGACAACATCCAGGCGCCGGACCTGGTACGGGTGATCGCGCTGACCGACCCCAGCGTCTACAGCAGTGGGTCCAGTGGTGGCATCACCGACTACTTCAACATCCGCGGTTTCGGTGTCGCCTCGTCGGATATCGGATTCGGTGGCCTCTACGGGCTGATTCCCTACTACCGCGTCACCCCGGAGCTGGCCGAGAGCATCGAGGTGCTGAAGGGCCCGTCCGCGCTGCTCAACGGCATGCCGCCGGGCGGCTCGGTGGGCGGTGCGGTGAACCTGGTGCCCAAGCGTGCTGGCGACACGCCGTTGACCCGCTTCACTGCCAGTTATGGCAGCGACACGCAGTGGGGCGGTCATCTGGATGTCGGCCGCCGCTTTGGCGCGGGCAAGCAGTTCGGCGTGCGCCTCAATGCCGTGCACCGCGACGGCGACACTGCCACCGACCACCAGCAGCACAAAACGCAGCTGGCCTCGCTCGGCCTGGACTGGCGTGGTGAGCGCTCGCAGGTGTCGCTGGACCTGCTCAGCAGCCGCGACCATGTGGATGGCCTCAACCGTGGCGTGTCGCTGTCGCCCGGCCTGGCGGTGCCCCGACCGCCGAAGGCCAGCACCCTGTTCGCACCGGACTGGACCTTCAGCACCGTCAAGGACCAGGCCGCCGCGCTGCGCTGGTCGTTCGACATCAACCACCACCTGCAGGCGCATGCCAGTTACGGGCACGGCCACACCGATTTCGACTCCATCGCCAGCGCCACCACGCTGATCACCAACGCAGCCGGCGACTTCCGCAACAACTTCGCCCACCAGCGCTTCATCTACAGCAAGGACACCGCCGAAGCCGGCCTCTCGGCACGGTTCCGCACCGGTGCGGTCGATCATGCACTGGCGATCAGTGCAGCGTGGTACCAGCACGACCAGAAATTCGGCTTCAAGCGCAACCTGCTGGCCAGGGATTGGGTGACCAACATCTACAACCCGCAGTGGGGCCCGGCCATTGATCGAAGCTTCAGTGATGCGTCGCTGCCGAAGACCGCGGAAGTGCGCACCACCAGCGTGGGCATCGCCGATACGCTGTCCTTCATCGATGATCGCGTACAGCTGACCCTGGGCATCCGTCACCAGACCGTACTCAGCGATACCTTCGATGGCAGCACCGGCAAGCGCACTGCACGCTACGACGCCAGCGCCAATACTCCGGCCGGTGCACTGCTGTTCAAGGCCAACGATCGCCTGTCGCTGTATGCCAACTACATCGAAGGCCTGAGCCAGGGCAGCACCGCCCCGGCCACCGCCGCCAACGCTGGCGACGTGTTCCCGCCGTACAAGACGCGCCAGCGCGAGGTCGGTGCCAAGGTTGACTTCGGTCGCCTGGCCAGTGTGCTGAGCGTGTACGAGATCGAGAAGCCCGGCGCCTACACCGACCCGGCCACCAACGTGTTCTCGTCCGGCGGCCAGCAACGCAACCGTGGCGTGGAATGGACCGTGTTCGGCCAGGCCACCGAACAGCTGCGCGTGCTCGGCGGCATCGGCTGGCTGCAGCCGAAGCTGACCCGCACCCAGGGCGGCATCAACCAGGGCCGCCTGGCCACCGCCACCCCGCAGTGGCAGGGCAAACTGGGCGTGGAATGGGATGTGCCCGCCGTGGCCGGCCTCACCCTCACCGGCAATGCAGTCAGCCTGTCCAAGGGCTACATCAACGCAGACAACAGCCAGTGGGTGGCGGGCCGCACCGTGTTCGACCTCGGCGCCCGCTATGCACTGCAGGCCGCCGGTCACCCGCTGGTGCTGCGTGCCAGCGTGCAGAACCTCACCAACAAGGCGTACTGGGCCGGCAGCCTCGGCTCCGGGCTGGGCACGCCGCGCACCGCGCTGCTGTCGGCCACCGTCGATTTCTGATGCCTGATACACGGGCGCCCCGCCATCGCGCAGGGCGCCCCGGAGAACTGATGTGAGCGTTTCCCGTACCGCTTCCGTGCTGGCCTGGCTGCCGCTGGTCTCACGCATCCTCGCCGCGCTGTTCGGTGGCTATGCCTTGGCTGCCCTGTGCAGCATCGCCGCGCTGGCGCTGCCCATCGATGGCCGCCAAGCCGTGTTCACCGGCATGCTTGCCAGCTTCCTGCTGTATGCCGGCGCCGTGGTCTGGGTATTCGCAGTGCGCTCGGCATGGCGTGCGTGGCTGGGCCTGGTCATCGCCGCGTTGCCGCTGTGGTTGATCGCACAAACGGTTGGCGACGGAGGCGGGGCATGAGCCAGGTCGATCGCTCCCCGAAGCCACGCGGTATCCGCCAGACCATGTCCGACCTGCATATCTGGGTGGGGCTGCTGGCCGGCTGGATCCTGTACGCGATGTTCCTCACCGGCACCGCCAGCTACTTCCGCGACGAGCTCTCGCGCTACACCCGGCCGGAAATCGCCACACCGTCTACGTTGCCGGACGCGGCTGCGGTCGCGCAGCGTACCGTCACGGCGATCATGGCCGACACACCTGCAGCCAGCCAGATCAACCTCAGCCTGCCCAGCCAGCGCATGCCATGGGTGTCGGCGATGTGGGCCAGCCCTGGCGGACGTGGCCGCCACGGTTTCGACTCGGGCCTGTTCGATGCCAGCACCGGTGCACCGCTGCAGGCCCGCGATACGGGTGGTGGCGACTTCTTCTACGCCTTCCACTTCAACCTGCACTACATGCCGGCCATGTGGGGCCGCTGGATCGTCGGCCTGTGTGCGATGTTCATGCTGGTGGCCATCGTCAGCGGCGTGATCACCCACAAGAAGATCTTCGCCGACTTCTTCACCTTCCGCTGGGGCAAGGGCCAGCGCTCGTGGCTGGACGGTCACGCCGCGGTCTCGGTGCTCGGCCTGCCCTTCCATTTCATGATCACCTGGAGCGGGCTGGTGATGCTGGCGGTGCTGTACATGCCGTGGGGCCTGGCCAAACTGCCGGACAAACGCCAGCAGGCCGAAGTGATCAGCGAGATGCGCCTGTTCCTGCCGCCGCAGAAGCCAGCAGGCCACCCTGCCCCGCTTACCGACGTCGGTGCGCTGGTGCAACAGGCCGAGCAGCGCTGGGGCACTGGCGCTGCAGGCAGCGTGCAGGTACAGAATCCCGGCGACGAGAACGCACGCGTGGCCGTGGTGCGCGCGCAGTCCAGTCGTGTTTCCACCACCCCGAACTACCTGCTGTTCGACGGCAGCGATGGGCAGCTGCTGCAGATCAAGGAACACTCAGGCGTCGCCGCCGATACCCAGGGCGTGCTGTATGGCCTGCACCTGGGCCGCTTCGCCGATGCCGCCCTGCGCTGGCTGTACTTCATCGTCAGCCTGGCCGGCACCGCCATGGTCGGCACCGGGCTGGTCCTGTGGACGGTCAAGCGACGCGCGCAGCTGGCCGATCCGCAACGGCCCTACTTCGGTTTCCGCCTGGTCGAGCGGCTCAACATCGCCACCGTCGCCGGGCTGTCGGTGGCGATGGCCGCCTACCTGTGGGCCAACCGCCTGCTGCCGGTCGCCATGGACAGCCGCGCGGCCTGGGAGATGCATCTGTTCTTCCTGGCCTGGGCGGCCATGTTCGTGCACGCCGCGCTGCGTACAGCGAAGCGCGCGTGGATCGAACAGTTTCTGCTGGCGGCACTGCTGCTGGCGCTGTTGCCAGTACTGACTGCGATGACCACCTCGCACCCACTGTGGCACGCGCTGGCGATGGGCGATTGGGCGTTTGCCGGGACCGACCTGACCCTGCTGGCATTGGCCGCCCTGCACTCGTTACTGGCTTGGCGCACCTGGCGGCATGCGCCAAAGGCGAAGCGCGCAAGGCCGTCTGCAGCGTCACGCAATGCGGTACCGGAGGCCGGCGCATGATCCACCTCATTCTCTTCGTGTTGTCAGTAGCGGCGTTCGCCTGCCTTGCGCTTTCGATGGAACGCCATCAGCGGGACGTGGTGCGTCGCGTGCTGAGCGCGCAGGCGACCCAGCAGCTGCGGGCCATGGGTTGGGCGCTGCTGGTGTTCAGCACCGTATTCGCAATGCGCGGGCTGGGGGTGGGATCTGGTCTGGCCGCACTATCCGGCCACACCAGCGTGGCCGCCGGCGTAGTGGTGTTGGCGATGGTGGCGCATGCACGACGGTATCGGTAGATGCCCACCAGACTAGTTTGGAATTGCTTCGGTAGGTGCCCACCTTGGTGGGCACGAATGCCCGGACGCTACAGGAACGCGGCCATACGCTGCAGCTCGTCGTCCAGCGCGCCTCGAAACACCTTGTCGCGTGCCAACGACCTGCCGGCATAGCCCACGCTCGATGCCAGTTCACCGTCGCGTACGCTGAGATTGGCCCAGCCCACCACCTGGTCGTGCCACAGCACCGGCAGTGCGTAATAGCCGTACTGGCGCTTCGGCGCAGGCGTGTAGGCTTCGAACTTGTAGACCCACGCCCACAGCAGCTCGAAGCGGCGGCGGTCCCACACCACCGGGTCGAACGGGGCCAGCAGGCGCACCTGTTCGTCCGGTGCATGGCGGCGCGAGCGCGGATTCTCATCCGCCGGCCAGTACCAGGTGGTGCCTTCCAGCGTGCAGCTGGCCAGCTGCTGCTTGGCCAGCGCCAACGCCTTGCGGGTCTGCTCGGCCAGATGCGGTGCGCCGTAGCCCAGCAGGCGCACCAGGTAGGTCAGGCTGGCCGAGGGCAACGGCGCGTACTTGCGCACCACCAGGTCGATCAGGGCGGCGGCGCGTTCAATCTGCGCCTGTTCGCTGGCATCGGCTTCGCTGTGGTCGGCCACCGCATAGATACGCGTGCCGCTGTCACGACGCTGCACACGCAGCAGGCCGCGGTAGTGCATGCCATCCAGCAGATGGGTGCTGGCATTGCTGGTGCCACCCCAGTAGTTGGTCACCCGGCCATGCGCGAAGGCCTGGTCCACCTCACGTGGATGCACGCTGCCACGCTCGCGCACGAAGGCCAGCACGTCCGCCGCGCGTCGCTGGGTTTCGGCGTCCCACGCGCGTTTGGACACCCGTGGATGCATCAGCGCCAGATGCTCGCGCGGCAGGAAGCCGTAGTTCACCAGGCAATCCTCCTCCACCGGCAGGCGCGCATAGCGCCGCTCCAGATCCCCTGCGCGATAGTCCTTCACCCGATGGCGCAGGGTCAGATCCTGCGCGCGTGCCGGCGCACGGATCGGGTCGGCCTGCACGAAGCCGAGGCGGCGGATCGCGCTCAGCAGCGTGGTGGGTTTGAACAACGTGCGCGCCACCGCGTAGCGGCGCAGATCATCGAGGGTGGGCGTGGCAGGCATGGTCGCATTGTAGATCCACGCCATGCGTGGATGGGGCCGTGGCGAACCGTGCAACGGCATCCACGCATGGCGTGGATCTAGCGAAGCTGCAGCACCTCCAGCGAACCGATCACCAGCGCACGCATCCCCTGCCTGAACTCGGTGATCACCTGCCCCTCTTCGTCATCGGCAATCGCGTAGATCGTGTCGGCACCGGCAATGCAATAGAACGCAATCGTGGCCAGCAGCCAGCGCGCCTTGTCCAGCGGCAGGCCGAACACTTCGGCCACATGCGCCTGGTGCGAGGCGATCTTGTCCAGCATCGGCGCAGTCGCCACCGCGCGGCGCAGCAGGTACGGCGGCAGCCCGGGGTGGGCCTTCACCACTTCGCACAGCGATGCCACGAAACCCATCAGATAGGCCTCCAGCCCACCCGGTGCGTCGGCCGAGGCGCGCGGAATCTGCCAGCGCTGGAACACGGTATCGGCTACCAGCCGCTTCAGCGCCTCCAGATTGGCCACGCGCTTGTAGAGCGCAGCCTGGGTCACAGCCAGTTCGGCGGCCACGTTGGCCATGGTCAGGTTCGGCAGGCCCAGCTTGATGCCGATGTCGGCCAGGCGATCGGGGGTGATGGTGGGCGGGCGGCCACGGGCCGGCGCCGGGATCTCGGTGTGCATGTTCATACCGTAGTGAGCGTGCCAGCAAATGGACCCTCTTGTCCGCACCCTGCAATTTAGTTTAATGTACTCAACTAATTCGGAATGCGTCTGATTCGCAATCACGACGCACGCCGGAATCGAGCCCGTGGCTCACTTACCGCCAGGTCCCCACCCAGCCGACAACCCTGCGCTGCGCCCTCTCCCCGTGCTTGCCGCTGGCAGCGCGCCAGGCGCGTTCGCACCTGCGATTCACAGGAATCTGGCATGACCGTGCAGTTCGTTCGCTCTTCGATCCTTCGTCCGGCCTTGGGTACCGGCCATGTGCTGATGCATCCGCCGGGCGGTGCCCGGCGCTACCGCGTGTCGGCCCTGGCGCTGGGCCTGCTGGCCTCGTTCGCTGCGCTGGCCGACTCGGCGCCGTCCACCCTACCCTCGGTGCAGGTACAGGAACAGCGCCGGGTGACCAGCGACTATGCCGGCGGCCAGGTCGCCTCCGGCAACCGCGTCGGCCTGCTTGGCGACAAGGACTTCATGGACACGCCGTTCAGCACCGTCAGCTATACCGAGGCCTTCATCCGCGACCGCCAGGCCAGGGACCTGACCGACGTCATCGCGGCGACTGACCCCACGGTGTTCAGCAACGGCGTGACCGGTTCGTGGAGCGAGAACTATTCAATCCGCGGTTTCGCCTCCAGCACCAGTGACACCACCTTCAACGGCCTCAGCGGCATGGCGCCGTACTACCGAACCTCGCCGGAGATGTTCGAGCGCATCGAGGTGCTGAAGGGCCCGTCCGCACTGCTCAACGGCATGCCACCGGGCGGCTCGGTTGGCGGCAGCGTCAACCTGGTGCCCAAGCGCGCGGGCGAACAGCCGCTGCTGCGGGTCAGCGCCAACTTCGCTTCCGATGCGCAGTTCGGCACGCACGTGGATCTCGGCCGCCGGCTGGGCGCCGACAAGCAGTTCGGCATCCGCTTCAACGGTGCCTACCGTGATGGCGACGGCGCCGTGGGCAAGCAGAGCAAGAAGGTGCAGCTGGGTGCGCTGGCACTGGACTGGCGCGGCGAGCGCGCGCGCCTCTCCGCCGATCTGTACAGCGCCGACGACCGCGTCGACGGCCCGGCCCGTGGTGTTGGCCTGGCACCAGGCGTGGCTATTCCGCGGCCGCCGCGCGGCGATACCCTGATCAACCCGGACTGGGCCTACGTCGACAGCCGCGACAAGGGCGCAATGCTGCGCGGCGAGCTGGACATCAATGACAACCTGATGGCCTACCTGGCCTATGGCACCAGCAAGACCGACTACCGCTACAACGGTTCGATCAGCGCGCAGGTGCTGAACCCGGCCGGCGACTTCACCACGGTGATCGGCCAGCTCGCGTTCGATATCAGGAAGCAGTCCGGTGATGCCGGCCTGCGCGGCCGCTTCCACACCGGCAGCGTCGGCCACCAGTGGGCTGCCAACGTGACCCACTACCAGCACACCCAGAACGATTACGGCCGCCGTAGCGTGCCGGGCTGGGACTGGACCACCAACCTGTACCACCCGGTGTGGGGCCCGGCGGCGCCGTTCGTGGCACCGCACATCTCGCATACCGAGCTGAAGCTGGACAGCATCGGCTTCGCCGACACCCTGTCCTTCGCCGATGACCGCGTGCAGCTGACCATGGGCGTGCGCCGCCAGCAGGTGCTGAGCGAAACCTTCAGCGTAGCCACCGGTGCGCGCACCTCGCGCTATGACGAGAGCGCCACCACCCCTGCCTTCGCCCTGTTGGTGAAGGCCACGGACAAAGTCTCGGTCTACACCAACTACATCGAGGGCCTCAGCCAGGGTGCCACCGCGCCGATGACCGCCGCCAATGCCGGCGATGTGTTCGCACCGTTCCGCACCAAGCAGAAAGAGCTGGGCCTGAAACTGGACCTGGGCCGCTTCGCGCACACCTTCGCCGTGTATGAGATCAAGCGACCAAGCAGCTACACCGACCCGGTCACGAATATCTTCTCGTTCGGCGGCGAGCAGCGGAACCGCGGCGTGGAATGGGGCTTCTTCGGCGCACCGCTGGATGGTCTGCGCCTGATGGGCGGCGTGGCCTACGTGCAACCCCAGCTGACCCGCACCGCAGGCGGCGTCAATGAAGGCCGCATCGCGACTGCGGTGGCACAGCGCCAAGCCAAGCTGGGCGTGGAATGGGATGTGCCGGCGCTGAGCGGTTTGACCCTGACCGGCAACGCCACCGCGATGTCGAAGCAGTACATCAGTGCCGACAACCGCCTGTCGGTGCCCGGGCGTACCTTGTTCGACGTGGGTGCGCGCTACAGCACCACGCTGGCCGGCCGCCCGCTGGCGTTGCGCGCCAGCGTGAACAACGTGACCAACAAGGCGTACTGGGGCATGCCGTTGTTGTCGAGCCTGGCATTGGGCGCGCCGAGAACGGTGCTGTTCTCGGCGACGATGGATTTCTGAAAGGCATCCACGCATGGCGTGGATCCACGGTGGAGCCGAGCCATGCTCGGCTCCGATTCGCAACTGGCTACCGGCATCGATACGCCATGCCCTCGCCGCTGCATCTTACAAGGATGCGTCCAGATCGCGGCGATAGTCCTCCAGGCGGGCGCTGAGAGCCAGCTGCAGCGCATCCAAGGCCCCATCGCTGGCGCTCGCACCTTGGCGCAACGCACTCTCGATCTCGCCGCACTGCTCGGCCAGCGCCTGCTCGCCCATCATCTGCAAGGCCCCCTTGAATCCGTGCACACGCTCCAGAAGCGCTGCAGTGTCCCCGTTGGCGCGTGCATCGAGGATGGCCTGAAGATCCTGGTCGCCAGTATCAACAAAAATCCGGCGGATGCCTGCGGGAATGTCGCGAGGCACCGGCACCGCAGCGGGCCCCGCCCCCCGCTGCTGGCCGCGTACGTGGTCCGCTGGAGCGTTGGTGCGGGCCAGGGCAACCTCAAGCCGGTCCAGGTTGAAAGGCTTCAGCAACAGATCATCGATGCCGGCAGCAAGGCAGCGCTCGCGTTCACTGGCCAGCGCCGTGGCGGTGATCGCCAGGATCGGCAGCGACTGGCCGCGCTGACGCAGGTCACGGGCCAGGGCATAGCCATCCATCACCGGCATGTTGATGTCGGTCAGCACCGCACGGTAGTGACCGTCCTTCCACAGTTCCAACGCCTCCGCACCATTGCCGGCAGCGTCCACGGCGAAACCGATCTCCTCCAGTTGCTGCTGGATCAGCTCGCGGTTCACCGCGTTGTCCTCCACAAGCAGTACGCGCCCGCGGGCGGCCGTTGCTCGTACAGGCTTCACCACCGCCACGTGGCCCCCCGCTCTTTCGCCGGGTGCCAGTGCCTCAAGCACGGCCTCGCTGACGTAGCTGCTGACTTCGATGCGGTCGCCGCGGGTTTCCGCACTGAGCGGGCCCTGTGCATGGGCATGCACGGTGCGCGCGTAGCCCTGCATCAGCTGCTGCTCTTCGTCGATGCTCCATGCGCGGTGGTCGCCCACGATCAGCAGCGCATCGCCGCCCTCGTCGTCGCTCTGCGGGCGGTCGAACACGGTGGCGGTCGCCCCCCACGCGACCAGCAGGCGCTCCATCTCGGCGCGCCATTCCGGCGTGCTCGACAAGACGGTCACCCGCCGGCCGAGCAGCGGTTGCGTGGGCGGCGGCTGCAACGCCTGTACCTGCATCGGCAGCAGCAGGGTGAAGCTGCTGCCAACCCCTTCGGTGCTTTCCACCGACACCTGCCCGCCCATCGCCTGGGCGATCTGCTGGCACAGCGCCAGGCCAAGCCCACTGCCACCGTAGCGACGCGAAACGCTGGCGTCCGCCTGCTGGAACGGCTGGAACAGCTGCGCGGTCTGTTCCGGGTTCATGCCGATGCCGGAGTCGATGACCTGCACGCGCAGCTGAGCACCCTGCCCCGCCGAGTGGTGCAGTTCTGCCCGCAGCAGGATGCGCCCGGATTCGGTGAACTTGACCGCGTTGCCCACCAGGTTGGTGAGGATCTGGCGGATGCGGTGTGCATCGCCCACGCACAGCTGGCCGGCCGCCGCGTCCACGGTGAAGTACAGGCGCACGCCCTTGCGCAGCGCATCGGGTGCGAACAGCAGCGCCACGCCTTCGATCAGCGGGCGCAACGCGAAGGGCACCGGCTCCACATCCAGCTGGCCGGCCTCGATCTTGGAGAAATCCAGCACGTCACTGATGATGCGCATCAGGGCGTCGGCCGAGAACCGGATGCGGTCCAGCCGCTCGCGCTGGCCCGGCTGCAACGGCGAGCGGGCCAGCAGCTCCAGATGGCCCAGCACGCCGTTGAGCGGCGTGCGGATCTCGTGGCTCATGGTGGCTACGAAGGCGGACTTGGCCCGGTTGGCCGCTTCGGCGGATTGGCGTGCCGCCTCGGAATCCTCGCGAGCGCGGCGCAGGTTTTCTTCCAGCTCCACCTGGGCGGTGACGTCGCGCAGTGCGCAGACCCACACCGGCTGTTCGTAATAGGTGGCCTGCGCCATGCTGATCTGCAACTGGGTGGCGGTGCCCGATTCGGCGGGAGACCACTGCAGTTCCAGTACTTCATCGATGCGCGCATTGCGACCCACTTCGGCGAGGCGCAAGTACAGTGGCGGCGACGCGACTTCGCTGGCCGTGCGTACGGTCTCAACCAATTGACGCGCTGCGTCGTTCTGCAACAGCGGCTCACCGCTGTCCCTGGCCAGCAGGACCAGTCCGACCGGTGCCGTCCCGATGATGACCCGGCTCAGCGCCTCACTCTCGTACACCCGCGAAGCATCGGCCAGCGCCGGGGTGAACACACGCCGGTCGATGCGCCGCAGCAGCCACCACAGCAGACTGATGATCAGCAGCGCACTGAGCGCACGGGCCAGCAGGTAGGCGCCCTGGCTGCGCCAGATATCGGACCAGCCGTACACATGGCTCAGGGTCCACTCGACGCCTGGCAGCCCGCTGGCCAGTACGAACGACCCCTGGCTGTACCGTCGCGGCGGCTGTCTCCCTGCGCGCGCCGTGTCGCTTGGCGCGAGCCTCATCAACAGATCCTGCTCCCGGTTGGACAGGCCGCCGGTACTGAGCACCACCTGCCGCTCTGCCGTGCTGACCAGGTAGCGACCCTGCTCGCGCGCTTCCAGCTGAGCCTTGATGTTGCCGACAGATTCAAACACCACGCGCCGGAAGTACGGAGTGGTGCCTTCGGCCAGGGTGACCATGCCGATCAGCGACGGCTGACCAGTGAACGGATTGATGCCATAGCGCGACATCAGGCGCCCCTCGCGCGCGGCTTCACGGATGGGCCCGGGACGCACGGTTGCCTGGCGGAACCGCGCTTCCTCACCCAGCAGCCGCGCAAAGGCCTGCTGGCGGGTCGTTACACCCAGTGCGCGCAGCAACTGGGATTCATCGCTGATGTTGGACACCGCCAGCAGCCGTCCCCGCGGCTCGTAGGCATAGACCAGCAATGGCCCGGAAGCATTCTGTGAAGTGATCGAATCGGCGGTGTAGGCCGAATAGATGTCCACCATGCCCAGGTACGCGGCCAGTTCCTGTTCCGGCAGCGGCTTGTCCTTCAGCCCCAGCACCAGCCAGGGCACCGCAGTACGCCCTTCGGCGCGAACCAGCACTTCTTCGCCCTGCGCGTGGAAGCGGGCGGCCAGTCCGGCACCGGAAGCGGCCAGTCCGGCCCGCTGGTCACGCCACAGCACATCATTACCGTTGATGGAGGTGGCATAGGCGCGATCACGCTGCAGCAGGTAGTATTCGGCGGCGGCACGCGCCTCGTTGAAGGAATGCCGCTCCCGCGCGTGGAACTCCTCGACATCGGCGATGGCACTGACCAGGGCGGTCAGCACTACCAGTGCGGAGATCAGCGCGCCGCCTCCGTACAGCAATCGGCGGCGCAGCTGGCGCAGGTCGTCCAGGCGCGCAGCCACCGCCTGCCTGGCGGGGCCTTGCACTACGTCTGAGCCCGCCATGACCGTGATCCCCAGGTGAGTGGCCTACAATTTATCCTATTGGCCCAACCGGCGCCTGCAAGGCAGGCTGGGGCCAACGCTGGCTGCCACGGTGGGAGGTATGCTGGCAGGCCCTGATTGTGAGACACCCGTCATGCGTACCCTGTACCCGGCCATCGAGCCCTACCGCGAGTTCACCCTGGCGGTGAGCGATCTGCACACCCTGCACATCGAGGAGTGCGGCACGCCGGACGGAATACCGGTGGTGTACCTGCACGGCGGGCCGGGCGCCGGCATTTCGCCGACCCATCGCCGCTTCTTCGACCCGGCGCGCTACCACATCGTGCTGATCGACCAGCGTGGCAGCGGGCGCTCCACGCCGTTCGGCGAGCTGCGCGACAACACCACGCAGGCGCTGGTGGCCGACATCGAGAAGGTGCGTGAGCATCTGGGCATCGAACGCTGGCTGGTCTACGGTGGCTCCTGGGGCTCGACGCTGTCGCTGGCCTATGCGCAGGCGCATCCCGCGCGTGCGACCGGCCTGATCGTACGCGGCGTGTTCCTCGGCCGCGAGATCGAAAACCGCTGGTTCGCAGAGGCCAGCGGGGGTGCGCGCTGGATCTTCCCCGAACGCTGGGACCGCTACGAGGCCTATATTCCAGAGGGCGAGCGCGCCGACATGATCGCCGCCTACTGGACGCGCCTGGACAGCGCCGATGAAGCCACCCGCATCGAAGCGGCACAGGCGTGGCTGGGCTGGGAGGACAACGCCGCCACCCTGCAGCACGATGTGGATGCCGTATCCACCGATGATCCGCTGGACACGCTGGCGAAGGCGCGCATCGAAGCGCACTACTTCCGTAACGGCATCTTCCTTGAAGCCAACCAGCTGCTGCGCGATATCGACCGCATCCGCCACCTGCCCGGGGTGATCGTGCAAGGCCGCTACGACATCATCTGCCCGCCGCGCAGTGCCTGGGATCTGGCCAAGGCATGGCCGGAAGCGCGGCTGGAGATGGTGACCTCGGGCCACAGTGCGAACGAACCGGCCACGGTCGACGCGCTGGTACGGGCCACGGATGCATTTGCCGACCAGTTCGGCAAGCGCAGCTGAGCTGCCGCCTCAGCAGGCGACCGTGAACCCCACCGTGGTCAGCCCCTCGTGGCTGGCCACGAACACGTCGCCGCCATGCAGCATGGCGATGGCCTTGACGATCGAAAGCCCAAGGCCGTGGTGGCGTTCGCTCCGGTACTCACGGGCCTGGTCCACGCGGTAGAAGCGCTCGAACAGCAACGGCAGGTGCTCGGCAGCGATGCCGGCGCCCTCGTTCATTACCGCGATGCGCGCGCCCTCGCCTTCGGCCTGCAGCTGCACGCGCACCGCGCTTCCGGGCCGCGCATGCTGCACGGCGTTGTGCAGCAGGTTGGTCAATGCGCGCCGGAACAGCGACGGGTCGATGCGGGCGGTGGCGTCGCCCTCGATGTGCAGGGTCAGCCCGGCATCCTCGAACAACAGCTCGAGGAAGTCGCCTGCGGCCGCCACTTCCTCGGCCAGCGCAACCTGACGGGTCTCCATGGCGATGTCACCCTGCCCGGCACGCGACAGGAACAACATGTCGTTGACGATGGCACGCAGCCGTTCCAGTTCTTCCAGGTTGGACTGCATCACCTCCTGCAGCTCGGCGTTGTCGCGTGGCCGTGACAGCGCCACCTGGGTCTGGCCCATCAGGTTGGCCAGCGGCGTGCGCAACTCATGGGCGACGTCGGCATTGAAGCCGTCCAGGCGGGTGTAGGCCGCTTCCAGCCGGTCCAGCGCGCCATTGAACGCGCTGGTCAGGTGGCCCAGTTCCGCCGGCAGGCCATCGGCCGCCAGGCGCTGCGACAGCCGTTGTGGACTGAGCGAGCGTGCCTCGTCGGAAAGCGCGCGCAGCGGTGCCAGCCCCAGGCGCGCGATCCAGTAGCCTAGCCCGGCCACCAGCAGCACGCCCAGCGCGCCGGCAATCCACAGCGCCCACGCAAAGCGCTGCAATGCGTGGGTGTAGGGCTCCGAATCGATGCCGATCCAAAGATCCACGGCCGGCCGCACCCCCTTGCCAGGCACGTGCTCGTAAAGGGTGCGCAATGGATGCCCGCCTGCCCGCTGCAGCGTCCCCATCCCCGCATCGCCCTTGGTCGGTGGCCGCACCGAAGGACGCTCCGCCCCGATGCGGAAGGTCGGGTCATCACTCCACGCCCAGACCAGCGTGTCGCGGTCGCCGGAGATCAGGTTGCCGACCTTGTCGCGCACCTTGCTCCAGCGTTCGCGGGTATCGCACATCGCCACGCTGCCGCTGACCGCGTGCAGCTTGGTCTGCAGCTCGGCGTGCTGGTAGCGCACCACCTGCCGCTCCAGCACGCCGTACACGCCGATGCCCAGCAGGGTGAACACCAGCAGCGCGGCCAGCGCGAACATCGCCGACAGGCGCTGCGCAATCGACATCCTCATCGACCGTCACCTTCATCGTCGCGCACTTCCAGCACGTAGCCCATGCCGCGCACGGTGTGCAGCAGCTTGCTCGGGTACGGGCCATCGAGCTTGCTGCGCAGCCGCTTGATCGCCACTTCCACCACGTTGGTATTGCTGTCGAAGTTGATGTCCCAGACCTGGGCGGCAATCACCGTCTTGGACAGGATCTGGCCGCGTCGCTGCGCCAGCAACGCCAGAAGCGCGAATTCCTTGCCGGTCAGGTCCAGTCGCGCGCCGTCACGATAGGCGCGTCGTGCCAGCAGGTTCACCTGCAGGTCGCCCACCTGCAGCTCGGTCGGCTCCTGCTGGCGCCCACGCCGCACCAGCGCCTGAAGGCGCGCCAGCAGTTCGATGAACGAGAACGGCTTGACCAGGTAGTCGTCGGCGCCCTGCCCCAGCCCGTGCACGCGATCATCCACGCGGTCACGCGCGGTCAGCATGATCACCGGGGTCTGCTTGCTGCGACGCAGTTCGCGCAGCACGTTGAAGCCGTCCATGCCCGGCAGCATCACGTCCAGCACGATCACGTCGTAGTCGAACTCGCGCGCAAGGTGCAGGCCGGTCACGCCGTCGGCGGCCAGATCCACCGCCCAGCCCTGCTCGCCCAACCCGGTGCGCAGGTAATGAGCGGTCTTGCTCTCATCCTCGACGATCAGCAGTTTCATCCGGGCTCCGTCAGCGCGGCGCCTGCCGCTGCCCTGCGCTCACGTCGGCGCTGCAGGAACAGCCGGTCCAGGGCCAGGTAGATCACCGGGGTACTGTACAGGGTCAGCACCTGGCTGATCAGCAGGCCACCCATCACCGCCACGCCCAGCGGCTGGCGCAGCTCCGAGCCGGTACCGAAGCCGATCATCAGCGGAATGGCGCCGAGCAATGCCGCCAGCGTGGTCATCATGATCGGGCGGAAACGGGTCAGGCAGGCCTCGTGGATCGCCTGCATGGGTGTCAATCCACGATTGCGTTGCGCATCGAGGGCGAAGTCGACCATCAGGATGCCGTTCTTCTTGACGATGCCGATCAGCAGCACGATGCCGATCAGCGCCATGATCGAGAAGTCCAGGCCCCACAGCCACAGCATCAGCACCGCACCGATACCGGCCGAAGGCAGCGTGGACAGGATGGTAAGCGGGTGCACGAAACTCTCGTAGAGCACACCGAGGATGATGTAGACCGCCAGCAATGCGGCCAGGATCAGCATCGGCTGGCTGGCCAGCGACTCCTGGAACGCCTGTGCGGTGCCCTGGAAACGGCCACTGATGCTGGCGGGCATGCCGATCTGCGCCTGTGCCTGCCCGACCAGGGTGACCGCCTCGCCCAGCGAGACACCCGGCGCCAGGTTGAACGACAGGTTCACCGCCGGCAGCATGCCATTGTGGCTGATCGACAGCGGGCCGTTGCCCGGCGGCTGCACCTGCGCCACCGCTGACAACGGCACCATCTGCCCGGTCAGCGGCGAGCGCAGGTGGAAGTAGGACAGCGCATCGACCTGGCCGAGCAGGCCCGGTGCGATCTCCAGGATCACCCGGTACTGGTTGGTGTCGGTCTGGAACTCGTTGATCTGGCGCTGGCCGAAGGCGTCGTAGAGCACCTGGTCGATATCGTTGGCGGTCAGGCCGAAGCGCGCTGCGGCGGTGCGGTCGATCTGCAGCCGGGTGACACTGGCGCCCACCTGCTGGTCGTTGGATACGTCGCGCAGTTGTGGCAGGCCGCGCAGGCGCGTGGTCAGCTGTTCGGCCCAGCGCGACAGTTCGCGGCTGTCCTGCCCGCGCAGGGCGTACTGATACTGGGTGCGTGACGGCCCGGCACCGAGGTTGATGTCCTGCGCGGCACGCATGTACACGGTGATGCCGGGCACGCTGGCCATCTTCGCGCGCAGGCGGTCGATGAAGGCGTGCACGTCCACGTCGCGGTCGCCACGGTCCTTGAGGATGAACCAGAAGCGCCCGTTGGACAGCGTCTGGCTGCCACCGGTTGCGCCCACCGCATGGTTGTAGGCCAGCAACGCCGGGTCCTCGGCGGCGATCTTCGCCAGTTGCTGGTGCTTGGCCGCCATCTCCTCGAAGCCGATGTCCTGCGCCGCTTCGGTGGTGGCAATGACGAACGCGGTGTCCTGCAGCGGGAAGAAGCCCTTGGGAATCATCACGTACGACGCCACGGCCACCGCCACGGTGGCGCCGAAGCCGAGCAGTATCAGCCGCGGGTGGCCCAGCGCCCATTGCAGGCTGCGGTCGTAGCCGGCCAGCAGGCGCCCGGCCAGCGTGTCCTGGCTGTCCCGATGCGCCGGCATGCGCTTCATCAGGTGCGCGGCCATCATCGGCGCCAGTGTCAGCGAGGCCACGATGGAGATCAGGATGGCCACGGTGATGGTCAGCGCGAACTCGGCGAAGAGGCGCCCGACCACGCCGCCCATGAACAGCAGCGGGATGAACGCTGCGATCAATGACAGGCTGATCGATACCACGGTGAAACCAATCTCCTCGGCCCCCTTCAGCGCGGCCTCGATCGGCCCCGATCCGGCCTCCCGATGGCGATGGATGTTCTCCACCACCACGATGGCATCGTCCACCACGAAGCCGACCGCCACCACCAGTGCCACCAGGGTGAGGTTGTTGAGACTGAAACCGGCTACATACATCGCCGCGAAGGTGGCCACCAGCGCCACCACCAGCACCGCGCCGACGATGAGCGTGGCCGACAGCTGGCGCAGGAACAGGCCCATCACCAGCACCACCAGCACGATGGTCAGCACCAGGGTCACTTCCACTTCGTGCAGCGAGGCGCGGATGGTGCGCGTGCGGTCGTTGAGCACGTCCACATCGACGCTGGCCGGCAGGTTCGCACGTAGCTCCGGCAGCGCTGCCAGCACTGCGTCGGTGGTGCGCACGATGTTGGCGCCCGGCTGCCGGCTGATGATCAGGCCCACGCCCGGCTGCCCGTTCGGCCACGCCTGCACATAGGCGTTCTCGGCACCGTCGACTACCTGCGCGACGTCGCCCAGCGTCACCGGCGAGCCCGCGCGGTAGGCCACCACCAGCTGCCGGTAGTCCTGCGCATCGAACAACTGGTCATTGGCTTCAAAGGTGGAGGTACGCTGCTCGCCCATCAGCGCGCCCTTGGCCTGGTTGAGGCTGGCGTTCTGGGCCACCCCGCGCAGGTCGGACAGGGTCATGCCCATCGCCGCCAGGCGCTCCGGCTGGGCCTGGATGCGGATGGCCGGGCGCTGCTGGCCGACGATGTTGACCTCGGATACACCACTGATCTGGCTGATCGAACGCGCCAGCCGGCTTTCGGCCAGATCGCTCAGCTCGGTCATCGACATCTGCGCCGACACCACGCTGAGTACCAGGATCGGGCTGTCGGCCGGATTGACCTTGCGCCAGGTCGGCAGGTTCGGCAGGTCGCTGGGCAGGCGCCCGGCGGCGGCATTGATCGCCGCCTGCACTTCCTGTGCGGCGGTATCGATGTCCTTTTCCAGATCGAACTGCAGCGTGATCGAGGTGCTGCCCAGCGCGCTGGTGGAGGTCATCTCGATGATGCCTGGCACGCCGGTCAGCTGCGTTTCCAGCGGCGTGGCCACCGCCGACGCCATGGTGTCGGCACTGGCCCCGGGCAGGCTGGCATTGACCCGGATGGTGGGGAATTCGGCCTCCGGCAGCGGCGCCACCGGCAGCCGTGGCAGTGCAGCCACGCCGAGCAGCACCACCGCCAGGGTGAGCAGCGTGGTCGCCACCGGGTGCCTGACGAACCAGCTGGACAGCGAGACACGTGCACTCATGGGGCGGCCCCGCCCTTGGCAACCGGTGCCGCCGATGCGGCGGCTTCAGCGACGACCACACCCGGGCGCAGGCGCGACTGGCCGTCGCGCACGATCACATCGCCCACGCGCAGTTCGCCCTGCACCGCCACCTGCCCGTTCTCGGCCTCGCCGACGCTGACCGGCAGTACTTCCACGCTGCCGTCGCCGAGCACGCGATAGACGAAGCTGCCGTCCACACCGCGCTGGATGGCCGCCGCCGGCACCACCAGGGCGCCGGTGCTCTGACCGGTGCGCACGCGCACGCTGACCAGCTGGCCGGGCCACAACCGATCATCGGCATTGGCAAAGCGCGCACGCAGGCGCACGGTGCCGGAGGTTTCCTCCACCTGGTTGTCGATCACTTGCAAGCGGCCTGCGGCCAGCAGCTGGCCGCCGTCGCGGTCGAGCGCCTGCACCGCCACTTCACCGGACGCCAATGCCTGCCGCAGCTGCGGCAATGCGTCCTGCGGCAGTGCGAACACCACCGAGATCGGGTCGGTCTGCTGCACGGTGACCAGCCCCTGGGTATCGGTGGCCCGCACCAGATTGCCTGGATCGACCTGGCGCAGGCCGATGCGGCCGTCCATCGGCGCCAGGATGCGGGTGTACGACAGCTGCACCTGCGCGGCGTCCACCACCGCCTGGTTGCCATGCCCGGTCGCCTGCAGCTGCTGTACCGTCGCGGCCTGTTGTTCAAGCATCTGCCGGGACACCAGCTGATCGCTGGACAGGTGCTGCAGGCGGGCCAGGTCCGAGCGTGCGGCATCCAGCGTGGCGCGGTCACGCACCACTGCGGCCTGCGCGCCGCCCAGATCGGCGCGGATCGCGCGATCATCGATGCGGGCCAGCAGCTGTCCCTTGCGCACCTTCTGGCCTTCCTCGAACAGCACCTCGGTGAGCACGCCATCGACCTGCGGCCGCAGCACCGCGCTCTGCAATGACTGCACCGTGCCTACGCCGCTGCGCCAGTGCGCCACATCGCGCTGCTCGACGCGACCGGTGACCACCGGCACCGGTGGCGGGGTGCTGGCGGGCTGCGCGTCACCCCGCGACACACCATGGAACAGCATCACCAGCGACAGCACCACCAGCAACAACGCACCCAGTGCAAGGTGGCGGCGACGCATTCGTGCGGACAGGAAAGGAATTCGCATGCGGGGAGTCCATACCGGTGCCGGCGCGGGGGCTGCGCGGGCCTGGTGCCATCCTTACCGGTAGCCTCCGGCGCCTGGCTGTCGCCTGCCTGACAATTCCGTCAGCTGGTCGTCCCTCGGGCGTCCCGTGAACGATGGCCCACCCACCTGCGCGAACACCGGCGTTCTTCGCACCTCCCTTACGGAGCGGTGCCGATGATCCGGCCAAGGGCGCCACGCTGGCGATCCCACACCCTCAGGAGTACGCCATGACCGGTTTCCGCTTCGTCCCTGCTGCCCTCGTGATTGCCACCGCCCTGCTGCTGGGCGCCTGCTCCAAGCCACAGGAGGCCAGCAAGGCCACTGCAGCCGAAGACGTCACCGAGGTGAAGCTGCTGCCCGCCTATGAATCCCTCGACAAGGACAAGGACGGCATCGTCACCCTGGCCGACGTGGATGCGGTCGCACCGGACTGGGCCGAGCGCCTGCACACCTGCGATACCGACCGCGACCAGAAACTGAGCCGCGGCGAGTACGACGTTTGCAAGCAGACCGCGCCTGCGGCCGCGCATTGATTCCCGGCGCCGG